>JAEYWD010000053.1 GCA_023429135.1 Bacteroidota bacterium | reverse complement strand
TTATATATTTGCCAATCTTAAAATTAACCACTTCTACGATGAATGGACTGAAAATTATAGTTTTAGCCAAACAAGTACCTGACACCAGGAATGTTGGAAAAGATGCTATGAAAGCCGATGGTACTGTTAACCGTGCTGCTTTACCTGCAATTTTTAACCCCGAAGATTTAAACGCACTCGAACAAGCATTGAGGATCAAAGATCAGATCCCCGGAAGCACAATTACAGTGCTCACCATGGGCCCAGTGAGAGCTGCCGAAATTCTTCGCGAAGGTTTATTCCGCGGAACCGATGAAGGTGTTTTGTTAACCGACCGAGCTTTTGCCGGTGCCGATACTTTGGCAACATCATATGCACTTTCTTGTGCTATCAAAAAAATAAAAGATTTCGACCTGATTATCAGCGGACGTCAGGCTATTGATGGCGATACCGCTCAGGTAGGACCACAGGTTGCTGAGAAGCTGAATATTGCTCAGATTACCTATGCCGAAGAAATCTTATCCGTTAATAAATCTGCTATCCGCGTAAAACGTCGGTTAGAGCGTGGTGTTGAAGTAGTGGAAGGTAAACTTCCTATTCTTATCACCGTGAATGGTTCTGCTGCTGCATGCCGCCCGCGTAATGCCAAACTTCTGATGAAGTACAAACATTCCACTACCATCAGCGAGCGTCAGGAAAAGAGCGAAGATTATATTACCATGATCAACGAACGTCCCTACCTTAACATTAAGGAGTGGAGTGTGAACGATATCGAAAGCGATCGCGAACAGTTGGGCTTAAATGGTTCTCCTACCAAGGTTAAGAAAATCGAAAACATCGTTTTCCAGGCCAAGGAAGCCAAACAGCTTACCAATAACGACCGCGATATCGAAGAACTCATGAAGGAGCTTCTTTCAAATCACACTATCGGATAATATTCATCACTAAGAAAATCTTGAATAATGAACAATATAATAGTTTATTGCGAAATTGACGAAGGCAAGGTTGCCGATGTGAGCTTTGAACTTCTTACCAAAGGCCGTGGACTTGCTACGCAGCTTAAATGTAAGCTCGAAGCGCTGGTTATTGGCAGCAATGTTGGAAATCTTCCACAACAGCTTTTCCCTTTTGGCGTTGATACAGTTTATGTAGCCGACGATGCACGTTTGGAGCACTATTCCACACTGCCTCACACAGCTATTACAGTAAAGCTTTTCAAGGAGCAGAAACCTCAGATTGCACTGATGGGAGCAACAACCATTGGCCGCGATTTAGGTCCACGCGTTTCTTCAGCCCTGCACAGTGGTTTAACTGCCGACTGTACAAGTCTCGAAATTGGCGATCACGAAGAAAAGAAAACAAACACCGAATACAAGAACCTCTTATACCAGATCCGTCCTGCGTTTGGCGGTAATATTATTGCAACCATTATTAACCCCGACTGCCGTCCACAAATGGCTACCGTTCGCGAAGGCGTGATGAAGAAGGAAATCTTCGACATGGGTTATAAAGGCGAAACTGTGAACCTGGATGTGAACAGCTATGTTTCGGATACCGATTTCGTGGTGAACATCATCGAACGTCACATGGAAAAATCGAAGGTGAACATCAAAAACTCCTCGATTATCGTTGCCGGCGGTTATGGTGTTGGTTCGAAGGAAAACTTCGACAAATTATTCGAACTGGCTGCGGTTATCGGTGGTGAAGTTGGTGCTTCTCGTGCCGCTGTTGATGCAGGTTATGTGGATCACGACCGCCAGATTGGACAAACCGGTATCACCGTTCGTCCTAAATTATATATTGCTTGTGGTATTTCGGGACAAATCCAGCACATTGCCGGGATGCAGGAGTCGAGCATGATCATTTCGATCAACAACGATCCGGCAGCTCCTATCAACAAAATTGCCGATTATGTAATCAATGGCAGCGTTGAAGAAGTAGTTCCAAAAATGATCAAGTACTACAAACAAAATTCGAAGTAAGCCTCCCCCGACCCCTCCAAAGGAGGGGAGAAAAGAGGAGCTAATAAAATTAATGTGTTAAAAATGAAAAACTGAGGTTCCACTGTATTTTCTTTTTCCTCCCCTTTGGGGAGGCCAGGAGGGGCTTCTCAACTTTTTTTTATATGGCAAATTTCTATACAGATAACCCAGAAATAAAATTTCATCTGAACCATCCTTTGATGAAGAGGATTGTGGAACTGAAAGAAAGAAATTTTGAGGAAAAAGATAAATTCGACTATGCCCCGGTTGATTTCGAAGATGCTATGGACAGCTACAATCAGGTGCTCGAAATAGTTGGCGAAATCAGCGCTGAAATAGTTGCCCCCAATGCGGAAGGCGTAGATCACGATGGTCCGGAACTTGTTGACGGTCGTGTTAAATATGCTCAGGGAACCGAAGTAAACATCGAAGCTTTGCGTCAGGCTGGCTTGATGGGGATGTCGCTTCCACGCCGTTTTCATGGCTTGAACTTCCCAATTGTTCCTTACATCATGGCTGCCGACATTGTATCGCGTGCCGATGCAGGTTTTGTGAACATCTGGGGATTGCAGGACTGCGCCGAAACCATCAACGAATTTGCAACCGAGGAACAGAAAGAAAGATTTCTGACCCGTGTTTGCGCCGGCGAAACTATGGCAATGGATTTAACAGAACCCGATGCTGGTTCTGACCTTCAGGCTGTAATGCTCAAAGCAACCTTTGATGAATCAAAGAATATCTGGTTGCTGAATGGTGTAAAACGCTTCATCACCAACGGCGATGGCGATATAGCACTTGTTCTTGCCCGTTCCGAAGAAGGAACTGCTGACGGTCGCGGTTTATCGATGTTTATTTACGACAAAAGAAATGGTGGCGTGACTGTTCGCCGTATCGAAAATAAAATGGGTATCAAAGGTTCACCAACCTGCGAACTCGTATTCAAGAATGCTCCTGCTGAACTTTGCGGATCGCGTAAGCTTGGATTAATCAAATACGTAATGGCCCTTATGAACGGTGCCCGTTTGGGTATCACCGCTCAGAGTGTGGGTGTTTCGGAAGCTGCTTACCGTGAAGCTTTGTCTTACGCTAAAGAAAGAAAACAGTTCGGAAAAGCCATCATCGAGTTCCCTGCTGTTTATGAGATGATTTCGCTCATGAAGGCCAAACTGGATGCAAGTCGCACCATTCTTTATGAAACAGCACGTTTTGTGGATATCTACAAAACTCTGATGCATATTTCCGAAGAACGCGATCTGACCAAGGAAGAAAAGGAAGAGATGAAGAGATATCAGAAGTTAGCTGATATTTTCACTCCGATTTCCAAAGGTATGACCTCGGAATTTGCCAACCAGAATGCTTACGATGCAGTTCAGGTACACGGAGGATCAGGTTTCATGAAAGATTATCCTGTAGAACGTATCTACCGCGATGCACGTATCACTTCTATTTACGAAGGAACTACACAGTTACAGGTAGTTGCTGCCATCCGTGGCGTAACCACCGGCGGATATCTTGCCCGCATCAAAGAATACGAAGCTGAGGCTTTGAAACCTGAACTGGAAGGTTATCGCCGTGTATTGGTTGGTTTAACCGAACAATACCAGGAAGCTGTAACTAAGGTAACCGGATTCAACAATAACGAATTCATCGATTTTCATGCACGCAGAATGGTTGAAATGGCTGGTCATATCATTATGAGCTACTTGTTGCTGCTCGACTGCAACCGCGATCATAATTACTGGAAAACTTTTGAAGTATACATGAAATACGGCGCTGCCCAGGTTGCTGCTCACGCTCAGTACATCAAATTTTCTTCACCAAACGATATTGGTAAGTTCAAGATTGAATAGTTTTCTGAAGATTTGAGATATATGAAAGCCGGAGTAATCCGGCTTTTTGTTTTTTAGGATGAAGAACTTCCTAAAAACAAAACTTCATTATTCAAAAACGAAGTTTCCTTTAGGATAAAACGAAGCTTCGTTTTGGCAAAGATGAAGCTTCGTTTTAATGAAGATGAAGCTTCGTTTTGGGTTAAACAAAGCTTCGTTTAGTTGTTATTACATCAACTATTCTTTATCTATCCTGTACAATCGTCCCTGATCGGTTACCGCATATAAGGCTCCATCGTTTCCCTGGGTGATGTCCCTGAACCGCTGATTTTCGTCTGCCAATAATCTTTCTTCACCAACTACACGGTTATCTTTTATCACCAGCCGGATGATATGCATTCCACTAAGACAGCCGATGAACAGATTGTTCTTCCATTCAGCAATTCTGTCGCCGCTGTAAAAGGTCATTCCGCTGGGCGACACAACGGGATCCCAGTAATATACCGGCTGTTCCAGTCCTTCTTTTTGTTGGATACCCTCACCAATGGTTTCGCCACTGTATTCGATACCATACGTGATGGTTGGCCACCCATAATTGGCTCCTGCTTTTATAAGATTGAGCTCGTCGCCCCCGCGTGGACCAAACTCATTCAGCCACAGGTCCCCTGTTTCCGGGTGAAATGCCAGGCCTTGCGGATTCCTGTGACCTATTGAATATAATTCAGGACGAGCATTCCCTTGACCTGCAAATGGATTCCCGGGTGCCGGTGCGCCGTCTTTGGTGATCCTGACTAATTTCCCTAATGCAGATGTTACCAATTGAGCCTGTGGTCGGGTAACCATGTCGGAACGTTCGCCAGTGGTGGCAAACAGGAGGCCCGATTTATCAAAAACTAACCTGGATCCATAGTGAAGATTTCCTGCATACGCTGGATTGGCGCGATAGATGACTTTAACCTGTTCAAGGGCTTTTTCGTTATCCGACAATCTCGCTTTGGCTATGGCGGTGACATTTCCCTGAGCTCCCGGTTCGGAGAAAGACCAATAGATCATCCGGTTGGTCGTGAAGTCCGGGTCGAGGCACAGACCAAGCAGTCCGCCCTGACCCGCATCATTAACCTTTGGTACGCCTGAAATGGGATCACCTACAGTTCCATTGGGGGTTATAATGCGCATCCGTCCTGCTTTTTCGGTAATCAAAAAGCGGCCATCGGGCAAACTGGTGATTCCCCATGGGTTTTCCAACGACGAGGTGACTATTGTTGCCTTGTACTTAGCCGTCGTTGTTACACCTTTTATTCTGGTTTGACCTTCGAATGCGGGTTTGTAATTGGTGTTGGCAGGCTTGGTTTCAACCGGTACCGATGATGTGTCAGGGTCAGCATTTGTGGAACTATTCGGTTTTTTTTCACCTGAGCATGACCAAAATATCAGTATGCCACTGATAAGGATATGGAAATACGGTTTCATAAATAAAATTTAAATTTCAGAAAGTAGATGATTTGATATCATGGAAATAACAATAGCCTGAGGAAGTTGTTTTTCAGGGAAGTAAGTTTTTCGATTTTTAATGAGTCAGTTAAAAGATGCCATTAATATTTAGGTATTTTTCATCATTTATACTGGCATCAAAAAAACTTTTGCCAATTCTTGGGGTGTTGTCCCAGTCCATAAAATTACAATTATTGATTGTATGCATCAACGGCTTTTCTTAGTTGCTTGGGTTTAGAAAAGGTCAAAAAATAGGCGATGCCAACCATTCCTGAGCCAACAGCTAATGTAATAATGTTACCGGTAGTTTTAGGTTCAGGAGTATTATCAGACCCATCCCAATCTTTGGTTTTGCTTACAAGTGTTGCAAAGCCAATAATAGTAATGCCAACCCCAAATCCTGTAAGATAAGCCTGAGTTTTTGAAATGTTTTTATATTTTATGAGATAGGGCTGACACAAAGGATTATCACCAATATCTTCAGAAAGATTTTTATAAGTAGTTTTTTTAAGATCATTAAAGCCAAAATTATAATAGTTCTTAATACTGGTTGTATTGATTCCTGGAGAGAACATCGCGGTGCTTGAATTATATGAACCTGGGTGATAATTGGTAGTCTTTATTTCATACAGGTTCACCTTTCCATTTTTAACTCTTATTACAAAATTGGAATTGGTATTACGTTCGGCTTCTTTAGAATTTGCATAAACACCCTCTTCATTTTTGAAAAACTTAATTGTTTCAGGTTTGTACTTTCTTCCGTCTGCCACTATGCAGGGCTGTTGTAAGAATCCGGTTCTGTATTCTACCTCAGGAGCATTTACTATTTCTCCAGAGTAAGTGTAAAGAAAATATTTATATTTCTTTTCTATACTGTCTGCATCTAGGTATTCCTTTTTATGAGGTGATTTAAATTCTACCACATCAAATTTGCGATCATTATTTTGTTTGTATATTCTCCCTCGATAAGTATATGAAGCCACATCTGTGAGGTTAATATATGTTGTAAATATTTTTCCTGAAATTTGAGTGATTAAATTAATTTGAGTGGAATCAATTGAAAGTATTTTTACATTGGTAATTTCTCCATTTTTCTTGATAATCCGGTCCTGAGCATTCAAATCGCAAAAGTTTAACGATAATAGCATTATTAAAAAAAAGTTCTTCATTGGTTTAGTTAGTTTATTCTGGATATTTTTTTGTTGAGAGAATATGGTTAATTAATCTGAAAATTGAGATTATAATGCATTCCCTTTCCTGGTGCAATTAACAGATTCTGCACTTCCAATTGCAGACTAAAACCAGTATTTTTAGTAAGTTCTTTTTCATAAAGGGTGAAGGATGTGTATCCTCCTGCTTCTATTTTCAGGTTCCTGAAATACTCAAGATTCGGGTCGTTTCCTTTGAGCTTTTTAATTTCGAAAGTGATGCTGCTGGAATTATAAATGGTCACATGAATGCTTTTATTGTTTCTCGACACTTTTTCAACGCGTATCGATTTTTCGAATAATTCTTTTAAATAGGCATTGTCGCCAATGAGTAAATTATTGTGATAAACGATGGTGCGGCGGTTCATCAGAGCATCTCTTATGCCTTCGACCGATTTTTCTTTAGCCAGGACCAATGTCATAGGCCGATGTTCACCCATTGAAAAGTCATAGTCCATCTGAATAGGGTTATGTATGTCGGAATTCCCAAGCATGGTGAGCTTTTTTTCAATGGCCCATTTGTGTGCTTCGGCCGAATATTCATGCTCGTTAACAACTTCAATTCCGTGCATCAGCCCGGCTTCGTAAAGCTCGGTATGTTCTTTCCACCATAAGGTTGTGTCGGGTTGTTGGCGGCTCCATGCCGGGTGGTTCCAGAAAATAAATGCATTCTGAGCTTTTGCTGCTTTAAAAGCGTCGATATATTTTGCTGTGTCGAGCAGGTTCGAATTCTTCAAAAATAGTGCATTGCTATGACCCGGAGGCATGGAACGGGTAATCTCACTCCCATGAATTACAACAATATCTCTGTCCTTTCCCGCAGGTGATGCAATTTCAAAGGCCCTGTTATGATCGGCAACAATATCTTTTTTGTGAGGAAGATATTCGATGTGTTCAGTAATGGCAATGGCATCCATGCCTTCGCGCCAGGCTTCTTCAACGCGGATGGTGGGCCAGACACTTCCATCGGAAAATACAGAATGAATATGAAAATCACACTTTAAGGTTTGATATCCCTGAATATCGGGGAAATTAATTTCATGGCGCTTTTGTGCCAGTAGGGAGGTGCAGACAATAATAAAAACAACGATAATGAAAGATCTTTTTATCATGGGATTTTTTTATAAAGATAACAGGTGAGCATTAAAGTAAAATTACAAGGATGTTAAAATTTTTGGCATTCACCAGGATAAAAGCAATATTACAAATTCTAAATCAAGTATACCGTTTTGGTTGTTTGAAAAACTTTTAAATGTTTTATAAAGAATTAATAACCATGAGACACAATTCCCGTAAATAGGTGTAAACTTTACACCATTAAGTCAATCTAAATTGAATAGGAATGTTACAGAATAAGATTTTGGTTGTCGATGATATGTCGGTTCATCGTGAAATGTTGTTTAAATTATTATCGAAAGCCAAATATATAGTTACCCTGGCTCAAAGCGGAGAAGAAGCCATTCAATTAATGTCCGTTCAGAAATTCGACCTGGTATTACTTGACGTTGAGATGCCCGGCATGAATGGTTTCGAAGTTTGTAATTACATGAGGAGTTCCGAAGCCTTAAAAGAAATACCAGTAATATTTGTGACCAGTTATGGGCAGATTGAAAATAAAATTTCAGGTTTTGGAATCGGGGCCCAGGATTTTGTAACCAAACCTTTTAACAGCAGGGAATTGCTTGTTAGAATAAATACGCATCTTCTATTAAAGCATAAATCGGATCTTATCCGTAAAATGAACAAGGATCTGGAAGAGAAGAATAAAAGTATTACCCAGAGCATTGAATATTCAATTTATCTCCAACAAGCACTTTTGCCACCCATAAAATCTATAGATAAGCTTGTAACCGATAAATTTATTTTTTCCAAATCGCGCGACTTGATTGGTGGAGATTTCTACTGGTTCAAACAATTTGGTTCAAAACTTTATTTTGCTGTTGCCGATTGTACAGGACATGGTGTTCCGGGAGCACTTATGAGTGTTTTGGGGATATCGGCCTTAAACGGAGTTATGAGCGATGGATTTTATTATTCTCCCAATGAATTACTTGGGAAGTTGAGGAAGAAAATATTAAATACTTTCCATCAGCGGAGCAAAGGGAAGTATATAAGCGACGGGATGGATATTGCCGTTTGTTTTATTGATTTCGAAAACCTTAAAATGCAATATGCCGGAGCCAATATGCCGTTGTATCTGGCTCGTAAAGATTCAACAGATAATTACGAGCTTATAAAAAAAGCTCCCGATCGCATGCCGATAGGCTACCATCCGTATATGAAAAACAGTTTCACCAATCATTATATAGATCTGATGGATGGTGACCGTGTTTATATGTTTACCGATGGTTATACCTCTCAGTTTGGCGGCGAAAAAAATAAAACCTTCAAAAGCAAAAGACTATTTGAGTTACTCTCCAGGATTCAGAAATATCCTCTTAAGGACCAGAAAGACAGGTTAGAAAGGAACTTACTGGATTGGAAGGCAGAAAACTTTCAGGTAGATGACATTCTTGCCGTTGGAATCCAAATCCAAAAATACCAGATAAGAAGCTAACAATAACTCTGTTTAGCTCCATACCATCAAAGGACTGTTCATTATTACTCTACTTGAGTATGGAATTTATTCTTAAATTTTCTTAAAAAAAGGTAGGGTAAAATTCAGGTCACCTGTATTTAATTCGAATTCTAAAGTTATAACAAGCTTTTTATAATGGCAGGGATAAGTCAGGCAGAATTTGACAGTGTCTTCAATAATTGGTACGAGCCCATCCGGAATTATATCTATTATAAATCGGGAAATATCGAGGTTGCCGAAGATACAGCTCAGGATGCTTTTTTGAAAATATGGGAGAAACGGGCCGAGGTTCGTGTGGAAACAGTAAAGCAACTGCTTTATACAACTGCAAATAACCTGTTTTTAAACAAAGTTGAACATCAGAAGGTGACATTTAATTTCAGAAATACACTACGTACCGACAGATTAGATGAATCGCCGGAGTATTTGCTGGAGATGAAAGAATTTGATGCTAAGCTTCAGCGATCGATCGGTGAATTGGACGATAAACGGCGAACTGTATTTTTAATGAACCGGATAGATAAACTTACTTACAGGCAAATTGCCGATAATCTTGGAATTACGGTAAAAGCTGTGGAAAAACGTATGGAGAAGGCTTTATCCTTTTTAAAGAAAGAATTAAACATGAATATTTAAAGAATACGATCATGTTCGAAGATTTAAATAGTAAAAAAGAAGAGGTAATTGGTAATTCAGAGCTGGAAAGAAAAATTCTTTCCCGGACATCGGAGCTGGAGGTGCCGGTCACAGTCTCTAAGGAGGAAGCACTGAGGAGGCTGAAGCTCCGCATAGAGAATTCCTCGGGACCAAGGACCATTGAGTTAAATCCCGCCAGGAAAATGAGATGGATATACTCTATTGCTGCATCCATTCTGGTTCTTTTTGGAGTATGGTCTGCCTTTTCGTACTTTGGAACAACCAATATTGTAGCTCCAAAGGGGCAGCAAACCGAATACCAGTTGCCCGACGGATCGATGGTAAGCATTAATGCCGAAAGCAAAATATCATTCAGGAAAAGCAGTTTCAATAAGAAAAGACTTCTTACTTTGGAAGGTGAGGCTTTTTTCAATGTAAAAAAAGGAAGTAGCTTTGTAGTGAAAACCAGATTTGCCGATATTAATGTTCTGGGCACATCTTTTAATATCTATACCCGCGAGAATTCGTTTAAGGTTAGTTGTGTCACCGGCAAAGTACAGGTAAAAAATGCCACCGAAGCTGTTATTCTTACTCCCGGCGAAAGTGCCACAACAAGTAGTAATCATCTTAAAGAATATGCAGATAGAAATATTTCAACTGTTTCAAATTGGAGAATTGGACAGTTCTATTTTGACTCGGCTCCGTTAATTGATGTTTTTAAGGAGATCGAAAGACAATTTAATGTTACATTTACACTTCCTGATATCGAAAATAAATTCTACACAGGAGATTTTTCGAACAGGGATCTGGTGGACGCTTTAGATGTAGTATGTATACCTATGGAGCTTGATTATGAGATTGGAACCAATAGTAAAATACAGGTTCGGAATAAATCGGATTAAAACACTGTTTTGCTTTTTGGCTTTATTTGTCCTTTGGGATTTGCCAGCTCAAACATATAATATCGAATTTAAGGGAGAAACACTGGCTGATGCTCTTACAAAAGTTTCGGAAAAACTTAAAATCAAAGTAGCCTTCGACGCTCAAAAGGCGGACAAAGTTCAAATAAACAGGCAAGTAACAGGAAATACACCCGAGGAGTTTATGCAGAATTTACTCTCGGGTTTGTCGTTTGATTACGTTTACAAACACAACCGCTTTTTATTGATTGAAAAACAGGAGATTGCTTTAAAAGATACAGTTTCGTGCCGGGTATTGGGAGCCATAACCGATCGCGAATCGGGAGAACAATTGCCATACGCGGCTGTGGTTCTTCCCGAATTGAATATGAATACCTATGCTTCTTCCTCGGGTTCTTTCAGCTTTAAAAATATTCAATCAAATCCCTTCCGGTTAGTAGTTAATTTTATAGGATACGACCCGGTAGATACTCTGGTTCACTGGATTAATTCCGATCAGAGTCTGAACTTCCAGCTCAAAAGAAAGGTGCAATTGATGGATACCGTTGTGGTGAAGAGTCCCCGTCTGGAAATGATAGATTTTAGAAATGATGTCGATTTTGCAACAACCATCAATGTTTCCAAACTAATTGATCTACCTATACTGGCTGAGACTGACATTTTCCGGACATTGCAACTTCTTCCTGGTATAAGCTACTCTGAAAATTCTTCGGAGCTTAGCATTCATGGAGGGTCAAGCGATCAAAACCTGATTCTGTTCGATGGACAAACGCTTTATAATCTGAGTCACTATTATGGAATGATATCTTCTTTAAATCCCAATGTTGTAAAAGATGTACAGGTTTTTAAGGGTGGCTTCGACTCACGATATGGTGAACGGGTATCGGGAATTGTGGATATTACTGCCAAATCGGGAAATTATCAGAAACCAAAAGTGTATGGGGACATAAATCTTTTGAGCGGAAATATTACTACAGAAGTACCCATTGGAAACAAAATTTCACTGGTGGCGGCTTATAGAAGAACTTATTCGGATATTTATGCCACCGAATTTTCAAAAAAAGTTTTTAGTACCGGTGTTGAAGGTTTCCAGGGTGCCATATCAAATACAACTATTGTAAGTTCTCCAACATTCAAGTTTTACGATTACAATAGCAAATTGACTTTTCGTCCTAACTCGCGCGAAAGCTTATCAGTAAGCTATTATGGAGGAAAGGACTTTTATGATAATTCCTTTTCTAATTCTTATAAAGGATTATTTATTAATAATGTTGATAAAAATACCTGGAACAATTTTGGTTTAAGCGGAAACTGGACAAGGCAATGGAATAATTCGTTATTTACCAGTTTGCAGGTAGGTGCTTCAGGTTATTCCAATAAGTACTCAAACCGAACACTTATAGAATCGACAATTTCGTCGACAGATCAGCCTCCTTATCCTTTGCCCGAGAAGATCAATAATTTTCCAATGAATGATGAAAATACCCTGAACGACCTGGCTTTATCGCTTAAAAACTCATACACACTGAATGACAAGCATCAGCTCTATTTTGGGGCAGTAGGGCGTCGCAATCATACCTATTATTACAAAGATTCAGGAGATACGCTTGTTTATGATAAAATAGACCAGAAAAACTGGGTAGGTTCACTGTATCTTCTCGATCGTATCAAACTTAATGATATTTTCACTATTAAGCCTGGATTAAGGGTGAATTATTACGATGGTACTAAAAAAGTATATGTTGAACCCCGTTTAGCATTGGGTGCTGATCTGAATTCCAAATTGTCTCTAAGAATGGCTTATGGGCATTATTGCCAATATATCAGTCAGGTTGGTTCAGGCCAGGAAACGGGGTATATTAAGAATTTTTGGGTTTTGGCCGATGGAGTTATGCATCCCGTTATCACCTCCGATCATTATGTAATTGGGGCTAATTTACAAATGGGCGACTTTCTTTTCGACGCTGAGGCTTATTACAAAAGTATATATGGCATTCAGGAATATTTTTATATTTCTCATTTAAGGCGAAATGTTGATCGGGATAAATTTTCATCACCTCCCGGAACCTTTGACAGGGCCAGTTATTTTCTGAATGGCGATGGCGAAGCTTACGGCATGGATTTTCTACTTCAATATAAACGTAAAAATTATACAGGGTGGATCTCTTATTCCCTAAGTCGGAGTCTTGAAATGTTCGATGAAATAAACTCTGGAAATGCTTTCCCTTCCACAAACGATCAGTTGCATCAGTTAAGTGTTAATAGCATGGTTTCTTTAGGGAAGTGGAATTTTGGCTCAATTTTTCTCTTTTCAACCGGACGGCCCTATTACAAAATGGAGAAAGAACCCTACTTCGATGGTTTCCTGAGGTATTACGACCGCGTGCCGAATTATTTCAGGACCGATTTATCAGCTAACTATTCATTCCATTTGGGCAAATCTCAGTTTAAACTTGGAGCCTCTGTTATAAATGTTCTGAATACCCAGAACTATTACGATATTAATTCGCGTGATTTCAATTTCGAGAATATGTCTTTCTCGCAAACTAACCTAATACGCTCCAAAGCACGTTCGTTGAACCTGTTCCTGCATTTCAGCTTTTAATATACAAACCTCCGGAATAAAATAATTACAATCTTACATATTTTCCTGCGGTTCTGAGCGCAACTGCTATCCAGGATTCAGGCGAATTGTTTTCCGATTCATCTGATAAATTTCATTCTGTCATTAGGGTAAAAAAAATCCTGCCTGTATTAGTGTCAAAAAACGATAAAAGGTTTAATCAAATTTAGAAACTATGAAAAAAGGATTAATTGGAGCTGTAGCTTTAACTGCAATTGTAGTTTTGTCGTGTCAAAAGTTTCAGAACGAGAGTACCGGGGATTTGTCGGCGGATTTAACAGGAGTTGTGTCGGATGTGATAAGCAGTCAGGTTTACGAAGCTAGTGTTGCCGACGTGCAGAGTCTTGCTGTTGAGAAATTCGATGGAACAACAAAGGCCTTTTCTTTCGAAGGTTATAATCCTAAACTTGGATTTGGTAAAGGTTTTGGACATTTCGCGCCGGTAAAATTTGGTATTCCTCATATTAACGATTGTGCTATTGTTACTGTTAGCAGCAGCACGTTTCCCAAAACTATTACAGTTGATTACGGAACTGCCTGCAGCGAGGGCAAGCGACATGTAAAGTCGGGTAAGATTATCATCGAAATGTCGGATACTGTTGTTAATGCAGGGGCTATACAGACAATTAAATACGAAAATTTCTATATCGACAGCATGAAGGTTGACCTGACTGCAACCCGGAAGAATCTTGGTAAAAATGCAAGTGGCAACTGGGTTGTGGAAACTTCGTGGGAACAAATTGTAACCCAATCTGACGATGATATTATTGTTCAGAAAAACAGTGAATCGATTGAATGGGTGAGTGGCTTTGAAACTACAGATAAGGCCGATGATGTTTATTATAAAACCGGCACAGGGACTATTACAGTAAATAATACGCTGAAATTCAGCAAAACCATTACCACTGCATTATTGTACGATAGGAGTTGCGGTTACATCAAAAGTGGTAAGGTTGAACTTAACAGAGATGGCAGTGTAACTGTGATAGATTATGGAGATGGTACATGCGACAGCTCAGCTACTGTTACAGCCAACGATACAACAGAAGTAATTGACCTTACAAAAGGGAAATTTGGAGAAGGTGGCAAATTCCAAAAGCACATGCATAAAGGAAGACATTAAAATTTGGATTCTGGTTAGGTTGTTAGTGTTTTTTACCTGTGCCTGGAGATTGGGCTCCAGGCACATTTTTTAAAGCAACAATGCATAAAATTAAATTAACGCTTATTCTCCTTGTTGTCAATTTATTGATTGCAGGTGCACAAACAAGAGAATCTGGCATCTGGTCCGAAATAGGCCTTGAAAAAAAGATAGGCAAATTTGAATTATCAGTTTTGGGAGAAATGCGGAATTCCGATTTTCTTAGCAAGGCAAGTCGGTATGGGCTAGGATTGGAAGGTAATTACAATCTTAATAATTTCCTGAAGGTTGGGCTAAGTTATCAATATTATAACTTTTACGATTCCAAATACTTTGATTATCAACTCCGCCAGCGATATAACTTCTTCATTCATGGCGAACAAAAGCTTGGAAGATTTTCTATTAGCTTACGCGAACGCCTTCAGAGAACCGTTAAGGACGAAAGCGACCGGCTTACTGAAAGCGGCTCTTATGATACTTATAAAATTAATCCTGAGTACACGTGGCGTAACCGTATAAAGTTGAAATATAATATTGCCAATTTTCCCGTCACTCCTGCATTTTCGGTTGAGTCGTTTTACCAGCTCAATAACCCTGATGGTAATAAATTCGATCAGGTTCGATATATTCTTTCTTTGAATTACAAATTCAGTAAATCTCACAGGATTGAGGTGTATGGCCTTATCGATCGCGAAATAAATGTTACCAGCCCTGTAAATAAAAATGTTTTAGGAGTTGGTTATTACTTCTCATTTAAATAAAAGAACATGAGCAGACGAATAATTTATGGTTTTCTTGGTTTAATGGTACTGTATTTAGTAATGTCGTGCGAAAAAGACTATATAAAGGACGAAGAAACGGAAACTGAAACAGAGAATGATTCGGATGGAGATCAGGATAATACTGCTGGTCTACACGAGGATTCGACCGACTATGTTTGGAACGATTCGGATGTTATTCCTATAGTATTGAATGGAAACTCTGTTACAGTAAACAATGCAGGTGTTACTGTTACCGGAAGTATTGTTACAATTACGAAGGCTGCAACCTACAGTATTACTGGGGCATTAACAAATGGGCAGCTTGTGGTTAATACTGAGGACGACGATGTTGTAAGAATTATCTTATCCGGCGTTCAGGTGGCAAATTCAACAACCACTCCTTTTCTGATTTCGAAATCAAAAAAAGTAGTTGTTTATCTTCAACCAGCATCTCAGAACACATTTAGCGATGCCACCACTTATGCAGGTACCGCAACAGCCGATCCTAATGCATGTATTTACAGTAAGTCAAACCTTACAATTTGTGGATCGGGCTCTCTTACTATTAATGGAAACTATAAGGACGGAATACAAAGTAAGGACGGTCTTATTATCAGAAACTTGAAATTGAGTATTACTGCTGTGGATGATGGTATATGCGGCAAGGATTATTTATATGCCAGAGGTGCAAATATCATTATTAAGGCAGGAGGCGACGGGTTCAAATCGGACAATACAGAGAATGTTGCATTGGGGTATATTACACTCTCTTTGGACACTTTGGATGTAACTTCAGGAGGCGATGGAATTTCGGCACAAACTAATCTTACGGTGAATTCGGGGAAGTATACAATTACCTCTGGCGGTGGAAGCAGTAAAACAGTAGCATCAACTCTTTCGGCAAAAGGAGTTAAAGCTGATGGTAAACTCACCATAAACGGAGGAATGTTCACAGTTAGTTCTGCCGATGATGCCATTCATACCAATGGAGAACTGATTATCAATGATGGAGAAGTTACGGTTGCTTCGAGCGACGATAGTTTTAAAGCCGAAAGCTCGGTGACCATAAACAATGGAACCATATCGATAACCAAGTCGTACGAAGGGATCGAGAGTCCGAGCATTAAGGTGAATGATGGAAATATAAGTATAATTGCCTCAAACGATTGTTTTAACGCAACTAAAGGTACCGGTTCCGAGTCAAGCGATGGCAGTCTGCTTGCAATAGCGGGAGGTAATATTTATGTAAATATCACATCAGGAGATGGTCTTGATAGTAATGGTAATATTTCTATTTCAGGTGGCACAATTCTGGTCCATGGTCCTCAGTCGTCGCCTGAGGTAGGAATGGATTACAACGGAACATGCAGTGTAACGGGTGGTTTTCTGGTAATTTCAGGTACAAACTCAAATATGACCCAGGCACCCAGTACCTCATCTACTCAATATTCAGTGCGAGTAATTATGACATCAAGTTTAGCGGCAAATACAATTTTTCACATTCAGGATGCTGCAGGAAACGATATTTTAACATTTAAACCAGCCCGCTCATATTATTCCATGGTGTTCTCTTCATCTTCGCTAAAAAGCGGAAATACCTATTACATATACACGGGAGGTAGTTGTACCGGTACATTGCAGAATGGTTTATACACAGGAGGAACTTATTCGGGTGGAACTCTTTATGGGAACTTCACTGTTTCCAGCAGTGTAACATCATTAGGTTCAGCAACAGGAGGTGGAGGGAGGCCAGGCGGGTGAAAACTTAAACTTCAATATAAAAACCCGTTTAGCCAGATGTGGAGAGTACAGTCTTTCCGGTCTGGCTTTACTCGTTTTAATAAGAAAGTGAAAATCCCTGAAAAGGGGGATAGGTAAATTTTGGGGCAAGGATACTTTTACAGGCGGTATTTATTGTAAACCAACATTAAATGTAAATTTAAAAATTATGAAAAAATTAACAATCATTGTTGTTGCCCTAGCTCTTGCTTTAACCTCCTGTAAGAAAGATAAGGAGGAGAAGGATGATATTCTTCAAACTGGTTATTTTACTATCGAAAACTCAACCCTTGTCCAGGAAAATTTTCCTGCAGCATCCAAGAGCAATGGCCCCAGAATAGGATCAGTTTATGGAAATAGTTCCGTATTGGCAGGTGGCAGCAATCCCATAACAATCAATACCGATGTCTCTGTAAAAGAAATTCTGGTTGGTGTTGAAGGGCAGAAAGGATATTATAAGGTTAAACCTGGAACCAAAAAGTCGGCAACACAAACTTTGCTGGTTTATTTATTGTTTAGTCAGAAGTTTGTTACAGGTAATTTTAACATTCTTGTTGCTATTGTTGACAACAGCGGGTTAATAAGCGATCACGAGATTATTGGTGTTTCGCAGGTAGAAGCTGGAACCGGAAAGTTGCAGGTAAGCTGCAGTTGGGATAAATCAAACGATTTGGATCTTCACCTTATTGAACCGAATGGTTTTGATATTAACTGGGACGAAGACAAGTCGCCCAATGGAGGTTTTCTTGATGTAGATTCCAATCCAATTTGCTTTATCGATAATATTAATAACGAGAATGTTACTTACAGCGGAACAGCCAAAGTAGAGAACGGAAAGTATAAGGTTAAAATTTCGCTTTTCTCAGGATGTGAAATTACCGAAGTTACAAACTACGTGGTTACTGCGCGGTACAACGGAACTCTTATTACTCCGGTTACTGGCAAAAATCCTTATTATGGTAAAGTTGCTGCCTCTCATGCCTACATTGGTGGCGATGGTCCCAGAGGAGGAGAGGTAGTTATGGAGTTTAACATATCTTCGAATAAGTCTGGAAATATGGAAACTCAGGAAATTCTTCAGTTCAGTTATCCTAAAAAAGTAAATCTCGCCAAAAGAGCAATGCTTTCTAAGTAGGTATTAATAATTCCAGTCATTGAATCAGCAGAGTTACAATGACTGGATTTTTTATATGCATTTCCGGCCATTTGATGAAAAAAAAATTGCAGCTAATAGCCAGTTTTAGTTATCTTTATATAAGATTGCTCCGGTGTTGAACTAAAACTACTCAAAATGAAACCAACTTTAACCCTTTTATTATTCCTGATATTTTTGGTCAATATCTCTTTAAGTGCTCAGAATATAAATGACAGTACTATTTTATATCAGGTAGAAACCCTGGATGGGAATGTATTTGTTGGAAAGGTAATTTCCAGCACTGAAAATAAAATAGTGCTTAAAACAGAGAATTTCGGAACGGTGGAGATTGCTAAGTCAAAAATAAAAAAAATGAAGTCCGTCGAGACAAAGAACCTTATTGCAGGAGAGGTTTGGCCTGAAAATCCTCATGCAAGCCGATATTTTTACCTGCCGAATGGGTATGGATTAAAAGCAGGTGAGGGATATTATCAGAATACATGGGTACTTTTTAATCAGGTGAGTTATGGTTTTACCAATAATTTCAGTATGGGTGTTGGTATGATTCCGGCTTTTTTATTTGGCGCGAGGGGTGCCCCGGTTTGGTTTACACCAAAGTTGTCTTTTCCCCTGGTAAAGGATAAATGGAGTTTAGGAACCGGCGCTATTGTTGGAACATATTTTGGCGAAAGTAGCGGAAGCAAACCAGTTGTCGGAATGATATATGGAGTTACTACTCATGGTACCCGCGATAAAAATTTTACAGCGGGCGCTGGTTTTGCTTTTGCTGACGACCAGTGGGCAAATACTCCGATCATTTCTTTAGGAGGAACCATACGTACAGGTAGGAAACATTATTTTCTTACAGAGAATTATATTTTCTTTGGTAATGGTGAAGTTGGAACTTTATTATGGTTAGGAGGGCGTTTTGCAAGCCGTCACCTTGCTGTTGATTATGGAGGCATAATTCCTTTATTTCCTGAAATGGATAGATTGATTATTATGCCCTGGCTCGGCATTACTGTTCCTTTCGGAAAGCACTAGTTATGCAATAGGTTTTACCGCAATCAAATATTTCACCACAGTTTTGCTTACATGGTTCTTATCTTTCAGGCAACTAATAAATTCCTGTTTAATTTTTTGAAAAGAACTTTCTCCCAGGTGTTCTCTGAGTTTATACATCCTGTCGAATCGGCTTGTCCAGGATTCAATAATTCTTTGAGATGCCGGTCCTGAAAAACTAAGTTCGGCATCCTGCTTGTCTTCTTCATGGATAATTTTCAATCCTGCCTGTTCCAAAAAGCTTTTTAACCTTGTACCCATTTCAAAATCATAAATATTTCTTTGCCGTTGTTGTGAATAATAATCCTTGAAGATGTTGGCGGTAGTTTCACTCAAAGGTTCATGATCAAATAATCCGCTCATTTCAACTAATGCCAGCCACCCACCGGGCTTCAGAGTTTTTTGCCACAATTGAAGCACCGGATCGAAATCAGGAAAATAGGCTGCCACAAAACTGCACCAGATTCCATCAGCCATAGGTAGTTGGGCCGATTCCAGGTCGTTGAGGTTACAATAAATGTATTTGATTTTCGGACTGGAATTTACCTTCGAGGCCTCTTTCAGCAAATCTGCGTTATTATCAACTCCAATAACTTTGTCGGTCCTTTCTGCAAGAAGTTTTGACGTAGTTCCGATACTGCATCCCAAGTCAAGCACCAAATCGTGTGGGGTTATCGGAAGGATATCGAGATATTCTCTCCAGTTTCTCCATAAAGGGTGCCTTTTATATTCACTCGTCAGCGACATAAATGCCGTATTTTTCGTAAATTTATAGATATTTGTAGAAATAACACTTTATAAAAATTATTACTTTGCACCTAAAAAATTAACGGGATGCATTCAAGGGACCTGACTGCCAATCTTTCGAAAGATGATCCACATGCATTCGGAGTGCTATTCTCGGAATACTATAGCCCGTTGTGCCTGTATGCCATAAGGTTCACGAAGGACAAAGCCTCAGCCGAAGAAATAGTTCACGAAACATTTGTGAAGCTTTGGGAACACAGGGAAAATTTGGATATAAACGAAAGTGTTGCCGGATATCTTTATAAGTCGGTTCAGAACAACGCTTTGAACTACCTCAAGAAAGAACAGATAAAAAATAAATATAGTGAGGCTTATGCCGAGCAACTGCGAAATGCTGAGGAATATTTTACAGTAACACAGGAAAGTGGCTTGTCGGTTGTGTTGGCTAAAGAGCTCGAGTCCAAAATTCTTGAAGCTATAGATTCATTACCCGAGCAATGTAAGGAAATATTCAAACTCAGTCGGTTTGCAGGTTTAAAAAACCAGGAGATAGCTGATAAAAAGAAGGTTACGCTCAATACGGTGCAAAAGCAGATTTCTATTGCGCTTGAAAAACTACGCAAGTCTCTGGAATCTTATTTGCCAAAAGCTGTTCATGTTCTGGTTTTTATCGATTTACTCCGGTAAAAAATCATTTTTTTGAAAAAAATCTTTAATCCCTTTTACTGACCTTTCATTTGAAATTGTCATTATAATACATCCTTATAAAATGAATAACGAAATTAACGATATTATTTCCCGGGTTCTGAGTGGAGACGCTACTTCGGAAGAAATTCAGATACTTTTGCATTGGTTTAACGAATCGGAAGAGAATCCGAAAGAATTTGCCAAATATGAGATGCTATGGAATGCAATGGAAATAATTGGGCGCAAACACGAATTCAATTCCGAAAGAGCTTTTCAGAAATTTACCGACGGCATCCAGGGAACCGCAGCAAAGAAATCCATCTCAATATTTAGCAGAATCTCCCGAATTGCAGCTATGGTAGTTTTTGCATCGGGACTGGCTTTTTTAGCAGGTTACCATCTTAAGCCTGCCAAGAATCAAACCATAACATGTAAAATAGTTACACCTAAAGGCTCCAAAGCTTATATTGAACTGGCCGATGGTTCAAAAGTTTGGCTCAATGCCGAAAGTAAGCTGAGTTATCCCGAAACTTTTTCGGATAATTCAAGAGATGTATATCTGGAAGGTGAAGGCTACTTTGAGGTAGCCAAGGATAAAAGCAAACCATTTATTGTTCATACTTCAAAAATAAAAATCAGAGCTTTAGGGACAGCCTTTAATGTAAAATCTTATTCTTCCGAAGATATTATTCAAACCACTCTTGTTGAAGGTTCTGTTGTTGTTGAAAAGGGTGATGCAGGCGAAAGTTTAGATAATTTGAGAAATGATGCAGTTGTATATCTTAAGCCAAATCAGCAGGCTACGTTTTATAAAACAACTTCAGTAATTGATGTAAACTCAAAAACATCGGTTATTAAGGCAGAAACACAGCCTGTTATGAAAAAAAACGATGTGCTGGTTAAAAAAGACTCACTTTTATTGGAGGAGAAGGTTAATACCGACTTGTTTACATCGTGGAAGGAAAATAAACTGGTATTTGATAACGAACCTTTTGAAAGCCTCTCGATAAAGCTTGAACGTCAATTTAATATGAAATGTAAATTTATGGATGAGGAGCTAAAATCGTTTCGTTTTACCGGTAAGTTTAACGAAATTTCGGTAGAACAACTCTTTGCTGCACTTCAATTTGCTTCTCCATTTCATTATATCATCAACGAAAACAACATTTATTTAAGCCTTAAGCCAATTCAGAAAGTACAATAATTACTAAAGCAACTATTATAAACTTTTAACTGATATGCCTATGACCTGAAACGACAAAACAAAAAAACCGGAAAGTGCCGCAAACACAATCCGGTTATTAAAATTTTAACTACTGCAATGCTCAATCCGCAAAATTGAGACACTGCCATTGTATAATTTCAAACTTTTCAAAAATATGAAAAAAAAATTACTTTACCCTTTTTTTCAGGGTAGGAATGGTATTCATAAACT
>JAEYWD010000028.1 GCA_023429135.1 Bacteroidota bacterium | reverse complement strand
ATTAAAGAAAGTGAAACAAAAAGCCCAGCAGTGGCTTGATGGTAATTTCGACGATAACACTAAAAAAGAAGTTAAAGCTCTTTTAGAAAATAATGAAAAAGAACTAATTGATAGTTTTTACAGATCGCTAGAGTTTGGAACTGGTGGTTTACGTGGAATTATGGGTGTTGGCACCAATCGCATGAATATTTATACAGTTGGTATGTCAACCCAGGGTCTCTGTAACTACCTGAAGGACCAATTCAAACACTTAAGTATCATCAAAGTTGCTATAGCTTACGACAGTAGGAACAACAGCGCCTTGTTTGCTAAAACTGCTGCAGGCATTTTTTCGGCAAACGATATCAAAGTTTATCTGTTCGAAGCTTTGCGACCTACTCCCGAATTATCCTTCACTATTCGACATTTTGGATGCCAGAGCGGTATTGTAATCACTGCCTCGCATAATCCCAAAGAATACAATGGTTATAAAGCTTATTGGGACGATGGAGGTCAGGTTGTTCCGCCTCACGACGAAAATATCATTGCCGAAGTAAATAAAATTTCTGGTATTGATCAGGTTAAATTCAATGGCCCTAACGAAAATATTACTATCGTTGGCGATGAAATAGACGAAATTTACACTGATGCTATCAAAAAGCTTTCGCTTTCGCCAGATGTAATCGAAAAGAACAGTGATATCAAGATCGTATACACCCCACTTCATGGAACAGGAGTGAAACTGGTTCCAATGGTGCTGAATAAAATGGGTTTCCGTAATATCATCCATGTTCCTGAACAAGACGTTTCGGACGGAAATTTCCCCACGGTCCATTCTCCTAACCCCGAAGAATCTGCTGCATTGGATATGGCCATCAAGAAAGCCAAGGAAACCGGAGCTGATTTGGTTATGGCTACCGATCCGGATGCTGACCGCGTAGGCCTTGCCGTTCGGTTACGTAATAACGAAATAGCTTTGCTTAACGGAAACCAGGCCGCAACCATCCTCATTTACTACCTGTTGAAGAGATGGAAAGAAACCGGAAAACTGAAAGGCAAAGAGTACATTGTTAAAACTATTGTTACTACTGAGCTTCTCGCTGAAATGGCTATGGACTTTAATGTTCCCTGCTATGATGTTTTAACCGGTTTTAAATATATTGCCGAAATAATAAAGCAGAATGAAGGCAAAATGAATTTCATTGGCGGTGGTGAAGAAAGCTACGGATATCTTGCCGGAGAATTCGTTCGCGATAAAGATGCAATTATGTCGTGCGCCTTAATAGCCGAAGCTGCCGCCTGGGCCAAGGACCAGGGAATGCTGCTGATGGACCTTTTGGAAGAAATTTACATCCGTTACGGATTCTATAAGGAATCTTTATTATCAGTTACCAAAAAAGGTAAAGAAGGAGCTGAAGAAATCCAAAAAATGATGGACAACTTCAGAAAAAACCCTCCTAAAGAAATTAATGGTTCCAAGGTATCCATGATTCACGATTATCAAAAGCAAGTTTCGTTACACGTGATCCACGGAATTAAAGAACCCATACATCAACCAAAATCCAATGTTTTGCAGTTTGTAACCCAGGATGGCTCTAAAATTTCAATCCGTCCTTCGGGAACCGAACCTAAAATCAAATTCTACTTTGGTGTAAAGGAAAAACTAAACTGCATTGCTGAGTATAAAGAAGTAGAAAAGAAATTATCGGATAAAATCCAAAACATAATTCAGGATCTTAAGCTTAACAGCTAATGAAAAGCTACAGAAAAGAACTCTGGTTCAATATCACTTCACGAAGGCAACTTCTGAATATCACCCCTGATGTTCAGAAATGTCTTCGCGAAAGCGGTATTAAAGAAGGTTTGTTATTGGTGAATGCCATGCATATCACTTCCAGTGTTTTTATTAATGATGATGAAGCGGGGCTGCATCAGGACTTTGAAGTATGGCTTGAAAAACTTGCTCCCGAAAAGCCCTATTCGCAATACAAGCATAATTCGTTTGAAGACAACGCCGACGCTCACTTAAAAAGAACCATTATGGGTCGCGAAGTTGTTGTGGCCATAACCAATGGCGAGCTCGACTTTGGTCCCTGGGAACAAATCTTTTACGGTGAGTTCGATGGAAAAAGAAGCAAAAGGGTGCTTGTGAAAATAATTGGAGAATAGATTCTTCTATACTTTTTGTATTAAAAAAAATTTAACTTTAGGGAAAACTTTTAAGAATGTACCGGAGTTTATTTTTATTTTTTATTTTTTATTTTTTCGGAAGTAACTTAATCGCACAAAACCCGACTTTAATTGCTTCTGGTAATGCAAACCTTCAAAAAAAGAATTTTAAAGAAGCATTAAATAATTATACTCAGGCCTTAAAGGAAAATCCATCTAGTATTCAGGCATTGTGTGGTAGCGCTCAAGCCAATAATGGACTTGGAAATTTTTCAGAAGCTCTGAACCTTGCCGAATCGGCCTTAAAACTAGCTCCACAGAGTGATATTGCCAATACTACAAAAGGTGAAATTCTGGTATCGAATAAGGATTATGCGGGAGCTATTACCCTTTTCAACAAAGCAATAGAACTGAATAAATCAAACTTTCAGGCATATATTGGTAAGTCAAAGGCCTATAACCTTTTAGGTGATGTTAAAGAAGCTTACAAAGTTCTTGATAATGCCATTGTGGCCTTTCCATCAAGTGCCGAACTTTTTATTGCGAGGGGCCTTTTGAACAACAGTAGAGAAAAGCATTCAAAAGCATTGTCGGACTTTGACAAAGCTTTAAGTCTGAATGAAAAGAATAATACATTTACAGCTTATTATAACCGGGGAATAGCATATCAATTTCTTGAGGAATATGAATCAGCACTTGCCGATTATAACAAAGCAGCAGAGCTGGAACCTTCTAATGCCAACGCATTTTATAGCCGGGGATTAACCAACTATCAAATGGGCAACTATGAACCTGCAGTCAATGATTTTCTACGTGCAGATGAGTTGAACCCTAACAACGCTGTTACTTATTATAATCTTGGAATGGCATTCTATAAGCTTGAAAAGCTTAATGACGCTTGTATGTATTTCCATAAGTCGTGTGGAATGAAAAATACAAACGCATGCAAGATGATCATTATGGTTTGTTCGGAAAAGCAATCTAAATAATTTACCAAAGATGCTTCTTCTGATTTTTCAGGGTATATATAACTCTGTTCAACTGATCGTTAGTAAAGACACACCTGCATACATCATTTCCCAAAGACATATAATTGTTGATTGAAGGAACATAAAAATTATTCTTGGAATCCTTAGCACTTCCAGTATAATCGCACTTATTATCAAATGCTCCTGCAATTCTTGGGTCAGCGGGTGTATCGCAACAACGGTCTCCTGTATTCTGGCAACTGACATCATTGACAAGTTCTGCACCAAATATAATCTCATGAGTATGATACAATCCCAGAAAATGACCAACCTGATGAATGAGTTCATTACCAGTAATAAAATCCTTATCTAAAAATATTGCATCTATTTGGTCGGCTGGCATATAACTATAACCTGGCACAAGATTGCCTTCTTTATCCACCAATGTTGATGCAAAATACAGATTTATTGTGTTTTTGGAATTATATTGAATTGTCAGATCCTTTTCGTTCTGACCAGCATTTAAATTATTGAACTGATAGTTGTTGATTGAGACAGTATTGCAAATTCTAAACTTCAGTTTAACAGAAGAGAAAGCTGAATTCAGTTTTGTAAAGGCTGTATTTATTGCAGCCACATCTATGCCATCAAGGCCAGCATCGTCCTTAATAATATAAACAGTAACAGAAAGTTCGGTATTTAAAAGAGATGTACTTTCATTAGGTTTTATGGATGGCAAACTGATGCTGTTTTCCAAAGTTACCTGGGCAGAACTGACAGAAGTTCCACAAGCTCCATCCTGAGCTTTAATACTAATTTGAAAAAAAGCTACAACTGTTATTATTAAAATTAAAAACTTCTTCATGTTTAGGACTTTAATTAGTGTCTTCTCCAACATCAATGTCATCAGTTTTAGAACTCAGGGTACCAGTTACGCGGAATTCTGTTCTTCGGTTTTTGTCACGACCTTCGGCATTATCAGTACCATCTTTGTTGAAATTATTTGCCACAGGCTTATCGGCACCATAACCAACGGCTGTTAAGCGCTTTTTCTCTACACCTTTACTTACAAGATAGTTTATTACGTTATCAGCACGTTGCTGCGAAAGTTTCTTGTTGTATTCACTATTTCCAAGGCTATCAGTGTGAGAACCAACTTCAATGATTAAGTCGGGAGCTTTTTGCATAAGTTCCAGAAGGGTTTTGTCAATTTCCTTTTTGGCAGCATCCGAAAGGGTTGCATCATCAAATGCATAGTATACATTTTTAAGCACAATGGGATCATCTGTAATAACGTTAACCCAAATGGGCGGCATTTCGATTGTAAACGAAAAAGTTATCATGTCAGTCGACAGATGTACTTGTTCGTTAAAATATTGAAAGCCTTCCATTTCGAATTTGTAATCCTTATTTGGTAAAAGGTCGAAATGATATTTTCCGTTAACATCAGTAGTATCGCGATCAATAAATAC
Organism: Bacteroidota bacterium; assembly: GCA_023429135.1. Classification (GTDB taxonomy): domain Bacteria; phylum Bacteroidota; class Bacteroidia; order Bacteroidales; family JAAUTT01; genus JAAUTT01. The sequence goes on along the minus strand of JAEYWD010000028.1, from coordinate 246,806 downwards.
CTTTTCTTTAGTTTCCTTATCAATCATGTAAAGACCAATAATTGCACCCTGCATGGGCTTGATTGAATCGGCTGCTTTCATGAAGTTGAAATCGTTATAGTTCTTTTTTGGCCCGTATTCTGTTTTTTCGTTAGGAAAAACCTGACCAGTAACATCGAGTCTTATGAAATCGGTCCAACGGAAATGATAAATATCGTCGCAGCAGGTTGGATTATGCAGAGCCAAACCACCGGGACGATTGGATGTAAAAAAACCTTCTTCTCTGCTTCGGGAGGTCGTAAAATAAAGATCGTCGTAGCTGGAATTAAGCGGATAACCAACATTTGATGGTGTATACCATTTTCGTTGCTCTCCCATAGACTGAAAAATATCAAGACCACCCAAACCAGCCAGACCGGCTGAACTAAAATAAAGTGTACGTGTGGAATGTTCGTAAAAAGGTGTAAGCTCGTCGCCTGCAGTGTTAATCTTCATACCACAGTTTTTAGGAGCAAGAAATTCTTTCTTTTTTGGGTTGTAAATGGAGTACCAGATATCCATACCTCCTCTGCCCCCGGGGCGATCACTAACAAAATAAAGAATATCGAAATTCGATTTGGATGTTGTTCCTACGGTAGGCTGAGTGGCTGTATAATCGGGTGTGTTAATCAGGTCGTTCAATCGTTGTGGCTGCGACCAGGAATTTCCTACCTTTTCGGACATATATATTTCGCATTTCATTTTATTTTGCCAGTTCCGTCCGCAACGGGTAAAAAAGAAACGTTTACCATCTCTTGAAAAAGAGCCATTTCCTGTTTCTACTCCAGGTATATTAATAACATCCGTAAATTTTTCGCCTCCAATCCAGTCGTTTTCGACCTTTTTTGCAGTGTAAAACTGACGTACAGGCAAAATCCCCGGATTATCGCGATTGAATTTGTTAATTGAATCGAGTTTTAGAGAAGCATAAATAAGTATGGTATCGTTGAAAGGAATGGGCGAGAATTCGATATGAGGTCTGTTGATGGTTGAATTCATATGATCCATAGAAACTTTTACCGGTGCGTTAATGATTGCACTTGCCGTTTCACAACCCTTTATTTCATCTTTAAGCACAGCACTGGTAATGGTCTCACTCCTGAAATCCTTCAGCTTACGTTGGGCCTTTGTAAACATCTCTTTGGCTTCGTCGTATTTTCCAAGTGACTTCAGCATTTGTGCCTGATAGAAAAGAGCTACCGGGAATTTATCCGGATCATTCTTATATGCTTTGGCATATTGAGGTGCTGCTTTCTCATAGTTGCGTGATACACGATACAATTCGGCCAGACGAAAATTGAGTTCAGCATCTTTAGGTTTTAACTTGCAATATCTTTCGAGATAATCGATAGCTGTATATACATCGCCTAAACGATCAGCATTCCTGGCAAAATTTTTCAATTGTCCGGCCGAAAGCCATTGTTCCCCAGACTTACTCTGAGCACTCACTCCAATAAAAGCAACTTGGAGTAATACGAACCAGATAATATGTTTAATATCTTTCACAGGGAATGGTGAATGTATTTAATATTGTACTTAAACTCCGGTAAATAAGCGTTATTTCGAAAGCGCCCCTGCTGTTTGAATATGCTTTGAGCGAAGAAATATTCAAATCGTAACTTATACCAATCTGAATATTTCTAACCAGAGCACTAACATTTACAATTAATGCATCGGTATTACTGGCTAATGTATTGCGTAAAAATACGCCAGCACCTAATTCCCGAACACCTGATGCGTTTGGTGAAATGGTAACTCCGGTACTTGACCCGAAAATATAATCTTTGGCTCCCTTCTGATTTAATAAAAGAAGTCTTGGAGTGATATAAAAACTGGAGGAAACATCGTATTTTAAGCCTCCGTGAAAAGCAATCTTCATAGGAAGATGTATATCGGCATCGTAAAAGCTTTCCTTAGGACTATTAATATGGTATAATGCAAAACCTCCTTCTGGTAAGAATTTTCCAAACTTTTTTTGCCACATCAACCCGAAATTAACGTCCAGGTATGACAAACGGTCGCCATTTTCCACTCCTGTGCTTAGACCCGGATTATAGTAACCTAGGTTTGGATCCCATTGATCGGGGAAGGTGTTACTACCATAATCAACGCTTTTATGAACATAACCAATCTGAATCCCTCCATGCAACTTATGATTATAAATTGTCCGGTGGTATGCCCCCGATAATACAAATTGGTTCGACTTAAGTGCAATGTTACCTGAGTTATCGTTCAATATAAAAAGTCCGCCACTGACGTGATGACTTTTAATATAAATCTGTCTCTCGTAAGAACCAGCTAAAGTACGATATGGCTGTGCTATAGCCTTCCATTGATTTCTATAGCCGGCAGATGCCTGCCAGTCGCCGTCAAAATTTCCAGTTGAAGCCGGATTTATAAGCATTGGAAGATTATAAAACTGACTAAAATGGATGTCCTGAGCATTGAGGCTACCCACAGTAAATATCAGGGTTGACAGTAGTATGGTTTTTAAAGTTTGCAATTTCGCTAACTTTTTTGATTTTCGATAGTATACGTAAATAAATTAGTTTGTTACAAAAAATTTTTGATTTCAATGCAATACAGGCTTTTTTTTAAATATTCACATAACAAAATCTAATTTTCATCCAAACATTTTTTGAATGAAGACTATAAAAACAATCCTGACATGTTGGCTAGCCTTACTGTATTTCTCAAATTCCTCGGCTCAAGTTACTGCTAGTTTTACTGTTGACGTTGATAAAGGATGTTCACCACTCAAGGTAACTTTTAAAAACAATAGTACCGGATCGGGTACTCTGACCTACAAATGGGTTTTTGGTAATGATAACGAGTCCACTGAAAAAGATCCGGTAGCTTATTATACCAAACCTGGACTGGTGGAAGCATCACTGACAGTTTCCAATGGAACCCAGACCAGTACTTCAAAAGTAAGTATCACGGTATATAAAAATCCGGTTGCAAATTTTACAGTAAGCCCTTCATCAAAAGGTTGTGCACCTATGAATATAACCTTCACTGATGCATCTACTGCCGGGAGTGCCAATATAACAAAGCGAAACTGGGACTTCAGAAATGGAGTTGTGAGTTCCGATTTAAGTCCGATGGTACCATATACTTCAGCAGGAAAATATGATGTTTATCTTGAAGTTACCGATGCCAATGGTTGTAAATCGGTTAAGGATAGTGTAAAATTAATTGACCTTGTTGAAAAACCTACTGTAAGTTTTGTTGCTACACCATCCACGGCTTGTGTTTTACCAGCTAATATTAAATTTACCAATAATTCTACTGGTGGAGGTACCCTCACTTATAACTGGGATTTTGGTGACGGGAAAACATCAACATTACCTAGTCCTTCAAACACATACAACGCTTTTAAAACTTACAATGTAAAGCTCACTGTTAACTCAAGCTATGGTTGCTCAAACACCTTAGACGGCACTTCTATTGTTATTGGTGAAGTGAAAGCACAAGGAACCCTGAAACAAGGATCCAAAACCATAACCAATAATAGTATTGTGTGTGCCGGAGAATTAGATTTTTCAAGTCAGACTGCAGGGAGCACAAATATCCTCTGGGATTTTGGAGATAATTCAACTTCCGAATCTTCAACCGGGAAACATTATTATTACAATGCCGGAAATTACAAAGTAAGGCTGATAGCAGCTCCTGGTGGCGCCTGTGCTGATACGGTAATGTGGAATATAACAATTGAAAAAGCAACTGCAGCATTCAACATATCTCCCGACCAATCGTGTAATGCGTCCTCTACAGTTTCGTTTTCCAATCAATCATCGGCAAACAGCACTTCATATAAATGGACATTCCATGATGCCTCAATTGTAACCACCAAGGATGTTGTTAAAACTTATACCCAACCCGCAGATAAAGACCAGTATGTTATTCACGAAGCATTCAATTATCCCGTTAAACTTACAGTAACAACAGCTAATGGTTGTAAGGACAGTACTGAAAAGGATTTTATTGTTCAGCAGCCAACCGCTTTATTTACGGTATCAACAGGGCAAGGATGTGCGCCTTTAACAGTAAACTTTACCGATATTAGCCAGTCAGCGAATCCCATAACGAAACGAACATGGAAATATGGGGATGGAACTGAATCATCAGTATCATCGCATACATATAATACACCCGGAATTTACGAGGCCAAATTAATAGCCGAAACAAGCGAAGGGTGTGTTGATGAATCTTATATTGTAACCATAAAAGTTGGAAATACGGTTACCCCTAATTTCAGTACAAATAATGCAGCAATCTGTTCATCACAAAAAATTGAACTTACAAACCTTTCTCCCATAGGAATTAATCGCTGGCACTATTCCATCGGCGGGAAAGGAGTTCCTTCATGCCCTGAAGTTGCGAATCCATCGGTATTCATGAAAACAGATTTCGGATCTCTTGCTGTAAAATTAATTGTAGAAAGCAATGGCTGTTTATCGGAAATAGAAAAGCTCAATGAAGTTAAAAATGATGGTCCGGTTGGAGATTTCAGCTATAGCAACACCTGCAACCTGACACGTGCTATTGAATTTAAAGCAACTGCCCAGGGAGCAACCTCGTTTAAATGGGAGTTTGGCGACGAAAGCTTTAATACGACCAACCTGCAGTTAACACACTTCTATTCTTCAGAAGGTGATTATACCGTTAAATTTATAACCTTTAACGGAGCTTGTTCCGATACTGTAATACGCGTGGTTAAGGTGAGAGATCATCAACCTGCATTTAATCTAAAGCCTGAGGTTTGCGCAGGCGATGTGGTGTATTTCAATAGCAAACTCTCTCATAATATGCATAATTCGTGCACCGAAAAATACCTCTGGAACTTTGGCGACAACTCTCAAATGATACGTACTCATAAAGATTCGGTACCGCATAGCTTTGCAAACGGAGGAACCTTCAATGTTAAACTTTATGCTTTTTACGAGGATGGATGTGTTGATTCAATTTCCAAACCAATCAGAGTTTTTAAGCCAGTACCCGGATTTACAGCTAACCGCACAGAAGGATGCTCTCCATTGCCCGTTACTTTTACTGACACCTCCACACCCGATGTTCATCCGTTAATTTATTGGGAATGGGACTTTAATGATGGTAATATTGAGAATTATACATCGAAAGTGAATACGGTAAATAACACCTTTGGATACCCCGGAGAATATTTGGTGACTTTAAATGTAACCGACGACTTTGGATGCAAGGCAAAATTTGAAAAGAAAATTTCGACAGCCGTTCCAACTGCAAATTTTAGTGCTATTACATCACCCCAGGTATGCGCCGGAAGTGAAGTTCAATTCCTCCTTGACTATCCGAATCCCGATAGTGCTATTTGGAACTTTGGAAATGGCAAAATAATACGGTCAATTGAAAAGCCCACCAAATTTATATATGCCGACAGTGGCAGCTTCGACGTAAGTTTAAAAGTATACAAATTTGGTTGCTCCGAAGAAGCAAAATACAACAGCTATATCCAGGTTCAGAAAGCCGATGCCCGCTTTACTGCTTCCGACACGGTTTATAATTGCTATCCAAGAATGGATACATTAACCCATGTTGGAGGAAGCAAAACTGTTTTGAGTGGTAAATGGTATTATGGACACCGCGATAACACCTCATCCGGATATCTGGAAAAAACTTATTACAATTACACAGAACCAGGAACTTATACTGCCAAACTTGAAATTCAGACAACATATGGATGTTTGGACACCTTTAGCCGACAGATAAAGATTAGCGGACCTACAGGCCATTTTGCAGTAACTCCTAAGGAAGCCTGCCAGGGCGATGAAATTACCTATACCTTATCGAACGATACTGCTAATGTTTACAGCTTCGAGTGGGATCTTGGCGATGGCAATCTTTCAAAGGCCAATCCTGTTAAACACCGGTATAATTCCGTTGGTAACAAAACGGCAAAACTTATTTTATTTGGAGATAAAGGGAAGTGCATCCCTCCGCCGGTTGAAGAAACAATTCATATTTACGAAGTTACAGCAGGCATAAACGTTGCCGACACTTCAGTTTGTGAAGGAACAACCATTTCTTTCCAGAATTCGTCTTTGGGTGCAACGACCTACAACTGGAATTTCGGAGATGGCAGCACATCTGCAACTCAATCGCCCACTCATCTTTTTGCTCCCGGAATTTACAAAGTAATTCTTGCTACTTCCGGTCTACAGGGTTGCAAAGACACAACTGAACAATACATTGTTGTAAGTAAATTTCCAACTTTGACCTTAAGTAACGATACAACTATATGTTTTGGGGGAAATGCTCCTCTTAAAGCATTGAGTAATCACCCTATCCGATGGGAGCCAAATACTTATTTAAGTTCTTCAAATGTCTCAAATCCCATCTCAAATGCTACGGAATCCATTAAATATATAGTTTTTGCAACAGAACCAGTTTCGCAGTGCTTCAGGAAAGATTCCATTGAAGTAACCGTTCAGAAAAAACCGGTACTTGAGATAGAAGCAGAGACGGGTACATTTGTAGCAGGCAGACCGATTCAAATAAAAGTAAATACCGAAGCGGGTGCTAAATTCAAATGGTCGCCTGCAGATTTTCTTTCGTGCGCTGATTGTTTCGATCCCATTTCCACAGCCCGCTTAAGTACATCGTACAACCTCCAGGTAAAAGATAAAAATAATTGCTTTACTGTTGATACGGTTATTAACTTAAGCTTTAAAGAAGGTGAAAAGGCGTTTGATGTACCTTCTGCTTTTACCCCATCGGGCGCCGAACCAAACAATATTTTCAAGGTTCAGGGGTATAATGTTAAACAGCTATTGGAATTTAAAATTTACAACCGATGGGGCAACATGGTATTTTCAAGCACCGATACCTCCAGAGGCTGGGATGGAACTTACCAGGGAAAACCTCAACCGGTAGATTCATATGTATATACCATCAAAATTGAAACTTTTGATGGTAGGATAGAAACCAAAACCGGAACAATTTTATTGTTAAGATAATAATAGCTTAAAAGGGAACTTGAATTGAGCCAGCAATCAGGATAAATATTTCCTTGCTGGTTTTCTTTTTATCTCAGTTTTTCTTTTCTAAATCTTCATTTGATATGATATCAAATTTCTCCGGATTATGGATAAAAAGTTTATTTTGCATTATTCCCCAGGTATTACTGTAAGTTTGATGATTGTCTTCTTTCCAGGTTTTAATAATATCGTCCATTTTCCCCTGTCTTACCGAGTTGGTCTTCTCGAAAAATTCCTTAATAATACTTGTTTCCCTTTCAAGAGTTAAGTTTCGGTAATTATCAATTTTATTGTTGAATAATTCCTTATCGGCCTCAATCTCTTTCTTCTCCTTATCAATATAATAATCAACTTTTCTACCATAGCTTCCTGTTTCCAGGATGAGCTTAGAAATTAAAGCAGATAACTCAATAAGTGTCAAAATTACCATCAACAGGTAATACCGGCTTACAAGAGTATTGGTCTTATCACTTTTAAGCAACGATTGAAGCGCTTCGGCCTGAATAAGAAAACCCTGGTTCTGAGTTGCACTAACAAACGATTTAAGTTGCCGGTTTATATCAGCCTGAATAGTATCAAGCCTTGTATCTATTGTTTTTAATTCGGGTTGAGCTTGTTTTTTCAGTTCTTCAAGTTCTGCCAGGTCTTTTTTGTAAATACTTTCTTTTTTCTGCGAAACAGTATGATACCCCCATCTTCCTGTTCCTCCGCTCCCATCCATTTCTTTCTTGAAAGCATCTTCGTTAATTAAAAGTTGCTCCTGTTTGGTTGCAATGACATCATTTATTTCCTTCTTGCGAGCTTGCAAATCCGTTACTTCCTTGCCATAAAGCTGCTCTATTTCTTTTTTCCGCTCCTGATTCTTTTTATCGACCAAAATAGCTGCCTCTCGCTTTATATCAGGCTCATAAAGCTTCAAAATTATAGGTTGAGCAAGAAAAACTCCTAAAATGAGGGCCAAAGTAAAACGAAAGCTCAATGCCCAAAAATTCTTTTTTCCATAAGAAATTGAACAAATAAGAGCCCGGTCGAAGAGTAATATAAAGAAGCCGGCAAACAATCCGCACAACAATGCCAATAAACTACTCTCCATAACTGTTGAAAAAAAGAAGGTCCAGGCGAGCGTGGCATAAATACCAACCATAAGCAATATTGCTCCTACAACTGTAGCCCTATAATTATCAACTTTTGTTTCCTGAATAATATCCCTCTGATGTCCTGAAATGGCCCACAGAAACCTATTAACTTCTTTCATTTTAATTTATATGTATCTATAACGTAATTAATCGCCCAGTTTTATAAAGTTACTTTAAATTATTTTCGGTAGACAGGTAAAATCGGGAAAACAATCAAATACACCGGTAAACCAGCAATTAAAACCCTCCAAAATAAAAATGGCGTAACATCATATTAGACATTACGCCATCAAAATTGGTTACAAATATAGAACTAGTGCGCTCCTTTTTCGCCCAGGTATCTTTCCGCATCCAGAGCGGCCATACAACCCGTTCCGGCAGCAGTAATTGCCTGACGATAATATTTATCCTGAACATCGCCACAGGCAAAAACCCCTTCAACATTGGTTTTAGTTGTTCCTGGTATTGTTTTGATGTACCCTATTTCATCAGCTTCGAGGTATGGACGGAAAATGGTACTGTTAGGTTCGTGCCCAATGGCAACAAAGAATCCATCAATGTCAATTTTTACATCCCTGCCATCGGCATTTGTGAGAATCACTCCATTAACACCCATATCGTCGCCGATAATTTCCTTGGTGATATGTCCATAAAGCACTTCAATATTTGCAGTATTTGTAACACGATGCTGCATAGCCTTGGATGCTCTTAAGTAATCTTTACGAACAATCATATAAACTTTCTTACATAGCCCGGCCAGGTATGTTGCTTCTTCAGCAGCCGTATCTCCGCCACCTACTACAGCAACTACTTTTCCGCGATAAAAAAATCCATCGCAAGTTGCACAAGCAGAAACTCCAAAACCTTTATACTTTTCTTCGGAAGTCAGTCCCAGATATTTTGCGGTAGCTCCGGTCGCAATAATAACAGCATCGGCAGTAATGATCTTTTTCTCGTCGATAATAATTTTACGAGGTAAACCTGAAAAATCGACAGAAGTGGCATACCCGAAACGAATATCTGCGCCAAATCGTGTTGCCTGTTTTTTGAGATCTTCCATCATCTCAGGACCGGTAATTCCATTGGGATATCCGGGAAAATTTTCAACCTCGGTAGTAGTAGTAAGCTGACCGCCCGGTTGCAAGCCTTCGTACATAACTGGTGACAAATTGGCACGAGCAGCATAAATAGCTGCTGTGTATCCGGCAGGACCGGAGCCAAGAATTAAACATTTCACATGTTCGGCTTCGCCTTCAGGTTTTGCAGAAGGGCTTTTCGATTCCAGATTCTCCAATGGTTTAAATAAGCTCATATACTTTGATTATTTTATTTGCGACAGTGCATGCCAATATTTATGCCAATATAAAAATCATGAAAATTTTGCAGAATTGCAACAGATGATTATTTTTGCAGGGCTTTTCAAAATTTATGCATTGAAAGCAAATCGGGGTGTGGCGCAGTTGGCTAGCGTACTTGCATGGGGTGCAAGTGGTCGACCGTTCGAGTCGGTTCACCCCGACAAAATGGGTTTCTTCCCATATCATAAGCCTGCAAATAGTATGATTTGCAGGCTTTTTCATTTTTTGTAAATCGATATCAATTGAACAATTTCAACGGAAATGAGAACTAAACGGTGAACCAAATTAAAGATTAATTTAGTTCACCTAAAACGATGCAAAGTGTATTAAATCAATACAATGTAACGTTTGTTTTGGTCTTGTTTAAATGAGTTTGGAGGGCATTTTCGGAATGAGTTCCGGTGAACCAAATCATTTAAATGCAAAAACTCAAAAGCTGAATTGTCATGAGAACAAACAACACCTTCGGAGTGCAGTTTATCACCCGCTCCAACAAAGCCAAAGATGGTCTTTACCCTATTTATGCCCGCATCTCGGTAGATGGCCGTCGCGTTGAGGTTTCCCTCAAAAAGTTCATTAATCCCGATAATTGGAGCGACGCTAAAGGCTCGGCCAAGGGCAAAAGCGAAGAAATCCGAAACCTCAACGCTTACCTGGAGCAAATCCGTAGCCGGTTAACCGAATGTTACCAGGAATTAACCGTAAAGAAGAAGTTGGTTACAGCTGTGGCAGTAAAAAACTTGTTTTGCGGTTTCGAAGAAAAGGAACACTCGCTCATGTCTCTTTTCGATTATCACAATACTGAGATGAGAACTACCCTGGAATGGGGAACTCTCAAGAACTACTTTACCACTCGTCGGTATGTCGAAGAATACCTGAAAGCCCACCTCAAAACATCCGACGTTTTCGTATCACAATTAAATTATAGGTTTTTAACCGAGTTCGAACGATTCATGAAAGCCTATGTTCCCAAGGACCAGAAAAAACCTTGCGGACAAAATACCATCATGAAACACATCGAGCGCTTGCGTAAAGTCGTAAACATGGCCATCAAAAACGACTGGCTCGACCGCGACCCATTCCAGAAATTCCAACCATCATTTATTAAAAGTAACAGGCAATTTCTTACAGCCGACGAACTGGCTGCCATTGAACAGAAAGAGTTTAGAATCCTTAGACTGCAGCACGCAAAAGACATGTTTGTCTTTAGTTGCTATACAGGTCTCGCTTACATTGATGTTTACGAGTTAACCCCTCAAAATCTCTCATTGGGAATTGATGGCGAATACTGGATTAACACCTGCCGTCATAAAACAGATATTCCCGTTCGTGTTCCATTATTGCCACAGGCCATGGCAATCGTTGAAAAGTATAAAAATAATCCACGCGTTTTAGAAAGTGGCAGGCTTTTGCCGGTTTACGCCAACCAACTTTTAAATAATTACCTTAAAGAGATTGCAGATTTTTGCGGCATCGAAAAACCATTGTCTTTTCACATTGCCCGTCACACCTTTGCTACCACGGTAACTCTTACCAACGGAGTACCAATAGAAACAGTTTCAAAGTTATTGGGTCATACCAGCATAAAAACAACACAGATTTACGCCAAAGTCATTGAGCAGAAGGTAAGTGATGATATGAAAAGTTTGAGAGATATTTTATCCAATAAACATAGAAAAGCAGGTTTTCAAGACAGGTCAGTTAATGAATAAATTGTAAATATTAAATCCAAATAATCTACCTCAAAGATGCTTAATCCAAAATAAATCTGCATACAAATCCACAATTGAATACTATTATGTTGTTAAACTATATACAAAATATATAAATTAATATACTATATTTCATTAGTATAAGTATTTTTAAGATACTTTTTAGTTGTTTAATAAAATTTGACTATATTTGTACTACTTAAAAATACCAGCTCATTGGCGCTTTAGCAATCTAATAGTTTGGTTCTATGAAAAACAACCATTATTGCCTTGATCACTTTGGAATTTTAAACCTTTCAGCGCTTCTGTCCGGGGTTAAAATGAACGAACAATAATCACTCGTTTCACCAATAAATATTTTAATCATGAAAAAAAATGTTTTAAACTTTACGTTCGTATTAAGCTTAGGCTTAATATTATTTTCTTGTTCTAAAAAGGAAGAAATAGGAATTGCTGAATCAGAAAAAGCTATCTCTCCCGGGGAACTGATAACCCTCAAATCTGGGGTTGTAGTTGAAAAGCAAGGAGAGAACTATCTTTGGGAAGGGGACATTTTGCTATCACCCGAACAATTAAAAGCCTTGAATGACAGTGGAACAATATTTGTTGGAGTACCTAAAAATCCAGAGCCGCCAACTTCAATAAATCCGGTCACTAACTTACCATTAAGTCATACTAAAGCTTTGGGGTTATATCCTACACCCTATAATCTATGGGCGATGGTACGTTTCACTTACAATGCTAATTTGACCTACTATCAGAGAGAAGCTATTAAGACAGCGCTTTATGACATTGAGTCCAGAACGAATATTAGGTTTTACAATGCAACAGGACAACCAACGGTCGACCCTACTTATGGTTTTGCATATCCATACATTGACTTCACCTATGTAGCTGGAGATGTTAGCCAGTCTTATGTTGGAAGAATTGGGGGAAGACAACAAATAAGTCTTGCTGATTTTGCTTTTTATTTTTGGAATACAAACGTAATTGAACACGAGATATTACATGCCACAGGCATGCTGCATGAGCAATGCCGTCCGGACAGGGATAGTTACGTTACAATTAATTGGTCAAATTTAACATCATCAGGCCAAAGCCAATTCGCTAAAAGAACCACCAATTATTATTACATTGGCAGTTATGACTTTACCTCGATAATGGGATATTCTTCATATACCAGTAGTTCTAGTGTTGTTGTAAACACAAGTGAGCCAATGTACACAAGAATAGACGGAAGTGCTATCGACCAGGGAAATATTCCATCTGATTTAGACAGAAGATGGGTAAATGGCTTATATTTACCATACATAGCCCGGTCCGACGTTTACCGCGAGCTTGATGATATTGTATATAAATCTGACAATACGATTATGACGGAAGCCGAAAGATTATCATTACAGGCTCAGTTAAATAATGGTAATCCTAATCCTCCTGCTGGAGGACGTATCCCTAATGATTTTTAACCATTAGCGAAGCATTAGAACATTAATTTACCGGAAGCTAATCACGATGATCGCTTCCGGTAAATTTTCTTACAATTAATTATTTTTCTTATCAAGATAAGCAACCAATTCATTTGGAATGGCGTCTTAGGTATAGAAATTACAACTTTTAAAATCTACTAAGAAATGAAATTTTTTTTGACATGTATTTTATCACTTTTATTCCTTTCAGGATGCATGAAAGATAACAACTCTCCCGAAATTTCAATCGATCCCCCAACTTATGGATATAGAATTTCATGGACTGAAATCGAAAGCAAAACAGGAGAAGCAGATTGGAAAAACATATCTGACGGACAAAGATTGAACTTCTTTTCTAACTCTGTTGATGAAAAACTTGGATTACCAAACAATGGGGTAGTTCTTTATAATCCTGTTATCAGTATTAATATTATAAACAATGCATCCTTTTTGCGTACCGACAGTACATTCGTGTTTTCTTCTTCCCCGAATACAATTGCAGCGGATACTGTTATTCTGGTTTATAAGCTTCTTGATAGCTCTACCTTGGTGATATCAAATCCAAACGTAACGCCTGCTATTGAAATCAAGTATAGACGAGGAAATTAGAAATACTGGACTTGGATTGGTGGCAGCAGGCTTAGTTCTGGTAATAATTTTGTAAATTATATTGATAGAAGGTTTGTAATAGTAAACCGGGTTGATATCGACCCTTTATGAAATGAAAACAAAAAGACCGTCTCAAAAGCAGCATTGAGGCGGTTTTTTATTGCACAAAAATTAGTGATTAGAGTTATCATAGATTTTACAATTAAGAACTATCAATCTGAATATTTTAAGCTACAAAATAGTATTTATTAACTTATTAATATATTATAATACAATATATTATAATAGATATTTTATTTGAAACTAAATTACTTCAAAATCGTATTTATAAAAAAGTAAGTAGTCATCCTCAGATTATCAACCAAAAAAAGTGGATATGGAAAAATATTACACACTGAAAGATTTTATTGACTTGCCTGATAAGGACATTTTTCAAAGTGCAGATTACTTTCAGGAATTCATTAGTCAACTGGATCGTGATAATATCAGGGGCTACGGACTTCAATCATTGGATGGTATTGGTTCTCAAATGACTATCATTGATCATTATTCAGATGTACCAAAACATACGATAAGTTTTGTCGGCAACGATTACCTGGGACTTTCCAAACACCCTGCAGCTATACATGCTGGGATTGAAGCAATGACAAAATACGGAACCGGAGCATGTGCTTCTCCTATTATTGGAGGTTACCTGGACTTGCACCACCAGCTCGAAAAAGAAATAGCTTCCTTTGTGTCATGCGATGATGCATTAATATATTCTGCCGGGTTTGGCGCCAATTGTGGAACACTGCTCGCATTGCTGAAAAAAAAGGACATTGCATTAATGGATTTATATGTTCATGCCAGTGTTATTGACGGGCTATACACTACAAACGTTAAAACTTTAAAACATAACGATCCGGATTATCTCGATTGTACGCTGGAGAGCCTAAAAGACAAATATCTTACTAAACTGGTTATTGTGGACGGCGTCTATTCGCAGGATGGCGATATAGCACCTTTACCCGAATACCTCGATATATGTCATAAGCATGGCGCTTATCTGATGGTAGACGACGCACACGGCATTGGCGTTATGGGAAATGTGGGACGAGGTACAATTCAACACTTTGGTTTAGAAGGGAAAGTAGATATTGTTACGGGTACATTCAGCAAATCATTTGGTGCGGTGGGAGGTTTTGTGGCTTCATCTTACAATCTTATTCAATATTTAAAATATTATTCCCGTTCCAGCACATTCTCTGCTGCCCCGGCTCCGGCTGTTGCAGCTTCGGTATTAAAGGCTATTGAACTTATTGACATTGAACCTCAACGAAGGCAGAACCTCTGGCGGAATGTTGAGTACGTTAAAGAACGTCTTCGAAATAAGGGTTTTGACATTGGTAATTCGGAATCGCCTATAATCCCGGTTATGGTACGCGACGATTATAAAGTAAAAAAGGCTGCACGGCTGTTGCTTGAATCAGGCATTTATGTTATCCCCATTATTTACCCTGGAGTAAGGAGTAAAGAATCAAGGTTGAGGATTAGCATCCTTGCAACGCATACCTTGGAAGATCTTGACAAACTGATTGATGCCCTGCTTTTGGTGGATAAATCCGTTAGGATTAGACCGGAATGTGTATCTTTATAAATTACAAAAATGGAGAATGATGACTAATACACAGGATATTAAAGAACAAAAGAAATCACGCAGAAACAAGCATCAAATCCGGCGTGAATTATTGGATTCTGTTGGAGAAGCTCTCAAAAAACATGGATTTGCAAATCTTGGGGTTAACCTCATTGCAGAATATGCACAGGTGGACAAAAACACTATTTATAGACATTACAAAGACTTCCAGGAACTGTTAACACAGTACATTGAGAAACAGGATTATTGGCTAAAATCGCTTGAGCAATACAAAGAATACAAAATAACCGATTTTAAAGGTTTCCTTTCCAAAATCATTTCCGGACAATACGAAACAATTTACCGCAATAAGGAGCTTCAACAGCTTTTAATATGGGAACTGGCCGAGCTTAGTACACGCACTAAAGCCATTGCCCGTCAACGCGAGACACTCTCTGAAGGATTGATTAAACAGTACGAAGAGATTTTCCGCGATAGTGGAATTGATTTTAATGCCATTTCCGCTATTTTAATTGCTGGGGTCTACTACTTGATACTGCACAAAGAACATTCAACATTTTGCCTGATCGATGTAAAAAATGAGAGCGACCGGGTCCCCAAAGCCATCGGACAATTAGTGGATATGCTGTTTAATAACCTGGAACAATACAATTGTAAAATTGATATAGCGAAGAAAGCAAAAAAAGCGGGTATAGATATTACTACGATTTCGGAAATTACCGGAATACCGGTAGACAAATTATTACAACTCGTTTGATTGTCCGGTAATTAAATTTTCTGCCCAAACCGGAATCTGTAAACAAAGTACTCAGAACATCTTAAGCCTCTGCAACACGTTGATGGATTGTAGAGTTGCTTTGAGGCAGAAACTTGATTGCTTGTATTAATGGGATGTGTTGCAAATGTTAGATTATGTTTTTGAAGTACGTAAAAATCTTGAACCTGCACTCAGGAATATCGAAAATAAAGATTGTTCTCTGCTGAAAAAAGTTGAGCAATCTATCAACTGTATAAACAATTGTTTGAAAGATGTAAAACAATATATTAGTACCCATGAGTTCCAATCGCAGGAAGAAGAAATTCTGTTTTTTAAGGAAATAAAACCCTCCATTTACAGTAAACTCATCTATTTTGTAAAGATTTTCAACATCGAGTCCAGACGACCTAACGGTAGCGATAAATCACAAAAGAAATACCTGGTAAACGAGCTCAACAAGCTCGAAGAATACTTTTCTGAAAATCTCGAATTTTATCAGTATATGCGTAACGATATGACCTATCTCGACGATAAATATTTCGTTCGGGGAAAACTCGATATTCGATTACATGTAGACACCTTTATTTACGATGCCGACCCCGAATTTTCCACAAGTCACGATTATAAAGCTGCCAAAATTTTAGCCAACGACCAGCTAAGCGTTTATCTTAAATCAGAGCTATTTATCCTTGAACAAAAAGAATATGCCACCAACAAGAATTTTTCTACACCCATTGAAAAATATACCTGGACTGACTCCAAAATTGCCCTTACCGAATTCATTTACGCGGTTCATTCGGCCAGAAGTATTAACTGCGGAAATACCGGTATCAAGGAACTGGCCAGTTTTATGGAATCGATGTTTAATATCGACCTGGGTGATTATTATAGGGATTACCAGCAAATAAAAGGCCGGCAAAATCCTACCAAATACCTCGATTCTCTAAAAGCTGCGCTGATTAAAAGAATGAACGAACAAGACGAATAAACAACCAAGTTGACACCAACTTGGTTGTTTTGTTTTTTAAGCACTATATTGCTAAAATTCAATCTAAATTAGATCAAAAAAGCTCAAAACTAATTTATTACCAACTTGGTTATACCTTGGTGAAAAGTTTCTGCCTATTTATTGAAATTTGATATACAAAACTTCAAAAAAATAAGATATGGCAACAGAGATTATCACAACCGACGATTTACGAGAGTTTAAAATGGAATTACTCGACGAAATCAAACAACTTTTTAAAGAGCACAATGGTGAACCTTCCAAAAAATGGTTAAAATCCTACGAAGTCCGTAAAATCCTGAACATATCACCAGGCACACTTCAGAACCTTCGTTTAAATGGCACCCTGCCATACACCAAAATCGGTGGTGTAATGTACTACGATTACGCCGATATCCAGGAAATGCTCCAATCCCGCAAACAAGCACAGCCTAATCTTTTCACAAACCGATAGCTTTTTTTCGAAGCAACCGGCGCAGCCGTCATTTATGTATTCCTTATTGGCTGGCTGCTGTTTGAGCGCAGCCGACACAGGAGGCGGAGCAAGTTCAGCCAGTCAGGAGTTTTTTGCTTACTTTTTTCGATAAAAAAGTAAGAAATAAATCAAATCAATTCTATGCTTTTTAGTGACTAAAGAAATGAATGAACTACATCAAGCATCTCACCGCTATTTTCGAGATCATGGATAGCGATCCGCGCCTTACACCATTTCATATTAGCCTGTACATGTCATTATTCCGTCGTTGGAACCTCAACTATTTCAATAATCCGGTTTCAATTTCCCGTGACGAAGTGATGAAAATGTCAAAAATCGGTTCGGTCAATACTTATACAAAGTGCTTGAAAGAATTGCACCTGTGGAATTATATACGGTACGAACCGTCATATAATCCCCATAAAGGAAGTCTCATTTACCTGTACACTTTTGATAATGGTACTGATAAAGGTAGTGAAATGGCTTTGAGACCTTTTATAAACAATACAAACATAGAAAACAAACAAAACTTGATTGGACAAGCACAAAATTTTGAATCAAAATATTCTGATATGAATAAGTATGAAAAGAAAGAAAAAAGTTGCGGCCAAAAAGAAAGAAAAGCCGATGCCGCAGGCGAAAGTTCCGGTTCTTCAGGATTCATCCAAGAGAAAAGGAAGGAGGAAACCAATTCGTCCGGTTCCATTCCTCCACCGTTGGAACATGTCAAAATCTATTTCGATGAAAAGAACTTCCCGGCAGTCGAAGCCGAAAAGTTTTTCAACTACTTCGAAAGTAACGGCTGGCTGGTGGGTGGCCGTGCCAAAATGAAAGATTGGAAAGCCGCAGCCCGAAACTGGATCCTCAACATCCCAAAGTTTGCACCCAAACCCAAACCCTCAGGCAACAGTCAAACCAATCTCAATCAATCCAAAAACTATGGCGAACCACTCTAAGTATAATGCTTGTATTTGGCTGTTCACTTGGTTCTTTTATGAGATACCCTTTCATCATTCGAAGCGCGGCGAAGCCGTAATAAATAAATTCCTTACTGGCCGCAGCCCGTTCAAGGGAAGTCGACGCAGGAGACGGACCGCGTTGCTGCGGTCAAGGATTCTTTGCTTACTTTCTTTTCCCAAAGAAAGTATGAGAAAAAGGCTGTTAGTTACTTTTTGCTCAATTTCCTGAGAAGTTTCTGACTCTTGATACTTGTGTCTTGATACTTGATACTAAAAAATATGAGCTCCACTTTCGATTTCACCCAATGCCTTGCATCTATCGAATCCATCGGAAAAAAACTATATCATCCCGGATTCACAGTCATCGCCGACGATTACGAAATCATTTACAAACTGTTGATCTATTTCCTCAGAGACAGTACCGAAGCCGGAAAGCACAATCTTTCCTTCCGGAAAGGAATTCTGCTTTCCGGCCCGGTAGGTTGCGGTAAAACCTCGTTAATGAATATCATCAGGTACTTTCAGAAACCCGAAGAACGATTCCTCATAAAATCCTGTCGCGATGTCAGCTTCGAATTCATCCAGGACGGATACTCCGTAATACACAAGTACAGCAAACTGTCATTCAAAAACGACACCCCTCGCACCTGGTGCTTCGATGACCTGGGTACCGAAAACAACCTTAAATATTACGGCAACGACTGCAATGTCATGGCCGAAATACTCCTCTCCAGGTACGATCTATTCGTGTCCCGCAGCATGCTCACCCATCTCACAACCAATCTCAACAGCAGCGAGATCGAGGAGTTATACGGCACCCGCATTCGTAGCCGCCTCCGCGAACAATTCAACCTCATCGCCTTCAGCGACTCCGCCAAAGACAAACGCATTTAATATGAATAACATCAATCTCATTACACATAATCGCAGTAGTCCGCGAAGCGTCAAAAATAAAATTCCTTATCGGCTGCAAGCTGTTTGAGCGAAGGCGATAGCCGGAGCGAGTTCTTGCAGTCAGGAGTTTTTGCATACTTTTTTCGATAAAAAAGTATGAAGAAAAAAGCATTTGTATTTCATTTTCAAATCTTCAAATTCTCAAATTATGGCATCTATAACCTTCGATTCAGTTTACAATGCGCTTAAATTCAAAGGTTACGAAATATTCGAAACCGACAACTTACCTTACAGCCTCAACATCATCGGCATTCGAAACAACAATCGCACACCTAACAGTTTCGATGATTACACCGTCGTAATGTGGAAATATAAAGGCCAGTGGAACTTCAATAAATACGAGGCCACTACCGACCCCGGTTTGTATTACCTTAATCACCCATTAAGCCCAAAAGGAACTGCAATACTAAAAGAAGGCCAATATCTGCATTGCTATTGCCTCGGTTTGCACCAAGGCAAATACAAAGCATTGATGCAGTTTATGCCTGTTACAGTAATACGCGATTTCAATAAAGACAATTACCTCGATCTTGCATCCAGTCGCGAAGAAACCGGAATATTCGGCATCAATATACACCGGGCAAACCTCTCTGGCAAAACCATTAACGTAAACCAATGGTCCGCCGGTTGTCATGTCTTTGCCGATTCTGGCCAATTTAACAAATTCATTTCGCTTTGCGAAAAAGCAGAGAAATATTGGGGGAAAACGTTTAGCTACACCCTTATCAGCACCTCAGACCTGAAATGACGAGTAAACTTTTCACTACATTATCATTTTATGATAGTTTCCTGGAAGATTTACTTTTAGATGGATCATGTTTTGGTATAAGAAGAGTCGGACTGGAATTGCCCCTAGCATCTTAAAAAAGAATTTTTCTCCGACGTTACTGCAACATTTTCTCCGACGTGTCGGTGTAAACGTCGGTGTAAATATCAGCTTTTAAATTTATATTTTGTGTAAATGCAAATTTAATGCAAAAAATAAAAATAGAATTGCGTTTTATATTTCTATTTATTAATTTTGTAATCAAATTACAATAATTAAAAATAGACATGATACTCGAACTCAAAATACGCAACTTTTTATCATTCAAAGATGAGGTTACTTTCAGTTTTGAAGCTACCTCCGACGATACTCTTAAGGAGTATTACATTGCAGAACCATCTCCCGGTGTTCGCATCCTTAAAATGGCGATGATATACGGAGCCAATGCTTCTGGTAAAAGTAATCTCCTTAATGCTTTCAGCTTTATTCGAAATTTTGTGCAAAATATTCCTAAAGAAAGGGATAAATCAACCCGTTTTATTCCATTTTTATTTGACCACACCAGTAATCAATCTGGTAGTTTTGAACTCATATTTTATGTTGAAGGATTTAAACATAGATATCTACTAGAAATCGATAGTGAAAGCGTCCTGAAAGAAGTTCTTTATTATTACCCGGGAACTCAGCCTGCGGTCATTTTTGACCGATATTTCGATGAGAGCAAACAAGTTTCTGTGGTTGCTTTCGGCCCTAAAATAAAGATTTCCGAACAGGCTAAAGAGGCAATTCAGCTAAAAACTTTAAAGAATATGTCTGTACTTGCAGCATATTCACAGGTAAACCTTGCTTTACCTGAACTTAGTAGGCCTGGGAATTGGCTAAAAAATCAAATGATGCCTACTATCGACCCGTATACTTCGCTTACTAAATATTCTGATAGGCATATCAAATCAGATGGAAGAATCAAAAAACTTGCCTTGGATTTTATCAAAGAGGCCGATTTTAATATCTCGGACATATCCTTCGAAGAAGCATTGGAGAATATACCGGAAGACTTATTAAAAATGCTTGAGAATGGCCCTTTCCCTGATGATGCAAAAGCTAAAATGTTAAAAGAAAAGGGAATTCCAGTCGAGAAAACAATTTTCGAACATCGGGTTCTAAGTAAAGGTAAAGAAGTATTTCACAAATTACCAGAATCGCTTGAATCGCAGGGGACTTTAAGATATTACGGTTTGTCAGCTCCTTTTTTCAATACAGTTGAAAAGGATGCTTTTCTATCTATTGATGAAATTGGGTCTGCATTACATCCACTATTGGTGATGCACTTCCTTCGTGAGTTTCTTCGTAAATCGAAAAATGCTCAGTTATTATTTACAACGCACAATCTTTCCTTACTACAGGAAAAGGAAATCTTGCGAAAGGATGCCATTTGGTTTACCGAGAAAGGTAAAGATGGAGCTACCTCCATATACTCAATGGCCGATTTTAACTTCCGTAAAGAGCTCTCGTTTTACAATGCTTACAAGCAAGGTAAGTTTGGGGCTATACCTAACCTGGAGGATTAAATATGGGAAGGCAATCCGGCAAACGAGAAACTCGAAAAACCTATGTGGTATTAGGCGATGGACAAACGGAACAGTATTACCTGAAGCATTTAAAAACGCTTAAAGGGTATAAATACACCATTCGTCCATCGCTCTTTTCCAGAATTACCATTGAAACTGCAGGAAATATTATTGATGAATACTTATCTGGCGGTTGTGATCAAATAATCTATTTTACCGATTACGATACAATCGTAAACCAGAATAAAATCTCTGAATTTGAAAAGCTAAAAAATAAATATGCTGATGTAAAGGAAGTGTTTATCTGTGAAACTATGCCTAGCATCGAGTTTTGGTTTCTACTGCATTTTCTAAAGACAACCCGTGAATTCAATAATGCTTCCGAGGTTATTACCCTTTTGGTAAAATATATGCAAGGATATTCTAAAGGAGAGGCTTACCTTAAAAATTCCAAGTGGGTTGAAACATTATGCTCCAACGGAAAGCAGGAAACCGCCAGCAACAATTCTTCTTCAATACTTACTGAGAAAGAAAACGGAGACAAGGGTAGTCACTTCCCATTTTCTAAAGCACATATCGCTATAAAGTACTTTGAATCTCAGAAATTTTTATAAGAACAATTATTTAGATTAACTAACACTAAACTTAAAACTATAGTATGAGGATCTCAGCATTAAAAATAAAAAACTTCAAATCTTTTAAACAGGAAGAAGTCATACCCTTTAATGATGATTTGATTGCAATTATTGGCTATAATAGCTCTGGTAAAACTGCTGCTCTTGAGGCTTTAAGGAAAATATTTGGAATTAATTCTTGGGAACGAGAGATAACAAAACAAGATTTCCACATTCCTAAAGATGTATCCCCTTCTGATATAAAAAGAAGCGATCTGTCTATTGAGGTAATTTTCCATTTTTCAGAGAAGAATGGAGAAAAAGAGATACCCCATTTTTTCAAAAATATGATTGTCGATGAACCTAAAGGTGAACCGTACTTAAGAATCCGTTTGGAATCTACATGGGAAGAATCAAAAATAGACCCGGAAGGTATTATTGAAACTCATATAAACTTTATAACTGTTCCAGTAGGTTCAGCAGAACAGGATGATTCAAAAACGATTTTTAGTCCTCACTACAAATCATTATTTCAATTAATCTATGTACCAGCTATTCGAAAGCCATCTGAACAATTAAAATTTGCATCAGGGACGATATTATATAGGCTTTTAAAAAAGATAAATTGGGACTCAGAAGAACTAAAATCTGATTTTGTTGAAAAATTAGACGAGATAAACGCTCTGTTTGAAAAGCTTCCCGGTTTTACCAATATTCAGACAGAACTTGGTGATTCCTGGAAAACTTTCCATAAAGATAAGCGCTATTCTGATGCCAATTTTAAATTTGGTAACAGCGATCTTGATTCAATTCTAAAAAAACTGGACATTGAATTTTCACCACCAGAAGGTGAAAAGCCATATCGTGTTGACGATCTGGGAGAAGGCTTACGGTCTTTATTTTATATAACACTAGTTTGTACTCTTTTAAAAATTGAATCTGAAATTGATGGAGTGGATGTGGAAAAACCTCTTCTAACAATGCTAGCCATTGAAGAACCTGAGAACCACATAGCTCCTCAATTATTAGGCCGAGTGATAAAAAATCTTAAAGTGATATCAGAGCAGTCGGAGGTACAAGTTGTATTAACTTCTCATACACCAGCAATAATTAAACGCATTACACCAGAAGCAATTTGCCATTTCCGAATTAATGACAATTACACAACTGTTGTAAAAACGATTACTCTTCCTGTAAAAGAGGATGAAGCTTATAAATACATTAAAGAGGCTGTTCAAAATTATCCAGAGATATATTTCGCAAAACTCGTTTTAATTGGAGAAGGTGATAGTGAGGAAATCGTTTTTAACAAATTGTCAAAATTATATAACACAGATTTTGATGATAATACAATAACTTTTGTTCCTCTTGGTCATCGTTTTGTAAATCATATTTGGAAATTATTGAATACCTTAGATATACCATACATCACTCTATTAGATTTAGACAGAGAAAGAGAAGGAGGCGGATGGGGAAGAATTAAATATGCACTTCAGCAATTAATTGATATTGGAGCAGACAGAGATGAATTATTATTAACTACCAATGGCGTTTTATCAGAAGATAAATTTGAAAAAATGCATACTTGGGATGTAACAAAAATAACAACCTTAGATGGTTGGATTAAGCGTCTAAATGAATATAATGTGTTTTACGCTACCCCACTAGATTTAGACTTTTTACTCCTTAAGGAATTTTTCGAGGAATACAAGATTGCAGTACCAAAAGGTGGAGGACCTGAGATCCCCGACAAAGGAAAAGAAGCTAGTAAATTTGCTATCAAGCTTGAAAACGCAATTCATGCAACCCTTAAATCTGATGATGCAAAAGGTGCAACTTATACTGAAGAAGAAAAAGAATTAATGATTTGGTATAACTATCACTTCCTTTATAGGGGAAAGCCTTCAACTCATTTATTAGCATTATCAGCTATTGAGGATGACGTATTAAAGAAAAGAATGCCAAAAATTTTTATCGAAATTTTTGATAAGTTAAAGGAAGTAATAGATTCTAAATGAATATGGGTAATTATTTAAAACCAGATAATTGGAAACCTGTCGATGGATATAGTTTAGAACCGAATGCCCTTGTTGTTACAAAAGATAACTGTAATAGCTTAGTTGTTGCAGGTCCGGGTTCGGGCAAAACGGAATTACTTGCCCAAAGAGCGTGTTACTTATTGCAAACAAATACCTGTAAATATCCGAGGAAAATTTTAGCTATCAGCTTTAAGCGTGATGCTGCTAAAAACCTTGCAGAAAGAGTGGAGAAAAGATGTGGAAAGGAAATAAGTGCCAGATTTGAATCAATGACCTACGATAGTTTTGCCAAAAGTCTTGTTGACCATTTTAGATCAGCTATTCATGAAACATATCGACCTAAGGAAAGTTATGAAATTATTTTGGGGAATACAGTTATTCTTGAAACATTCAAAGCCGTAGATCTAACTTATTCGAATTCTACAGATAAAAATACAATGTTGAATTCATTGGTTAATGCCCCCTTGCCAATAACCAGTCGTTCTAATGAAGCCACCAAAGCAAAAGAAGTATGGCTACGGTTGCTTAATATTGGAAATAGTTCCCAATTGTCGTTTCAAATGATTTCTAGACTAGCAACTTATATCATTAGTTCAAATCCTCGTATAAAAGATTTTCTACAAATAACATATTCTCATGTTTTTCTTGATGAATTTCAAGATACAACCCAAATACAATACGATCTCCTTAAGGTATGTTTCTTGAATAGTAATGCAATTTTATCTGCTGTTGGTGATAATAAACAAAGAATAATGCTATGGGCAGGTGCTCTGCAAAATATTTTTGACATATATGGAAAAGATTTTACAGCAAAAAAAGTTCCGCTTTTAATGAATTTTAGATCTGCTCCTAGACTAATAAAACTTCAAGAATATCTGGTCTATACATTAATGAATACTCAAATCCAGATCACACCTTCCAGCAAATGGAATTCCGAAGAAGGAATGGCGGAAATTTGGAATTTTATAAATTTTGAACAAGAAGCTGAAATAATAGCTACTAAAATTCTTGAATGGTTAAAGAATGATAAAATAAAAGCAGAAGATATATGCATAATAGCCAAGCAACAGGTCGATGTTTATTCTTCGAAAACAATCGAAATATTAAAGCAGAAAGGTATTAAAGCAAGGATTGAAGATAAATATCAAGAATTTTTAACAGAAGCCATCGTCCAATATCTACTTAATTTCCTGTATTGTATGTTTAAAAGCAATTCCAGGGATGAGCAACTCTTTGTCTATGAATTTGCAACAAGGCTAGCGGGAGCATTTGATGACAAACAAAAACTTAATGCTGAAAATAGTGTTCATTTATTTATTAGATTAAAAATGAAAGAGTTCCAAAAAGGCCAAAAAGATAAAACATTTAATCTAAATAAATTCCTTAAGTCGATCGTTAATTACTTTGATCACAAATCCTTATATTCCTATTATCCTAACTATAAAAACAAGAGTTATTTGAATTCATTAATAGAAAATTTCACCAAACTATTTTCCGAAACAGCCATAGGTTGTACAAATGCGGTTGAAGCACTGGATGCGTTTATGGGAAAGAATACTATTCCAATTATGTCCATTCATAAAAGTAAAGGACTCGAGTTCGATACAATTATTTTTTTAGGTTTAGAAGATGGAGCATTTTGGAGTTTTCAAAATCAACAGGATGAAGATACATGCGCTTTTTTTGTTGCTATGTCACGGGCAAAACGTAAACTGGTCTTTACTTATAGTGATCTAAGGTTAGATAAATGGAATCGGCCACATCCTCAAGCGACAGGAGTAATCAAACCTCTATACGATGCATTGAGAAATTCAACGATTGTTCAAGAAATTGATTTTAGGTAATTAGTTATTAATTAGCCAATTAAATGTAAAATGTTTATGATGTCCAAGATATTATTGCTTTCCTCCTCAATCCATTCATTTTTTTCGATCAAATTTCTGATAAGTAAAATTTGATCATTAGAATAAAGAGATTCATTCAAACCGGATAGTTCTGCACTTTTATTCCATCTACTTCTATGATATTCATCAGTTGAAACAATACTTTCCTTTTTTCCATTAGGATTTAATAATTTCAATGGTGTCTTCTTGTTAGAAATGGAAGATATTATCTCATAAATACGTTCATATATCTTTAGTCCATCATAATCCCAATCACATAAATAAAAAAGTGGGTAATCTATTTAAGGAAGATTTTCAAAAGGTTTAGTATTATTTCCGCCAGCACACCAGAGCTCTATACCATTCTGTTGTGCTATATTTAAAGTAAGGAAGTACATATTTTCACACAAAATGATGCAGGATGGATTTTTGCAGGGTACTCTATAAAAACCCTGATTGTCATTTTGAGGAAATTCATCAATTCCTAACAGTTTTAGAACAGCTCGTTCCAAAGCAGAATCTTTTTGAATGTATTTAGCAGACTTAAAGAACAGATTAGATATTCCTTTCCGGCTTTCTTGTCCGGCCTTAATTTTTTCTCGAAGTTCTTCAAGTAAAATTCTGGATTTTACAATATTCATTAAACCTCTCATTTCAAATTCTGAGAAATTTGTATAATCAGTTAATATTTCGAATTCTGATAAAAACGAATAATACTTAGTGTATAACTCAAAAAAGCCTTCAATCTCGTATTTTTCCTGAAATTTATATGTCGGTACTATAATTTTTTTACTGCCACGTTTATATTCAATAAATCTTTTATCTATTAAATATTGAATATAAGGTCGCTCTTCAATTCTAGCTCGTGTACTTCCATTAAAATATAGCTGATGTAAGGCTTTAATTTCTCTCCAGGTTAATTGCTTATCCATATTATAACTAGTAACTAATCATTAGTGTATATTTCCGCCCCGGCAACTTCACTAAAAATCGCAAAAGTACTTATTCGATCATTTTTTACAGTTTTCCCGTTTAACATATATAAATATTGCTCTCCTTCTTTAAAATCATCTAAGGGTCGAATGGACATTGTAATTATTTGATAATCGTTATTTGCTGCAATTTTTTCCAATAAACCATAATTGCTACCTATGCCCTCAGCTTCATCAATTGGCATAATACGAAGTCCCTTATGTTGTTTCCCTCCTTCTGTTTTTTCAACTAATGTCAATCTGGCTATACATAACAAAGCCACAGCAGCATAGGTCTGACCTGCACTACCAACATTTAAATCTCCATCATCCGATACCATATCAAATTTAATATCAAAATAACGCTTAGGATTCAAAAGATCGATAGGATCAGGATTCTTTGATTTACCGCCACATTGGTGATAAGCCGTTATCATCATTTCAGTTAAGTCTATTTTTTCACGTAATGTGCTAAATAACTCAGTATGCATCCTTTCTTCTTTAACTCTATTATCTAAAGTAGCTAAAAAATCTTCAATCCATTTTATTGGATAGAACTCTGATGCCGTATCTTTAAGGTTGAGTTTATAACCCTGTGAAATTTGTTTATCATTGGAATGAAAGTAATTTCCAATACTGCGAATTGTAACAATATATTCATCATAAGCATCTCTTACCTCATAGAATATTTCTTTGAGTAAATTGAATTTTCGTTCGCTTAACTCTACGTGTTTTTCTGTTAATTCCGAAAGATATTTTTTAATTTCATCCAATACTACCGAATCATCATTAATAATTTTGTAAGCTAAAACATCGGGTAACATTGCTTTTGATAGTGAAATAAAATCCTCCGAATTTTGGAATAAGTAGTGATTTTGGTTTTCTATAAATTCATTTACAATAGCTTGATATTTATTTTTGTAGAGCTGCAGGGCAAGCATCATATTAGTGTTCTCTTTTACTTCAGGGTTTTCTAATATATAGTTATAATCACTCGTAATTAATTCAAGTAGTTTTCCTGTTTTTGTTTCATAGTGCAGTTGAGCTGTGTCATACAGCTTATTTTCAGACTCAATGTCTTTATTAAAATCAATTATTTTATGTTTTAAGGACTGCTTGTGTTGTCTTTTACGAGCTAACTCTTTTATAATATGACTCTCATTAGTAGCTATTGCTTCGGTTATTTTGTTCTCGTATTCTTTGGGGAATTTTGATAAGAATAGCTCCAATTTTTTTATTTTTTGGTTAATATAGGTTACTTCATGCTTTTGAGTAATTTCAAGCCTAATAAGCTCTTGATTTATACTTTCAATGTTATCATTAACTATTCGATTATTTTTTTGTAAATAGATTTTTAAGTCGTCAATGTATTTACTTGAGTCTTTTAATATTTGCTCGCTTTCAGCATTTAACCCTACAAGTATTTTTAGGGCTTCTTTTATTTGCTTTATTTCAGCCTGGTAATAATAATTGTTCAATTGATTTTCAAACTGTTCTTTTGTTTTGTCAAGACTTCCCTCAATACTAAAATTCTCAATTTCTTGTTTCCTACTATATAAAGACACTACGTCCTTTCCTACCTGCTCAATAATTTCTGCAAGGGACTCCCATTCCTTTCTTTCCTTCTCTAAACTTATGATTTTAGTTTTAGCTTCCTGGAAGTTATCACGGAAGTAATTAAGAATAACATCTTTTTTATTTGTATTAAAAAACTGTTCAGTCACATAAGGGATGTATTCACGGATTCCATTAAAATTAAGCCAGAATCCACTCTCTTCTTTTTCAGTTACTATTAAATTATTGAATAAGTCTTCTGGCTTAGGCAAATACTTATTTCCTTCTTTTAGTATTTCGGGTTTTTTTCGAGAGATATTTTGAAAATGCTTTAAAACACTTTCTTGTTCAACCGTTAGTTTTGGGGTATTCTCTAAAACCCAATTTGCAATAGAATCCTTATTATTAATATCTGCAAATTCTTTTAGAGCATTTAACCGTTTTAATTCATAATCATACTCTTGCATTTTCTGTTTGTAAATAATCTCCCCACGTTCCACACTTACAGCCCAATCAGATGCAATAAATTTTTCGTGCAAATGTTTATCTGTCAGCAAACTTCCAAACATCTTTAAATTTTCCTGTTCGCTTCTAACTTTAGATTGATTGGTAAAAACGATTCTCAACTTTTCGAAATCGTCATATTTTTTTAACCATTTGTCAACTTCAATTACCTGTAGATATAATTCATCAAGATCTGGGAACTTTTGTTCAGCTTCTTGCTTTTTACGCTTATATTCAATGATATTTTGTTCCGCTTGTTTAAGTTCTTCTGTAAGTTGTTTTAATCTTTTTAATTTATCCCTTGTTTCCTCATTATTTCTCTCCATACCTTCCAACTCTAATCTAGTAATTATTATTGAAAGTACGGTAATTGAATAATTGGTATCTATCAGACTATTTTGATTTTCAATTAACTCTTTTTTTAGTCTTTCTGCATTTTGATAATGAAAATAAATCTTAGCTTCCAAGTATTCCAGTTCTTTCTTCTCTTTATCATCTTTTAACTTTTTAAGCTCTAGCAAACTTGATTCTTTATGAGAAACCGCTGTCAGCGTTTCTTTATTTCTACGATGATCTTTCAAATCAGAATCGATATCACTTAAATGTCGTTGAAAGTTTTCATATATGTCATTTTCTTTGTCATCATTAAAAAAGAACTGTTTTAACCATTCAGATTCATTTTTAAAGCCTCGTCCTCGTGAAAAAGAACGGATTATCTGAGCATAATTCTTCAATTCCTTTTCATTACGTAGGTCTATTGGTAGAATCTTGTAATTCAATAGTATTTCATGATATCGTTTTAGAGAAAACTTCTTGCAATGTAAATCTGTTAATTTATCGCATAAGGTATCAATGTCAAGTATGTTATCATTGAAAAGCATCCGACGATATGAAATCGGGTTTGAAATTGGGGTGTACTCTTCCCAATTAAACCCTTGCTGAATAATGAACGGATCTATACTCGAGCTAGATATAAACATACCTATAACAAGATAATGATTTGGTGCAACCTCAATATTCATAAACACATATCCGTATCTTTGCAGTATTAATTTTCGAGGCAATCGATCTGCATTTGCTTCTGTGGCAGATTTGAAATCTCTTTCTCCCACCAAAATTAATTGCAGAATATCTGCTATCATAGTTTTGCCTATGCCACTATCTCCAGTAAAATCAGTCCGAAACGGATGGAAACGATAGTCTGTATTATGATGGTTACGAATACCAACCGTTGATAAGCTATAAATACGAGGAAAATCTTTTACTGCCATCTTTATGAATTATTTTGCTTAATAAGAATATCAATATTGCGGATCTGTTCTTCATAAATACTCAATAGCCGTTTACTCGATGGCAGTATTTCAAAAACCTCTTCGTTTTTATCAAAATCAATCCATCCCAGTTTGTCAAATTCTTTCAACGCTCTGTCAATCTGTGATTCTATCGATTTTAAATCATAATCTGTTTCGTCCAACCCATTTGTTCCTGCAAATAACCGCAGTAAGTTTGGCTTATATTCTTCATATTCTTGGAGTATCTGTCTTTTTAACCCAGACGAAGAATGTTTAAATTCAGTACTTGGTTCAAGTATATACATCCTTATTAGTAAAAATCCAATAATTATAGAGGCTTCATCCAAGTAATATCTATTTTTATCAGGTATCTGTCCTCTATTAAAGTTTTCATTGTTGTCTTTTCTAAAATCTATAAAATAATATTTTTCAATACCTTGTCCTTCATAATTAAGAAAAAGCTCAAAATAATCTTCATAATACTTTCTTAAGCTTGTATAGTTATTATTAATAAATTGAAACATTGCATTTTGTTTATAATGCTTTTGTATATGTTTCCCATTTTTCAGGGCATAATCAATTTGAGCAAAAACATCTTTTGCATCAGGTTGAGATAGAAAATTATATGCTAAACTTTCTTGTAAATAATTGTCTTCCATATTGAGATTTTAGGGAATAGTGGAGTGTTTACTCTTTCTTCAGATATTATTATATTGTAATCTTTACTCTGATTGTATTTTTTCATAGCCTGAAAAGACAATTTTACTACTATATCATTATTGCCATTTTCCTTTTCTAGAACTTCAAAAAAAAATGCAGAAAAATCCAATTCATTGCTTTGTTTAAGTCTTTTTTCTATCTCGATTAAATATTCCTTAACTTTCTTTTGAAAAGCAAGGTATTCATTGGCTTTTCTAAGTTGCCGGGTAGTTTCTTCTTTATCCTCTTCAGGAAGAACTACTTTTGAGGAACGAGGAGAATTAAATTCCCTTTTATCAATAGTTTCCCTTATTATAATAAATTTTGATTGTTCCTTGAAACCAAAAGGTTGACAGAGGATAGCGTTAGGTAAATGAACTCCGCTCTTGTCCGTTTCACTTTTCTCTAAAACAAACTTTAAGAATAATTTAAAACGTTTATAAAAATCCTGACGGTTTATATCTCTGATATATTCATTGAGCTTGGGTTTTACCCCGTCAATTTTCCGACTAATTATTTTTAGGTTTTCTCGAATATCTTTAAAAAAACTAATTACTAGCAATATTCTATCAGAATAAACGAAATTTTCAGGTTTTGACAAGTAATCAGTTAACAATCTATTTATTTCATGTGATCCACTAAAAGCACTATTTAATTCATCAGTTTTATTTTTAATATCATCCAACGTATCAACAATGCTTTTCAATTTAACTATATCATATGTTTCATCACTTGAAATCTTTGCACGAAAATCAGTTACCGCAATAGCTACCTGTCTATCTAATGCAGATATTTGTGAACTTATTTTATATGCATAAGTATTGAAAGTTAAATTATACCAGGACTCAAATTGAGCTTCATTTAAAGAGTTGATTAAATGTTTAAATCCTTTCTGAATTTCTGTTGGGTTAAAAGTTTCGAGTAACAGTTCTTCAATAGCATTGCACCATTTTAACGCATAAGGCCTAAAACGATAAATTCTTTTATCTTCATCTCTCCATAAAAAGTATTTTTGTAAAGCTTTTATAGCTTGATTAAATTGTTCCTTCTGGTCTGTTTTTAAGTCTTTACGTACTTCTCTTATCGATTTGATGATTTCTTCTTCCGAAAATTGATTAGCCGAAACATCTCCATTCTTCTGTTTCTGGTACAAATAAAAAATAACCAATCCTATTCGCTTATCAGGCACAAGCATTTCATAATCATTGGCTATTTCATTATAGAAGTTAAAAATGGACATAATTGAGTCTATTTTTAACCTAAAAATATTAAATATATCTATCACAGAGAATATTCTATATTAGAATACTCTGAAAAGGAGTAAATAATATTTTTATCGAGTCTCTGAAACTAGTAGATTTGAGTTTTTCGGTTAAAGTGAGACAAAATTTACTTTTGTATTAATGTTCGATTCTCGCGATCAAAATCCAGGGTTTTAAATCCTGCCGTGCCGCAAATGGAATTAAATTAAAATAAACAAGGTATTTGCGGCACTCCCCCAGTCTTTAAAGCCCTTCCAAATCCGCTTCGCTCCAAAGCGGTCTTCTCATCATATTTAATTGCCTGGTTCCGCTGAAGCTTCACCAGCAATGAAGCGGTGCGCCACGGATTGCGATAGCTATATTAACATAATGCGCTATTATGTGTTCGCTTCGCACAACCTGCGGAATAATTGATTGATTCAAGGTGCAGGTTGTCACATAATTCGACACTATGTTAAATAGCTCTTTTAAGTGGTGTGGCGCGATCATTTTCATGTGCACAGCACAAAGAAGACCACAATGTTCCCCGCCACCCTTCAAAGGTGCAGGGGCAAAAGAAGCTATGTCATATTTTGTGCCTGCGGTACATGCCTCATTCTTCACTCCATTCCGCTGCGGGCTTCCGTTCCATCACTTCACATATCCGGAAAGTTGTTCGTTCTTCCACTCCAGACCCTCCGCTGCATTCCACTCATCAATCGGCAAAAACCTCGGCACTCTCAACAAGCGTTTCGCCTCCATTTCATTTCACCTCAACCCTTGCCTTTAGAAATCGGTATAGCTTCTTTTCCCCCAGCGACATGTTTACCCCGAATATCCGGCAAATCCCCACCACCCTTTAGCGGTGCAGGGCATAACATATTTAAATTGCCATTTGCTTGCGGTACATGGCACTTTCTTCGTTTCATTACGTTCCAGGGCTTCGTTCCGTTCGTACCTCTCTGCACTACGACCCTTACACTCCATTTCACTGCAAAAGTGCCATAAGCCTCAGCAACCCGCACAAGCGTAGCCCCTTCACTACATTCCGCAACTTAACGCCGGAGCTACATTCCACCGCTGCAAAAGCAAATGACATAAATTTTTCACATCAGTATTTGCTTTCGCTGCAGTTCCATTTCGCCCGGCTATTGTTCCATTCCGTTCGTTGCCACCCTTGCCTTTCCAACCCTGGTCAGCGGTATGCCCTGCGTCATTATAACCCCTAAAAAATAAAAACATACCGTTTCTTTCCAAATTGTTTTTAACTTTGCCATTCTAAATTGTTGGATGTTTAAAATTACTTCGGATATTGTATTATAGATAATTACAAGAGAATACTCTTGGATTATCAACATTTCTTGTTCTGGCATATTCTTGTCAGGAATATCTTCTTTTATATTATATCATTAATACTTTGAGCCTCTGCTAAACATTTTATGCGGATGGTTCTTCCATAATTTTTAAACATCATGAGTAACGAAAATAATATATCTATACACGATTTTGATTTTAATTTAATCTGTGAATATTTCTCAAATGTGGAACGCCAAGGGCCTGGTAGTCCCGAAGTAACGCTCAAAGCCTTGAGCTTTATAGACAACCTTACCGACAAATCCCTTATTGCTGACATTGGTTGTGGAACAGGTGGTCAGACAATGGTTTTGGCTCAGCACGCCCCTGGACACATTACAGGTCTTGACCTTTTCCCTAAGTTTATCGACCAATTCAATTGTAATGCCATGAAACTAAATCTGCAAGACAGAGTACATGGAATTACCGGTTCAATGGACGACCTTCCATTTCAAAAAGAGGAATTAGACCTGATTTGGTCGGAAGGGGCTATTTATAACATTGGTTTTGAGAAAGGAATAAACCTATGGAAAGAGTATATAAAAACCGGTGGTTATCTTGTAGTTTCTGAAAACTCATGGTTTACCGATGAACGTCCTAAAGAAATCAATGACTTCTGGATGAACATTTATTCGGAAATAGATACGATTCCCAACAAAGTAGCCCAAATGCAGAAAGCAGGATTTATTATGGTTGCTTGCTTTGTCTTGCCTGAAAACTGTTGGACAAAACATTTTTATGAGCCTTTAGCAGTGGTGCAGGAAAAGTTCCTCGAAAAATACAAGGGAAACAAAGCAGCCCAAGAATACATTGCCTGGGAACGCTATGAAACCGAACTATACTATAAGTATAAGGATTTCTATGGCTATGTTTTCTATATAGGAAAGAAAATCTAATGATTTAGGGAGGTTGTTCTGGTAAAAGGATAACCTCCTGTTTTCAAAAAACAAAATATTAGTAAAATGTATAATTTATCATTTTAAGGTCAGGCCCTTCGGGTTTTTGTAAAAATCTCCACACCTCTCTTTTTATGTATTTTTTGTTCTGTGCTTACATCTCTGGTACCCTTTAGCAAATAACGGACAGCTCATTTTTGGGAATATCTGAATAATATCCAAACAAACTCCCTATTAATTCTTTAACCAGCATTGATATTTATTCCAAACTCTTAACCAAACTTTAGATATCGAATCTATGGAATCTATAAGAATATACTTACTATATTCATCAAAGCTAATTCCGGTATTTAACCCTTTAAAGGATGTCCAGTTAAGATTATTCTCATTATAACTCTCTGGAATCATTTTGTAAGCAGTTAAATAAGAATACTGAGTTATTGCGGCCATGAAATCCCAGGTATTATCATTATCAATTCCCCAACTTGCTGAAAATGGTCTACTAGTAATTTCTTGTTCAAGCCAATCTACCAATGTATTGCTTGACTTTTTTAACGGGTATCCTGATGCGTCATAAAAAAATCGCTCGTTATCGTAATCGATATCAAAACATTTTTGTATAACATCATCCCATTCTTTTTCAATATGAGCATGAATATCATCTTTATCCGAAAAAGACCGTACATCACAATGTAATGGCATATGTGCATCCGCAATATAATGACTAAGCATAAAAAACAGTGTTGCAATATGATTGTCGGTCGGGCTAATTGGCGAACCCTTATCTTCACTTTCCTGCATCTTTAAGTTATCCACTATACTGTGTGCTAGTGCCTCACATCTATCAGGTAAATTACCACCTTCAATTGCATAAGTCTTTTTGTAGAATTGACTTGTTTTTCCTATTCTAAACAAGTTATATTCACTTGGTAGTTTCCTGAATCTGTTTTCTTTCGAACTCTCATCTGGTTTATATTTGAGAACATGGCTTGTAGCCATATCTTTAATGATGGAGTCTGGATACCAGGATCCCTGTAAGACAAAATCACGATGACTTTTAAACCATTTTATCAAAGTCTGAGCTTCACTTTTATAAGTAATTGAGATGTCAGATTTTTCCAATCTTTTAATTGCCATAAAAGCCAACCAAGCATGCGTGTATTGTTTCATACGATTGATTTTAAGAATTCTATTCTGAAAGAGTACAAGTTACGGGTAAGTAAGTTTATTTCCAAAAATTAAAAACAAAGCAAAGTTAGGCTGTCCGTTCCGGCTTTTCAAGGTCAGGCCCTTCGGGTTTTTGTAAAAATCTCCACACCCTTCTTCCTCGGGTTGTATTTTTTCAAAAAACCTTGACAAACCTTCACGTCCAGCCTGTAAAAGCGGCTTTCTTTTTCTTTTTTTTCTTTTTTTTTTCTTCTTTTAAAAATAAGTGTGCGCAGCGAAACGGCGAAGCCCTCACGAGCGAACTGAGTAGCTCCTAAAATTCTAAACGTGCATACCATGCAAACATTTACCGTAAAATCAGAAACTGCAAAGTCGGAATTTGGAAAACCTCATTTCTGGGTATTATTATGTCACAAAACCATCCTTTGTTTGGCGTTTTTACACCTAAATTTTACTGTTTCTCTCTATATTTTTGTTAAAAGATTAGAATGTAATAAAAATATTAAATCTATTTCTATGCAAAATTGTATCGAGAATGTAAGTGATTTTTTTATGTGCTATAAGAAAGCTGCTTGGGACAAAAACGTAGATGTAATGGTAAATTTGTATCACGACAAGGTCTTAATTTTTGATATGTGGGGAATCCAGGGATTCTCTTCCGGACTAAAAGAGTGGTCTGTTATTGTCATGAATTGGCTGACATCTTTAAAAGAAGAAAAAGTTAATGTCACTTTTGATATGATAGAGATTAATGAAGGTGATAACATTGCCTTTGCAAGTGCATTGATTAAATATGAAGCTATTTCAACCGAACATATCGTACTGCGTAGCATGCGGAACAGAATCTCACTAGGATTTGTAAAAACAGATGGTTTCTGGAAAGTAAAACACCAACACACTTCAGCGCCAATCGACTCAGATCTCAAAGCTATTTTGGATATATAGACGTATTAAATATTAAACCATATACTACTGGACTAACGCATTTAAAAATTTAGTAGCTCTTACCCCTTAAAAAAGCATATATACACCGTTATTTCAATCGTCGTTGAGGTCCGGCCATGAAAAAAGCCCGGAGCTGATCCCGGGCTTTCCAAAAACTCAAAAACTTGGGGTTGTCATTCCCCATCAACAGTGGCCTGTGCAACGGCTGTCATCACACTGCCTGCAACGGTCAGATAACCGGCTACGGTTACCAGGGTTGCCGGCAGTGCCACCGGTGCCGCTATAATAGCACCACCGGCAGCAGCCAAACACAAACCAACATTCCGGACGATCCGGAAAAACTTTGAGGTGGGAGCGGTTAATCGCTCAACCAATGTCAAACTTTTCTTTTCCATAATCTATTTGAAAAAAATGGTTTTAAAATGATTCATTTGTTTCTCCAGGAACCCTACTTTCTGGTTCATCACATCGATTATCCCTTTGAATTCAGCCTTGATTAAGTTAATGGTTGATTTAACCTCGGTGACATCCTTCTCCATCCGCTTAAAGTCCGAATGCAACTGCCTTAGAAAGTATGCAACAATCCCCAATAAGATTGAAATCAATGAATAAAAAATGGTTTCTGGCTTGACTAACATTTCCATAGCTTTCAGGATTAAACTCCTAAAACCCGTACCAATGCCAGGGCATTGAAACCACCATTTTTAAGTGCATAATTCACACCGTTTACCTGCTGGTAAAATTCAATACCAAGAGCCAGAAACAAAGGATGTGTGCTGTTTGCCGTGAGCTGGTTCAAAAGATCTACAGCAGCAACCGGAGCCTCGGTAATTGCGATATCTGCACTCTGGGTAGTGATTGCTTCAAATGCACCTCCTTCAAAGTCTATGGAAGCGCCTCCCGATACAAACCTCAGATGCGTAGCACCTTCAGGAGATGCAATGGCATTCATCGGCGAAAATGCCGGAATGTTGACCCTAAGAGCACCGGTTGCCCTGTCAATAGTGGCAATATAAGCCAGAAAGAGGGTAGACGAAAGCTTTCCGTCAATGTTAAAGTCGAAACCTTGCAAGAGTTCCAACTCTCCGTCCAACACATTGCGCTGTCCTCTGGTATTCGTTGCATCCGCTTTAACAACGGCCATCATTTCCTTTGTCAATCGGCTCACCATCTTGCTGTCGGATGCATTCTGCAAGAAATTCCTGAAGGCAAGCCGGAGCAGTTTACCTGCAGCACCAGCCCGGCCAAATTCCTCCCCGTTTTCACGGGTGCGCTGAAAAGCCGCATCATTCTGTATGCGGTTCGCATCCACACCACCTTTGGCTCTGGCCAAAAGCCCGTCTTGCGATTTGTAGAAAGTAATATCCCCGATAGTACCTTCCAGTTTGATAATTCCACTTTGCTTTGCCATGATGATAAAAATTAAAATCTCATCAAAGCTATTTACAACCTAAACCCTTTCAAAATCAACACTTCCGCTTTGGTATAAAACCGGTCATTTTTGCCATTTATTCCAAAATAGATATATTAAAGGAAATGCTAAATTTGTGTATAGATAAAGCATGCCAAAGCCATATCAAAGGCATGGATAAAGCATGGTAAAAGCTAAATGGAAACAAAACGCATAATAATTTATCCTAAGGATGTACAACGGATAACCGGTAAGAGCGACAGGTACGGACGGCAGTTGTTAGATAAGATCCGGCAGCACTTTGCAAAAGAACCTCATCAATTTGTCAGTATCGATGAGTTTTGTCTGTATACAGGTCTAAATACCGAACAGATTGTTCCGTTCCTGGAATGATTCAGTTGAGCCAACGAAGCAAAACAAATCATTTTAAAAATAACGCTCATTTTCAATACAATTTGCTCGCTTTTAATTCTTTTTGCATCTGAATGTTTGTAGTAGCGGATTTCATACTATTCTCATTTGCGACAACATTCCCATGTAATAAGCTTCATTAACATTTTACACTAATTTCGACTTCGGTAAATTGGCTAATGACAAAAGAGTTTAGGGCTCATATCAGTACTTCCTCAACCATATCCTTCCAAAGTATAAAACCCTTGCGGCTATCTGTATAATCATGAAATATCTTGATAAAATTTTGAGGATTGCTTTCCAGAAAAGCTTGCCGCCCCTGATTTCGTATGGTATTGATGTGTCCGTCAATTTCTTTAAGTAGAGTCCGAAGCACCGAAGTTTCTTTTTCCAAATGCCAAATATAGGTGGCTTCCTCCGTATCTAATGTTTCCATTACAACATAATACTTTTCAACCCCCTGAAGTAAAAATACAAATGAAAATGGACTGAGTACGAATCTTAGTTTTACTATGTTGCCTAAATGTTGGTTGGCTAAATACCTGATTTGGCGGTAATGTTTCAGGTCCTGGTTTTTGAGTACGTTTTCAATGAACTCTTCATCTGAATCAAATAGTTGGGCCGAATTCTTATCATTGTCCTGTAGCTGCTTTAAGTCAAGTAATCCCGACTGATTGTTTTTAGGCTGTTGTCCAAAGAAAAATTTTGAAATGTACTTGAACTTAACGCTTTCTATTATCTCGCGGTTCAATCTTTCTAAATCTGATGATTTTGCATTCTGTGAAATAAGGGTATTATTTACAAACTCAGCATAAATAAAAACCTTAATCCTGGTCATGTTTAAAAGCTTAGAAAAATAGGGCTTTAGAACTTCAAACTCTGGTCGAATATCATCGTTTTCAATTTCAAACTCAACGGTTCTATTCAAATCTTTTATTGAAAACGGGAACGAAATTGCTCCATACCTGAATTCTACGTTTTCGAGCGGGATAATGATTTCTTCCTCGATTACAAGATTGGTGCCGTTTTCTTTCACAATTTCTGATAAATCATCAAATAGTGAAGCCTGCTTTTCGAGTTTACGGTAATAGGTATTTCTTTTCAGGAAAAGCTTATTAAGATATTCAATTTTATAATCCCGGTAATCGTAAATAGTAGGAGTTACTTCCGAACGTTGTACCCTGCCGATATATTGAACAAGTTTGCCTTCAAAGGAAAAAGGATAGACAAGAAACAAACATTCTGCATTGTGAAGATCAGTTCCTTCGCCAAAGAATTGACCTGTTGTAATAAGCACCTGGTAGTTACCTTCGTTCAATAATTTCCACTTTTGTTTTCTTGACAATTCGGAATCTTCGCCATATAGGGTTATTGTTTCGTATTTCTGTTTTAAAAACTGGTTAAGCGTATCTATATGTTCCTTACGTTCTGTCAATATCACCGCTTTTTTACCCTGGTTTAAGACAGAAATGACATCATTCAGTATTAAACGGTTTCTTGCAGTATCGTGTATAAGAACTTTTGACAATGTTTCAAAACGGTCGGTTTTATTGTTGAACGGAA
Source organism: Bacteroidota bacterium (assembly GCA_023429135.1). Taxonomy (GTDB): domain Bacteria; phylum Bacteroidota; class Bacteroidia; order Bacteroidales; family JAAUTT01; genus JAAUTT01. The sequence continues at coordinate 206,824 of JAEYWD010000028.1, read as the reverse complement.
TGTCAAGTTCAGTATTGCGGATTATTACGCGGGCCTGTTTAAACGATTGAATATCTTGTGACTTTAATTCAGCAATTATGTCACCGAGATAAATGAAAATAAGCTTCCCGTCATTGTACTTTCTGAATGGGGTTGCCGTGAGACCGTAAAAATAATAAGTTGAAAGTTTGCTGATAGTGTTTCTATATGTTTCGGCCGGTATGTGATGGCATTCATCTATAATTATAGTACCAAATGAATTTAATATTTCATTCCCAGGTTTTTCAAGGGCTTTCTGTAAACTCTGAACCATAGCTACGGTTATCTTTCGGCTAGTTTTGAATTTGCCTTGTCCCAACAAACCAATTTCATTTTTGGGAATCCCTAAAAATGTTTGAATTCTGTCAATCCACTGGTCTGCAAGTTGCTTTCGGTGAACGATTATTAATGCCGGCTGATTCTTTTCAGCAATTATCTTTAACGCAACAATTGTTTTGCCTGTTCCAGGAGGTGAAACTATTACCCCAAAATCTTTTTTGCTTGCGGCATTTATCGCCTCAAGCTGGTAATCACGCAACTGAATGCTGCACTCAAATTTTACGATTCCCAGTTTTTGACGTTCATCTCTGAACTCAGCTTCTAACTTGTGGTCTCGACAAAACCTCAGTATTTTACCAATACTGCCGCGGGGCAACAACACTTCATTTTCGACTTCCTCAATATTCCTGAAATAATATTCACTACCCCAGGTATTTTTGCCCATCTTCTTTTTTATCAGGTATTCTGAATTAATAAAGTTAAATTCATCCTTCAGGTAGGCGATTAATGTATCGGGTATTGTATTTCTGCTAATTTGAACCCTGTTGTTTAACCTGATATAAATTTTACCTGTATCTGATGGTTCTTGAATGTTTCTTTCTATTGTAGGTATATTCCTAACAGCAAGTTCCTGGTATAAGTCATCAAGTAATGGGACAGACACTCTCTGAATATTCTGTAAATATTGCCATTGGTCTGGCATGGGTTCAAAAGTGTCGACATCAATAAAACAACTATTTCCCTTGTCCCATGATGGTTTGTAAAGTGGCAATGCGATAAGGTTTCCCAATCCTTTGCCTGACAAATAATCCTGGTTTGGAAATAATCTGTCAAAACTCAAATTCTTATCAAACACAGAAAATGCTCCCGATTGTTGCAATAACGAAATAAATATCTTTCGGCTTTTCTCGGCTTTATAGGCTTGTTCAAAGAATATCCATACATGGCCGCCATTACCTGAACGGGAACGCTCCAAATACGAAGGGATTCCTTTTTCAGAGCATGCTGTTACAAAGATTTTGCATGATTTTTCCCAACCTTCCTCGTCAAAATCCGCAACAATGAACCACGATGTGTTGTCCTGTAATAATGGATAAATACCAATCTGTTGTTCGCCTTTCAGGTGTTTTTCAATTTGAATGTCATTATATGGCAAATAGCTTTTGTCCGGGAAAGTTTGGAGTGTTCCGCCATGCATTTTATGAAGCTTAAACCTGTAAGGATCGTAAAAATAGGCTGGCATATAACCGCTTTTCCCACCCTTCTCCCATCGTATGGCAAAAACATCATCCCGGCCTTTAAAAACCGATTTAAGCAATGATATTTTATTTGGTTCAATTATTGACATCCGGTATTCTGACTTACAAATGTTTTTCAAATATTTCTCTTTTCAAAATACATAGCTATACCTATTGCGTTTTTTTTGCAAATAAACCCAATGGCATGGATTGAAAAGTCTCTTTTTGTCAGAGGTTATAAAAACTGCATAAAGGAAATGTACTTTCTAATCATATTTCACAGGTCTTATTATTTTTTAATTGTTTTTCACCATTTGTAATTATTTTTCACTTATTTTTGGAATAACTATTTTTCACAACAACATATGAATAATAATCATTTTTCACAAGAGATAACTATTTTTCACGGGCGTTCGACACCCGAGAAAGGAATATTAGTAGGTTACGGTGCTATTATCAATAGTTTAAAATTAGCAGTACCATTACCTACCCAACTTGCATTGATCAGTGAAAAAAGAAGACAGTATCAAACTGCCGAGTGGCTTGTATTTACACCCCGTCATCAACCCGGGGATACTTTATACGACCATTTGGTTTTTGCCCTCAAATACGAAGGAGTAAACCTTCTGTTTTTCAAAAAACTATTTAATCAATTAGAGATATCAACTATTGAAAATTGGGTAAAAAGCGAGCCTCTCAGTCAATACATTCGTAAAATATGGTTTCTGTATGAATGGCTTTTACAAATTAAGTTAAACTTACCCGATTTAAAAGAAGGGAATTACGTACCACTCATAGATGAAGATCTTCAATACACATCCGGGTTAAACATCAATTCATCCCGCTATCGTATACGTAATAATTTACCCGGTACCATAAATTTCTGTCCGCTTATACGTAAAACTGCCAGGTTGGAAAGCTATATCAAAGAAGATCTTTCCCAAAAAACGAATACGTCCATCAAAGGAGTGCACAGAGACATTTTATTACGAACCTCAGCCTTTTTACTGCTGAAAGATTCCAGGGCATCCTTTACCATAGAGGGAGAAACTCCAACACAAAACCGGGCTATTCGCTGGGGTAAGGCTATTGGCCAGGCAGGCTCTTCTCCTCTATCAAAAGAGGAATTACTTCGCTTACAACAAATAGTAATAGAAAATAGTCGTTTTGTAGCGTTGGGTTTCAGAACCGAAGGCGGTTTTGTAGGAGAGCATGATCGGAACACAGGCGAACCTATTCCCGAACACATTTCTGCAAAATGGCAGGATGTGGAAATACTGATAAATGGATTACTAGAAACTGCTTCTCTCCTAGAAAAGTCTGGATTCCACCCGGTGCTGACTGCTGCACAAATAGCCTTTGGTTTTGTGTTTATTCATCCTTTTGTAGACGGAAATGGCAGAATTCATCGCTATTTGATTCATCACCTGCTATCCAAAATGAATTTTACCCCTCAGGGCATTATTTTTCCGGTTTCTGCGGCAATACTCGATCGCATAAATGATTATCGCAAAGTATTAGAATCATATTCACACCCATTGATTGAGTTTATAGAGTGGAAAAAGACACGGAACAACAACATAGAGGTACTGAATGAAACAGCGGATTACTACCGGTATTTTGATGCAACAACCCAAGCCGAGTTTTTATTCGAATGTGTTGATTATACCATCGATAAGATTATTCCCGAAGAGGTTAAATATCTTCAAAAATATGATGCAATGAAAGCCTGGCTGGATGATGTGTTTCAGATGCCGGATAAAACAGTAGCCATGTTAATTCGATTCCTGGAACAGAACAATGGTGTTTTATCAAAAAGAGCTAAAGAAAAAGAATTCAATATGCTAACGGATTCTGAAATCAAGGATATTGAAGAACAATATAAAATTCTTTTCGATTCGTAACGCAAGTGAAGCAATCCTGAATGATTAAGTTGAGCCCAACGAAGCAATACAAATCATATCAAAAACAATGCTCATTTTCAATACAATTTGCAGATATTTAGCGCCTTTTACATCGAAATATCAGAGCTTTTTCATACATTTGCATAGAAATCGGAGTTCATCAAAAAGGCACGTCCTTACTCAAAACAAATGAGAACCAGATAGTGAACCGCCCGAAATTGTTCTTTCTAAATAATTGATAATATCACATTTGCAGGCATACGGGGTCGTCTGGCCACCCCGACTTTTACCCACTAATAGCACTGATTTTCAGTGCTATTTTTGTTTGTAGTAGAAAAATTCCTTCACTAGTTTAAGCAGTTTACTCCAGGTATTGGTAATTTTCCCTGGAGCGATAAAACAGTATTATATATTAGTCAACCAATAATGGGTGTGAGGCTAAACAAATGCTGATACTAACTACTGAAAAAGAATAATTTATACAAAAAGCCTGTAGTTCCAATTGCTAAAGAAGAAATAACAGAATTCGAATAAGTGAAGGTTTTAGGAGTTAAATGAGTAGTTAGTCATGCGCGGTCGGTTCGAAAAACGGCAACTGGGACGATTCAGGCGGACTGACGGCATGGTTCGTGTTTAATGCAATCGGACTGTATATTTCTACGGCATGGAAAGACTTTTAAACCCTTCAACCCGCCAAATTCTTTATGGTTAACCAAATGCTATCGACAAGCAAAGGAGAAAAGTTATTTTCCCCTTTGCTTGTTCAATGAATTTAGAATCATATCGGTTTAATACAAATCAAACTCCTTATCTTTATTATCGGTCATGGAAATACTTATACCTTCCTTATTTTTTTTTAAGGACGCATCAGTTGGCAAGGTGAGTTTTTGGGCTACGCTTTTTTTACCATGTCGTAACTAAACATCCCACTTGCACCTTTGATTGTGTGCATTACCCTGAACACCTCTGCAACCGATTCGCTGCTGCTTTCCTTCTCCAAGGCAATCAATGTATTGTCGAGACTTGTCAGGAGCGTTTCAGCCTCTTCACTAAATTTCAGTTTTAAATGGTGCATGTCCATAATTGCAGAATTAGCGGTATGTCTGTTTATTTAAGCATAATATTTTTCGGAAAAAATAACCGCCCTGCAGAGACTTTAGTGATGGCTTCGGCTATTTCGGAAAAGATGTTACTTTTAAAAACACAACCCTTAAATCCGGCTTCCATCAATGTGGTGAGGTAAACATTATCGTAATGCATTGTAATTGCTATAAATTTTAATTTTGGATTAAACCATAGCGATTCCATGGTAAGCGTGATTCCATCAACATCGGGCATCATAACATCCATTAATATCACATCAGCACAATGCAGATTGTCAAGCTTCCGAAACTCTGCACCACATGAAGCTTCTCCGATTATTTCGGCATTAAACTTATTTTCCAGTACAGTTTTCAGGGCATTCCTAAAGGGATGATTATCATCCACCAATATTAATTTAATTGATGTCATGTTTGCTTTTTGTAAAATTTGTGCTGATTATAAACTAAATAGCTCTTTTGTGTAACTTGAAGAAGGCAACTTTCTCTTTGAGTTGAACAGACAAGTCGGCAAGGTGATCGGAACTTTCGGCCAGGTGCTCACTGGATGTAGCATTCTGTTGTGTTACCAGGTTTAACTGTGTAATTGCATTGTTCACCTGAATCGCTCCATTACTTTGTTCCAGGCTTGATGCTGCAATATCTTCCACCATTTGTAAGGTTGTTTCTATGTCGGGAATTGTATTTTTCATATCGTTTCCTGCCTCTTCTGAAATTTTTAAACCTGAGATAGTGAGAGATACAATTTCGTCGGCAGCAACTTTGCTTTTCTCAGCCAGTTTCCGTATTTCGGAAGCAACCACAGCAAAACCTCTTCCCTGATTGCCTGCCCTGGCGGCTTCCACAGCAGCATTTAATGCCAGAATATTTGTTTGAAAAGCGATGTCGTTTATGATGGTAATCTTTTCGGAAATAATCCTGCTGCTGGACATTACGCTATTAGTTTTTTCAGCCGATTTTTTAATCTTATCATTGGCGCTTTGTGAAATCGAATTTGCTTTTTGAGCATTTTCAGAATTCATTTGAATGTTGGCCATCATCTGTTCCATGGTTGAAGAAACCTCTTCAATTGAACTTGCCTGCTCATTTGCCCCTTGCGAAAGAACTTCCGACGATTCTCTAAGTTGCTGTCCGGCCTTTACCAGAGTGTCTATATTATTGGATATCTCCGAAAGAATCTCTTTTAATGTTAAACTAAGCTGGGACAAAGAGTTGTTTAAAATCCCGAGTTCGTTTGTCGATTTGCTTTTTGTGACTTCGATGTTCAGGTTCCCTTCCGAAATAAGACGTACCTGATCAATTGCTTTTTCGAGAGGTTTACGAAGTATAATATTTATGTAATAAAACAGGGCAAAGCCAACCGCAAACTTTAACGGGGTAAAAAAAACTGTGGTACTTTGCCCAAACTTAGATTGAAGGAAGGTGAGATAACTCATAAAAACAGCAAACGAAACTGTAAGCAAGCTGAATTTGAGCATTATCGATTTTCTGAAGATCAACTTTAATAAAATATAGGCTACCGGTATACTGCCAATAGCTATTAATCCCTGGACTAAATATTCGTTCATAACTTTATTGTTTTGTTTGGTAAAATTAGGTCCGGGAAATGATGAAAACACCAGCCATTCTAACTGATTTGAATATCCCGGGGATGGAAAATCTACAGGATTCAGGTATGGGAATTACCACCCGCAGGGAGGGGTATAAAAAAGCGTCCTGCAGTAACAAAAACTGCAGGACGCTTTGAAATAATAAGGATTATGTATTTAAATCTCAATAATTTTGTTCTTTACAGAATAGAGTAATAGTCCAACAGCATTCTTACAACCTGTTTTTGATAGGATGTTTGCTCTGTGCCATTTAACGGTATCGTAGCTTAGATTTATTTTCTCAGCAATTTGCTCGTTACTAAGGTTTTCACAAACAAGTTTTAATATCTCAAGTTCACGATCCGAAAAATTTTCCGTTACATCCTTCTTGGGTTTTGAGCTCATGTTTAAAATAACTTTCTGGAGCAATTCAGAAGAGAACCAACTGCCGCCTCCGGCAATTTCTTTTATTGCTTTCTCCAGTTCGGCCAAACTGGCATTTTTAAGCACAAACCCTTTGGCACCTGCTTCAACCATATTAAAATAATACTGCTCATCGCCAAAAGATGAAAGCGTTAATACTTTTAACCCTGGCTGTTTTGCAATAGCTTTTTTAGTGGCTTCAATTCCATCCATTCCGGGCATGGCAATATCCATTAAAACCAAATCGGGTTTATGATCATCCAGCAAAGCCAGCAATTCATTGCCACTTCCGGTTTCTGCTATCACCTCGGCAACTTTTTTCATTGTGAGCATTTTGCTGATACTTTCCCTGAACATTATATGATCATCGGTAATTATAATTTTAATCATTTTCGATTATTAGGATGTTTTATATTAAAGTTACTAAAAGTAAAATCATTTTACATTTATTGGCACTTTAATATAAATACTTGTTCCATTATTTAACGAGCTTTGTATTGAAAATGACCCGTTTATTGACCTTAACCGGCTTTGCATATTTAATAATCCTATGCCTTTGTTCCGGATTCTGACTTTTTCAACATCAAAACCTTTTCCATCGTCCGAATATTTAATAACCAACGAATTATCGGCAGTTCGCATATTTATCACAATCTTGTTTGCATTGGCATGTTTTAATGTGTTATTGATACATTCACAAACAACCCTGTAAACAATGGTTTCGGTTATTTCGTCGAAACGGGGAATATTTACCGCTTCCATATGAATATGTGTTTTCCCTGTTTTTTCCACCTTTTCGGCATATGCTTTTAGCGACTCCAAAACTCCGTAATTCTGCAGAATATGAGGACTTAACTTAAACGAAATGTCTTTAACCGTTTTTGTCGATTCGTCCAATAACTTTTTTATATCTGGAATAATTTTTTCAGGTTCAACTGTGGAATCCGGTTCTGCCAGCCATTCAACATACATTTTGGCAGCAGATAATAAAGGTCCTAAGCCATCGTGGAGTTCCTGAGAGAAATTAACTCTTTCTCTTTCTTCGGTGTTAATAACACTTTGCAGCAGCTCCTTCTCGTGTTGTTTCCGTTCTGAAATGTCCCGAATCATTATCAGGAGAACTTCATTTTGGTTAAATTCCATTGTCGATGCACTTATTTCGACAGGAAAAAACCCTTTGTCTTTGATTATTATTTCTGTTTCGAAGTTACTTGAAGCTTTTGTATTCCATAAAGATTTAAGATATTCTAAAAGGTCTGGAAGGTTTTCCTTTAGCAGGAAGCCAAAAATACTTTTGCCTCTAATTTCTTCATATTGGTATCCTGATCGATTGAGAGCTTCCGGATTGATTTCCAGAATATGCAAATCCTGATCAATTACAACAATGCCATCTTTACTGGTTTCGAAAATAGTACGTAGCTTTTCTTCGCTTTCAGCAATTAAGGATTGAATGGCTCTCCGTTCTTCAATACTGCGGGAGGTTGCAACTATTTCCTTTATGGCTCCGGTGTTATCGGTAATAAATGCCGCATTTATTTCCACCCAAACAGGTTGCCCGTTTTTATGCCGGATCTGGTATTCAAATGTTTTGTTGATACCCTGCCCTGTTTTATTATATTGATTCACCCATTCAAGTAAAGCAATCGAAAGATGCTCATATGAGTCGGGCATTAAAATCTGATCAGGCTTTAAATTCAAAGCTTCTTTAACTGTATAACCGGTTAACTTAAAAATTGATGGACTGCAATATGTGTATTTTAATGTGTTAATATCTAATTTCCAGATAACATCATCAATATTTCCGGCAAGAAGGCGGTATTTTTCTTCACTAAGCCTTATTTTTTCTTCAGCTTGTCTTCGTTCGGTAATATCGTTAAACACAGTTATCAGCATATTACCAATTCTTCTGTCATAAATTTCTATCCATTTTTCCGAACCATCTTTACAGCGAATTTTATAATCCTTCTCGTATCTTGTAATCTCATAGTTATCTGTTCTTGTGATGGCGTCTTTTACGTCGGTCAGTATTTTTTCACGGAGGTCGCGATCAATTATGGCCTTTTCAATCCATTTTTCAACAGTTGGAACATCTTCAATGGTATAGCCAAATTTTTCGGTAAAGCTTTTGTTATACAACAATGGTTTACCATCTATTATAATGCCAATAGGAACTGGCTGGAGATCAACTGCATCGTAAAAGCGTTTTTCGCTTTCTCTTAATGCCAGTTCTGCATTTTTACGTTTTGTTATGTCAGAAATTAAACCATCGAACCCCAATATATTCCCCTGGCTATCCTTTTTAAAAACGGTTGTATTGGTTACCCAAATAGGTTCTCCATCCTTTCGGATGATCCGGTGCTCAAAAGGCGCTACATCATGACCTTTTTCAACTTTTTTTGCCCACTCTTCCAAATATGGTTTATCCTCGTGGTGAACTATTTCGAACCACAAATATGGATTGTTTTGAAAGTCATCAGGGCTGTACCCGGTGACAGCCATACACCCTTCGCTATGAACCGTTTTGGTCGCTTTGCCATTTTCGAACTCAACTGTAAATTTATAATCGGTAACGGATGATAATAACTGACTGAGACGTTTTTTACTTTCCTGAAGCGCTATTTCTGTATGTTTTAATTCAGTTATATCAATACTAACACCTAAAATACCTTTTATTTCGTTTTTAGAGGATATGGGATTCAGCTTAGCCAAAACATATCGCGGGCCATTGGCTGTTTCGAATAATAATTCGGAACTTGAGGATTTGCCCTGCAAAGCATTTAATTCATCAGCGATGGACTTTTGCTTTGTATCCAAAGGGATGTCCAGATCTGTCAATCTTTTTCCGATTAAATTACCCCACAATTTCTTAGATGCGAGATTTTGTAAAATGCAAACGCCATCTTTATCGCTTACCCAAAATTCGTATGGCCAGCTTTCAATAGCCGAATTGAGTATGGCCGATAATTTTTCCTGCTCATGTTCTGCCGTAACATTCCTCGAAAATGCCGCAATGCGATATACTTTTCCGGCATCATCCTTTATCGGGTAAATGGTAGAATTCCAATAACCATTTCCGGTATCTCTTCCATCGGTGAATGTAACAGGTACTCCGGAAAGCAATTTTGGCAAAATATTTTGTTTAAAGGAGTCTATTTTAATTTCGGGTAATAATTCTTCTATCAATACACCCTTATCAAGCTGTTCATCCGAAATTTTAAAAAGCCTTTTTGCTACAGGATTCATATCGAAAACCTTTATGGTTTGGCCATCATCCAGAATGTCCATAAAAGTAATAGCATCAGAAGAGTTGGCATAAACTTCGTTAAAACGAAGCGATAATTGTTCAAGTCGTTCGGTTCGTTGCTCCAGCAGTTTTTCCAGTTCAGTCCGATATTCTTCCAATTGGGCCTCAGTAGCTTTTTTCTGTGTAATATCCGAAATTATAACGCCGCCATAAATGGTACTCTGGGTAACAATAGGAAAAAGTGTGGTGTAGATATATCTGAGAGAAGAATCTGAGTGTTGGATCTGCGATTCTGAAACCTGTACCTTAGAGTTCCCCTTTTTTGTTTCTTCAAAAAACTGTATTGTCTGATTTTTAAACCTTTCTCGAACCAATTCTGCTTTATCCCGATCAGTGCCCATCGTATAAGTTACATCCCAAATATAACTACCTAACGCCTTTTCCTTTGAAATACCAGTAATTTCCGCCATCGTTCTATTCCAGTCCTCAACAATACCTTTATCGTTTATAATAATTATAGCTTCGCTGGACTGGGAGACGAACTGATTTAATTTCTCCTCAATGATTGCTTTTTCGGCTTGTGTTTTCTTATGTTCTTCAATTTCTTTTGACAATGCTTTATTGCTTAAATCCAGTTCTTCATTTGTTGCATGTAACTCTTCGTTTGATGCGTAAAGTTCTTCGTTAGAGGCATCCAGTTCTTCATTGATTGCTTGTAATTCCATGTAGCTGTTCTCAAGTTGCCGGGTTTTTTCCTCAACCAAATGCTCTAACTTAAGCCTGTAATTTTGCAGTTCTGTTTCTTCTTGTCTGGATTTTGTAATGTCCCTTATGGTTGCGGCTGCATAATATGTCCCATTAGTTTCAAATGATGATGCCGATACCTGTGCAAGAAATAACTCTCCGTTGATTTTCCTGTGGCGCCATTCGAAACTTGCATTTCCCTCAAATAATATTTTATCAAATAGTTCTTTTCCAATTATAGCCGAAGCACTTCCATCGGGCTGAATTTCAGGTGATAATTCAAAAGGAGCTTTTCCTACTATTTCTTCTGACTTTCCGCCAAAAAGGCTTATTGCCATTTTGTTACAATTGACAATCTTATAATCCTTTAACAGAATAATTGGGAATTCTGAAGTGTTAAATACGTTCCAGAACAGATTTCCTAAAACAAACAAATCTTCTTCATCAGTCTTCATTTTACTGGAAACTGAACCATATTTTCTTTTGAGGTGAAGGAATAGAATAAAAAAGCTCAAAACTGTAATTAAAAGGATCAGGAAAAAAAGCAGTTGCATAGTTGCTATTTTAGATTACATTAAAATTAATGGATTACAATAGGAAAAACAATAAAACTTAATTCGTTAAAAATTGGGAATTAAGAAATACACCTTATTATTCAAGCAAAAGAAAAGATTGAGTTCACAGGAGGAACACTTCTCTACAAGCATTCATATAGGCATTTAAATTTGAAGCTTTTTTTATCTTTTTCAATGCTTTCTGTTCCTCAGGAAACGAATGGCCAAAATATTCCCAATATGGTTTCATTTTATGCATCAGGTGCGATTCCCCGCTGAGATGAAGGCTATTCTGGTATAAAAGCTGGTCGTGAATACGACCTATCGCATCTTGTTTTTCCAATAGAGTAGCATTGGTATTGGTCCTTATTTCTTGAATAAGAAGCGGATTGGCAATAAGGCCACGTCCTATCATCCATCGGGCAACAAAAGGCATGCGGTGTGCTAACAACTGAAAATCCTGAAATGAGTTTATATTTCCATTATAACAAACCGGGTGCACCAACTCATCAGCCATTTCTAGAAAAGCCGATATGTTAACCTCGCCTTTGTACATCTGGCTGGCAGTGCGTCCATGAATGATTATTTCAGTAAGAGGGTACCTGTTAAATATCGGAACAAGAGCTTTGCACTCATCAGGACTGGTTAGTCCCAAACGGATTTTTACTGATAATTTAAAGGAAGAATCTTTGAAAAGCTCGTTCAATACTGTATCAATTTGCAGAGGATGCGGAAGCAGTCCCGCTCCCATTTGCTTTTTAGCAACCATAGGATATGGACAACCAAGATTCCAATTAACTTCGGAATAACCCATTTCGCGAAGCTTTAGAATAACTGGTTTCATTTGGGTCGCGCTGTTTCCCAGGATCTGCGGAATAAGGGGAATACCTTTGTTTCGTTCGGGTATCACATCCCGAAAGGCCTTATGATCAACCCTATGTGTTTCTATAAAAGGTGAAAAAGCAACATCGGGTGGCTCAAAAAGAGAAAAGAAAGCCTGCCGGAAGGAATAATCGGTAAACCCCTGCAAAGGAGCTAAATATATAACTGGCGTCTTAATAATATTATGATTATCCACGTGTGCTTTCTATGTAGCACCAAAAATAATCAGATTTTTGGATTGGAGAAGGCCTCATCGCGAGACAAGACCTTCTTTTGAACTATAGTCTTATTTACTTTCACTAACATCATATACATATAAATTATCGGCATGCCGCAGATATAACCTGCCTCCGCAAACAACGGGATGCGCCCAGTAAGGACCTTTACCGCCCGGAAGCTTAAACTCTCCCGTTATCTCAAATTTATCCGGAGAAGCCTTTACAAGCTTCACACTACCTTTTTCATCGTACAGATACAGCATTTCATCGGCATATGTAAGCGAACCCATACCACCCGACGATTTCCACATCTGCTTTCCGGTTTTCATGTCGAGAGCAAACCAGCCTCTGCTCCTATCGCCCGATCCATAAAAATAACCGTTGTGGTAAATTATTCCACCATGATAATTGTCCATTAAATCGGTTTCCCAAACTGTTTGGGGGGTGATTGTTTTCCCCGACGAAACCAGCTTAATCAGCATGCTTCCGCCGCCTGCCCCATTCGAAATAAAAACATGATCGTCGACAGCTACAGCATCGGTGCAGTTCAGGTTATACTGGTTTGTAAAGTCCACTTTCCAAAGTTGCTTGCCAGTTTCGGCATCAACTCCGAGATAGGCGTCGGAATTTGCAGAAATTAACTGGTGATAACCACCAAAATCGTGCGAGACGGGGGAATTATAGCCATAAGCACCCTGTATTTCGTTATTCACCCAAATGGTGGCACCGGTGGTTTTGTTCAGGCAAACCTGGTATCCTTTTTTGCCTGCAGTCTTTACATATAATTTATCACCTTCAACAAGAACCGATTCCGAAAATCCATACATGGGCATTTCAGCCTCAAATTCCTTCATCAGATCTCTCGACCACACAATCTCACCGTTAGTGGCTTTATATGCGGTTAGCTTATTCATTTCGCTCTGGTGATACACAATTCCATTATCGTAAGTAGGGGTGCTGCGGGGTCCATCGTATCCTTTAGCCCAGGACACTTCCACTTTCCAGGTAGTACCATTAGGCTTTTTCCAGATAAGTTTTCCATCCAGATCGAAAGCAAAAACATAGGTCTGATTATCGGAGGTTCCCGAGGTAAAAATCATACCTTCTGCAATAGAAACGGATGAATAACCTTCGCCCAGCCCGGTAACGGTCAACAACTTTGCCGGACCGCCCTGGGGCCAGCTTTTGGCAAGTCCGGTTTCCGTCGATTTATTCTGCCGGTCCTTGCCATGAAAAGCAGGCCAGGAGAATTTTTTCAATTCTTCAGGGGCTGGTTTCAGAGTTTTTAGCGAATCGGTAACAGAAGTTCCCGGATCAGTTTCAACATTAGCGGATAATGTATGCTGAGTATTATTCTTGCACGAATACATAATACCCGGAAGATAAAAGAACAAAACAACAATAAGTAAAAGGCGCGAGCTTTTCATTGGAATAGTTTTAAATTTAAACTTAGAATTTCAAAGGGTTTTTGTTAGAAATCATAAAATCGAAATAAAAATAATAGCTTTAAAGGAATAAATTTCAGATTTTTCTTTAAAAAAGGAAAAGATAGGGTTTATGACGAAAAACGTAACAGTTCAGCTCACAAGCAGAAATAACAATAAAAAGCCCTGTATAAACTGCTTTACTCTCCCTTAAAAGCGAAAATTAACTTTTAAACAGGAAAAACATGTTGTTATAAAATAGACCTTATTCACGCATCATTTAAACAGAAATAGTTTCTTTGCAATAATTCTTTTTATTGTTCATGAAAGAAATACAAAGCCACATTGCGCGATATTCCATTGTTTACAGCTTCCTTGTAGGGTTATTTATCATTTACCCGAATCTTATCTATTTCTTCTGGGATTTGCGTTTTGGATGGGCCGATATGAGTTTCCTGGAATACACTTCGTTTTTTGCGTTCCGTTACCTGTTCTTTTGCCTGCTCTCCTGGTTTCTGCTAAGAAAAAACCTGATGGATGAACGAAAACGAACCCTCGCCCGGCGAAGCACCATAAATTTACTGATAACCGGCGTTGCCTACCTTATTTATGTCTCCATATCGCTGCTTCTGAGCAAGCATGTGGATTGCTTTACAGGGAACCTGCTGTTTCAGTTCCTGGTGGTGTTTATGCTGTTTACCCTTACCGGTCATGCTTACTCGCTTTACCTGGAACAGCAGAAAAAGGATCAGGAAATTGAACTACTCAAGTTCGAAAACCTGAAAAGTAAAAGCGATGCCCTGGCCAACCAGATTCATCCGCACTTTCTGTTCAACACCTTAAACACGCTTACCTACCTGGTACGGGAGAATAATAAAAACCAGACCCTGGAATTTGTAAACAAACTGTCGAATATTTTTAGGTATATTCTGCAAAGTGATAAAACCAGCATTGTTTCGTTAAAGGAAGAGCTTGAATTTGTGGAGGCTTTCCGGTTTCTGATGGAAACGAGGTTCGCCAACAAACTGGTCTTCAACATTGGCATTCCCGAAGAAAAATTCTGTCTTAAAATACCCACACTCTCCATTTTGCCTCTGCTGGAAAATGTTGTGATCCACAATGTAATCGACAGCGACCATAAAATGGTAGTGGATATTTTTGTGAACGAGAGCAACGAGCTGGTAGTTTCCAATCCGGTTTACCCGAAAACGGACCTTCCGGTGACCAACGGAACCGGACTGGCTAACCTGAGGAGCAGGTTTTCACTGATTATGGAAACAGATATCCGTATTGAAAACGATTTCACTAACTTCCGGGTTTATTTACCATTGAAAACCGGACTATGAAAGTGCTGATTGTTGAGGATGAAACCGCTGCCAGCAAAAACCTGGTAAGTATTTTGGAGGAACTGAATCCTTCCATCGAGGTGGTGGCTATTACCGAAAGCGTAAAGCAAACCATTCTCTGGTGGGAACAAAACGCTCCACCCGATTTAATTTTCATGGACATCCATCTGTCCGACGGTTCAGCATTCAATATTTTCAACAGTGTCACCATCGAAACGCCGGTAATTTTTGTTACAGCTTACGACCAGTATGCCATCGATGCTTTTAAGGTGAACAGCATTCACTATTTACTCAAACCCGTTGAAATAAAAGAATTACAGTTTGCCCTCGATAAATTCAAAAAACAAAGCCAGAAGGACATTTCGGGTTTTTTAAGCAAACTACCGCAGTTCTTCCCTTCGGGGAAATTTGTGGCCAAAATACTGGTACCGCTGAACGACAATCTTATTCCTGTTGCTATCGACGATATTGCCTGTTTTTACACCACCTGCAACCACACCAGGATTTACCTGAAAAACGGAAAGTTCTACCCATACTCAAAAACGCTCGACAGCATTTATTCACTGCTGAATCCCAACGAATTTTTCCGGGCGAACAAGCAGTATATCATCGCTAAATCGTGCATCAAAAACATAAATGTGTGGCCCGACAGCCGCCTGATGGTTACCCTGAACATTGAATTGCCGGAACAGCTTTTTATTAGTAAAAACCGTTCGGCCGACTTCAAAAACTGGGTGGTTTACCATTCCCAGGCGTAACAGCTAACTTTTTAACTGCAATTTATGAACATCGAATTACGGAATCTCACAAAGCATTACCCTAACAACCCCAACCCGATACTCGACGAAATATCCCTCACCATTCCCGGGGGAAGTACCATAGCCATTGTAGGGCCGTCCGGTTCGGGAAAAAGCACTTTACTTAATCTGGCAGGAACGCTCGACTTCCCCGACTCAGGAGAGGTTTTGCTGGATGGTAAGGATACGTCGCAGATGACAAAACCTGAACTCGAAGCCATACGCAACCGCAAAATAGGCTTTGTGTTTCAATCGCATTTTTTGCTGCCTCAACTTACTGTGATGGAAAATATTATGCTACCGGCTATTCCCCGTGAACCGGAATTTAAAAAATATGTGCCGGAACGGGCAAAACAACTGCTTCACGAAGTTGGCCTTGCAGATAAAAAAGACCGTTTGCCCGGCGAAATGTCGGTTGGCGAATGCCAGAGAGTAGCTTTGGTGCGGGCGCTCATAAACGAACCCGAAATAGTTCTGGCCGATGAGCCTACCGGTTCGTTGGATCAAAACTCAGCCGAAAAACTGATGGATATGATTATGAAACTCAGACAATCGCACCCTTTCACCCTGGTAGCAGTAACGCATTCGCCCGACCTCGTGAAAAGAGCCGCGATTACCTATCAACTGGTTAACGGTAAAATTTTCAGGAATTGACTGGTCGGGACAACAAATTACAAGGCATCAGATCCCTGCATATTGTACTGCTGCTGTTCCCATGTTGGTTATTATTGTATTACTTTAAAAGCCAGGTAGCGCACTGGCTTGTTTTCGGTGTTTTAGGCCAGGCATCTGCCGGAAGTTTTTCAAAAGCAGCATCTTTCTTTGTTCTCACATGCATAAAAATATTTCTGCTGCTTATTCTGATTGTATTCATCTTAGCCTTGATACGTTCCTGGATTTCACATCATAAAATAAAAAAACGCATCCGTTCGGTTTCACCCTTTACAGGAACTGTTTTAGGAGGATTGTTCGGAATTGCAGTACCATACTGTTCCTGTTCGGCTGTGCCTATGTTTATTGGTTTCCTGGAAACAGGAATACCACTGGGGGTTACTTTTTCGTTTCTGATAGCTTCGCCCCTGGTAAACGAGGTGATCCTGATTATGCTGTTTAGCCTGTTTGGGTTAAAGATTGCCCTGGTTTACCTGCTAGCGGGACTGGTCATTGCCATTACAGCCGGTTACATTATTGGTAAACTCGGTCTCGAAAGCTCTTTACCCGCCTGGTTGCTGAACTACCGGCACGAAAGGCAACCTTCCGAAATAAATCCGGATATAAATACCCGCATACAAAACTCTCTGAAAGCTGTAAAAGAGATTTTGTCGCGGACCTGGATCTACATTACCGCTGGAATCCTTACAGGGGCTGTTATTCATGGCTATCTTCCCGAAACTTGGATAAGTACCATTGCCGGCGAAAACCGCTGGTACACAATGCCCCTGGTAGTATTAACAGGGATTCCGCTCTACTCCTGTTCTGCATCTGTTGCTCCGGTAGCTTTTGCCCTGGTGGATAAAGGCATGCCGCTGGGTACCACGCTGGCATTTACCATGGCGGTGGCTGCCTTATCACTCCCGGAATTTATTATGTTGCGAAAAGTGCTTACCACACGGCTCTTGCTTATTTTTGCCGGAATTCTGTTCACAGGCATCCTGCTGGTGGGTTATCTGTTTAACTTTATTTTTTGACCGATTCTATGATGACGCTTGTAAAATTCATAGCCAAAAGTATTGTTTATTACCGCAAACAACATCTGGCGCTGTTTTTAGGTATGGCTGTAAGTGCTGCGGTGCTCACCGGTGCGTTTGTCATAGGCGACTCCATACGGTTCAGCCTCGAAAAAATAGTGAGCACCCGGTTGGGCGATACCAGGTTTGTGGTGATGGGAGGCACACGTTTTATGGATGCAGGTCTGGCTGAAAAATTATCGCAATCGCTCCAGGTTCCGGTAACTCCCCTGCTTATGCTCCGCGGGATAACCGTAGCTCCCGAAACCGGAGAACGGGTAAACAAAACCGGAATTATCGGGATCGACAGTACGTTTAACAGCATCAGCAAATCGCCTTTACCCATCCCGGCCAGCAACGAGGCGGTAATTGGCAGTAACCTGGCCGAACGGTTAAAGCTAAAAACCGGCGAAGAAATAATTCTGAGAATCGAAAACATCAGTCACATACCAGTAAATGCTCCTTTTGCCAAAGAAGCCGCACCTACCATAGCCCTGCGACTCAAAATAAAGGGGATTGCCAACGAGGATCAACTGGGTCGTCTGAACCTCGGTAACGATCAGTCGGAAGTTTACAATATTTTTGTTTCGAGGAACTTTTTAGCCCACAGGTTGGATATGACCGGATTTTCAAACATTTTTCTGATGGGTGGAAAAGAAATTCCTTTGAATGCTGCAACCGTGGAAGATTCGCTCCAGGCAAACTGGACCCTGAAAGATATTGGAATTACCATGACGTCGCGGCCACAAACCAACGAGCTGGACCTGTCGTCGTCGCGGGTGTTTATTGACTCCATCGTATCGCACACGCTGGAACGGGAGAAAATTGCCAGCGAGCCGGTAATTACCTATCTGGTTAACAATATTAACCTCAGGGACAGACATATCCCCTACTCTTTCGCATCGGGGGTGACAGCCACCCTGGCAGGCGAACCTCTGAACGACAGGGAAATACATCTTAACCGCTGGGCCGCCGACGATCTGGGAGCTAAAGTTGGCGATTCGGTTAACATCGCATATTATGAAATAGGCGCCATGCGAGAACTCCGGGAGACGAACCGGAACTTTATGGTAAAGAAAATCATTCCTACGATTACACCCCGTATTGACAGCTCGCTGATGCCCAAATTCCAGGGATTATCCGAAGCAGGCAATTGCCGCGACTGGGATGCAGGAGTACCTGTAGATTTAAAGCAGATCCGGGATAAAGACGAAAAATACTGGGATGATTACAGAGGTACTCCCAAGGTACTGCTTTCACTAAAAACCGCTAAAACCATCTGGAAAAACCCATTCGGGACGCTTACCAAAATCAGGATCGATGCTTTCGGGGTTTCACCGGAAAGACTGGAAACGGTACTGCGCACAAAAATAAAACCATCGGCGTTGGGCATACTGGTAATCGACGCTTACCAGGAAGGTGCCTCGGCTGCAGAAAATGCCGTTAACTTTACTGAGTTATTCCTGGGATTAAGCTTTTTCATCATTGGTGCGGGTATTCTGCTCACAGTTCTTATTTACTCGCTGCATTTCGACCGCCGTTCTTCCGAAACAGCTTTGCTGAAAGGACTGGGTTTCAGCGCCGGAACCATCATCCGCATGCGGTTTATGGAATCGGCATTGGTTATCCTTTTGGGAAGTGCGGCAGGATCGCTGCTGGGAATTATTTACAATAAGGGAATCATCACTGCATTGAATTCCGTTTGGAACGAGATTGTGCGAACGGATATGCTCCACATGCATATTTCATCTTCAAGTCTGTTTATGGGAGCGATAATCAGCACAATTGTCGCCCTGTTGCCTGTGTACCTGGTAACCCGAAAAAAGCTCAGGCAACCAGTTGCCAGTGAATTAAAAGGATTAACACCCGCGGGAAAATCAGTTTCGGGTAATCCCAAAAGAACAATACTTACCGGTTCGGTCCTGCTGGGAATGTCAATTCTGCTGGTACTGTTTTCGGTAGTGACAAATGCAACAAACGATGCAGCATTATATCTTTCCTCTGCATCGCTGGTGTTGGCGGGCAGTTTGATCACGCTCAAAGGCTTACTCAGTAATAACAAGGGTTCGCAAAGCGCTGTTCCAAAGATAAGCGCCCTGGCCTATAAAAATCTGAAGCGTAATGCCGGCAGAAGTATTTCGGTGATAGCCCTGCTGGCCATAGGCACTTTCGCCATTATCCTTACCGGATCGTACCGTAAGACTTATTATGGAGAAGAAATGCAACGCAGCTCCGGTACGGGAGGCTACCTGCTCTGGGCCGAGACTACCAGTCCGGTTGCGGTAAACCTGAACACCACGGAAGGTAGGAATAAACTGATTGTGGACAACGAAAACGATCTCGACCAGGTACGCTTTTTACAATTTGAGCGGTTGGAAGGCGACGATGCCAGTTGCCTCAACCTGAACCAGGCACAACGTCCGAGAATACTGGCAGTGAACCCCGCTGCATTCGATTCTGCCGGGGCATTCAGTTTTGGACGATTGGTGGAAGGTATCTCCAGAGAACACCCGTGGAAAGGTCTGGAAACATCATTTAACGACACCACTTTCCCAGCCTATGCCGACCATAATGTGATCCAGTACAGTCTCAAAAAGAAAGTGGGCGATACACTTATTTATCTCAACGAATTCGGAAAACGCATCTATCTGGTATTGGCAGGAGCCATGCAAAATTCAGTTTTCCAAGGCAACATTCTTATATACAACCAAATATTCCGACAACAGTTTCCGTCGGTAGGTGGTTCCAAAACCATTCTGGTGGATGCCCCTCCAGCCAGCCGGCAGGTGGTGTCGCAGGTTTTATCCCAAAGTCTAGTCGACTACGGCGTAGAAGTTACACCTACCAACGTTCGTCTTGCCACATTTAACAGTGTCGAGAACACCTACCTAACTGTATTCATGGCGTTGAGCGGATTGGGTTTTATTATCGGGACAGTAGGTTTGGGAATAGTATTATTGCGCAATATTTTCGAACGGCGTCAGGAACTGGCGATAATGACATCCATGGGTTTCAGCCGGAAAAAGATATTTAAAATAGTGTTTGCCGAAAACATGATGCTGCTGGTTGCCGGGTTCGGAATTGGGATTTTATCGGCCATGCTGGGGATAATGCCATCTCTGCTATCGCCTGCTTTCCAAATCCAGGCGACCTATTTAATAATGTTAGTCACCGGAATGATCCTGAGCGGAGTGGTCTGGATCTGCCTTCCGCTGATCTCTGCATTACGGAAACCATTAATACCGGCCTTAAAAAATGAGTGATCTTAACCCTGCCAGGTTTTAAAAACCTGGTAGATTTGGACTATTCCCATCAATCACCTGCTGATACATTTCAATCATTTCAGTCGCTAACAAATTGATATTAAAATGTTTCTCCGTCCCTTTCCGGGCATTGGAGCTTAACTGTCTCAGCCGCTCCGGCTGATCCATCAGCTCCTTCAAGGCCATTGCCAGCATTTCGGGTTTATTTTCTCCATAAACGACTCCTCCGCCGGTTTTCTCCAGAATCTCCGGGAAAGCTCCCAACGCAGGCTGTACCACCGGAATACCACTTGCCATGGATTCGGCAATGTAAATTCCAAACGCTTCCCCGTTACGCACCGGTACCGAAATTACTGCTACCCGGTCAAAAAACTCCCTTCTCCCTTCGCCTTCAAAATCTTTATGAAAAATAACCGAATCGAGCAATCCGTTCTTATTCAATTCTGCTCTTATTTTCTTCAGGTAGTTGGTATCGTCCCCCGTCTGCCCGCCGGTAATCATCAGTTTCACATCGTCGTAGCCAGAGTGTTTTTTTAACAGAATAAAAGCATCCGTCAGAATATCCAGGCCGTTCTCGTGACACATCCGCGAGATATATCCGATTGTGCGGTTCTTGTCGCCCGGGTTTTTGTACCTGTAATCCGATGGATCGACTCCGATATAGATGCTTGCAATCTTTTCGGGAGAAATCTGCATCCTGTCGGCCGAAAAGGCAGCATAGTATTGACTCACGGCAATAAACCGGTCGACAAAAGCCGATCTTTCTCCCATCAGCTTCCAGACCTGCTTTCGGCTTGATTCGGTCATGATGTCCACCCAAACATCTTCGTCCTGTAGCGAACAAACCACCGGAACGTTCAGTTTTTCTTTTATGCGTTTGGCGAGTCCAAGCAAGAGGGCATTCGACAAATGAACCACATCGGGTTTGAAATGATCGTGCAGCCACTCCACCATGCGTTCCAGTTCCTCATGCTGTTTGCCTTGTTCGCCAAGCAGCATGGAGATGGTCATCTCTTCCAGACCTTTAGCCCGTGTACTGCCAGCCATAGAAGCAGCCATTTTCAGCATGGGCTTTGAGTTCAGCAGCTTGTCAAACCACGCCGGGGCTTTCCTGAAGATTGGGTAAAGCTGTTTCAGGTAGATGCTGATTGCACCATAAAACACAGGAACGTTGCCAAGGTCGCGTTCGTCGGAAAAAATGGGCAGGTACATGGGTATTTTGATCACATCGTGACCCGACTTGCGCAAGGCATCGAAATACTTGCTGTCGCGCAGGCAATTACCACAGTAAAAGCTTCCCCCGGATCCGGGAATAATATGGGCGATTTTTAATGACATATGGTTAATTTTTTTTAGTTTGAAGGCTCATGCTGGTCGTAGCGTCCCGCTACGACCAAATTTACCGGCCTCTGGCCATATTTTATTTTTTGAATTTCCAAAGAGATCATTTCTGCACTTTAATTTAGAATTACATAAAATTCGGCTGGAAGCCAGATAAAGCAAGTGCAGCGGGACGATACACTTAGCGGGTCCACAGTCGACAACCGACAGACGACCAACAAAAGTCGCTTATTTCTGAGGTTTGAGAACCGTGGACTGTCGTCTATTTTTTTTCAACCCTGTAAGTAGGCTTGGGGTACCCCGGACTGATGCTCCGGAGATTATTCATCCTCACCTTGATCTTTCCCGCTGTGGTTTCGTCCAGAGATTTTAAAAACAGATCCTTTAGCATCTCCGGCGAAGTTTCAACACGGGCGTTTACAATGAGTTCGGCACTTTTCCCCGTTCCGGCCGACCATCGGAACGTGAGTGTCTCGGAATTACCTGTAAGGTTTGCAGATATATACTGATCTCCATTCTCGAGCATCATTTTAACATGCCCTACCGGAAGATTCATGCTATCGAACTTCCCAGCCATGGAATTCATTAGCTCCCGCGAAAAATGATCCCAGTCGACCATTTCGCCGGTAAGACTTGCCGAACAGTTGAGCCAGCCAAGCACAGCCTCGCCTTCGGCATACCTGTCGTAATCGATGTCCAGAATATGCCTTCCTGCGTTTGTCCCTGTAAGTGCCGTATTCAGCCACTCTTCAACACCTTCTCCGGTTCTGGAACTTACGGCCATAATTTCACACTCGGAGAAGCTTTCTTTAAGCTTCTGCTTTAAGCGGTTGATTTCTTCGCGACTGTAAAGATCGGTTTTGGTAATTACAATAATATCACTCTCTTCCAATTGTTTGCGAATGATATAAGCTGCACTTGGATGCAATGTTGAACCTGTCTCCCCAAAAATCTCCTTCAATCGCTTGGGATCGGCTAATACAGTGAGCGGACTCACCAACACCTCGGTGTTCATCATCTCTTTGATAGGATTGATCAGCGTTGCCGATAAATCGGTGCAGCTTCCCACCGGCTCGGCAATGATCACATCCGTTTTCAGATTTTTGCCGACTTTGCCAATTGCCCTGCGGAGCGCTTTAAAATCGCAGCAAAAACAGCTTCCGCTGACCTCGGCAATGTTGATTTCCTCCTGTTCCAGAAGGGCGGTATCAGCCAGATCAGGCGCCTGATCGTTGGTGATTAATCCCACGCTGATACGGCGGTTTTTCAGCAACCGGGTTATTTCGTACAGCAGGGTTGTTTTACCGGCACCTAAAAAACCGCCAACAAATATCAGTCTTGTATTTGCCATAATTTTATTTTATTTAAGACTCTGTGCTTTTCTGTTCTCTGTGTAACTTCTTTTATTATACAGATTTTCACAGAGAACCACAGAGTGAACAATTCCTGTTTCTAATATCTCAACCTTTCAAGAATCTCCGTAATGCTTCCACATAATAAATCAGCGGATACAGCTCTTCATCGTACCACAGCATTGCAAAGTATAGTCCGATGGGAGATGCTTTTATCTGCTGCTGACCTTCCAGCCATCCAATCCCTTTAAATGCAGCTTCTTTATGTGTGGCTGACAAGGCAGACACCGCCAGGGCAGTCTCTTCGATGGTGCCCGGAACATCTTTCTTTCCTCCCCAGCTTCCGTCAGTATTTTGCTGATCAACGAGGTAGCTTCTGGCGTTTTGCACCATTCGGACTATCTGCCTCTTCCACTCTTCATCACCAAATGGCAGCTCCAGGCAATCGTTCAGATAGATGCATACTTTGGCAGTGCCATAGACCGGGTTCGTTTTATCGCCGGTTTGCTGATTACCAAACCAAAGTGGCAGCCACGATCCATCAGCGGATTGATGCTTCAGGAGGTAACCCGTGGCTTTGCGCACCGATGTTTTCATTTTGTTCAACAACTGCCGATTACTGGCAGCACTTAATATCGCTGAAGTTTTTACCAGGGCCAGCAGGGCATGGCCGGTAAGGTCTGCACAGCTTTTATCGAATGGTAACCGGCCCCAGCCTCGACAAAAGGTAGGAAAACCGCCATCGCTGTTTTGCAAGTTCATAAGCCATCGACAGCCATTCTCCAGGGCAGTCTGTTCCCCTCGTGAGCCGTTGTACATTTCAGTAAGGGCAAGAATAGCGCCCGGAGTATCATCGGCATCGGGAACAGAGCCGGAATAGCTTGTCCACCCCCAGCCACCGGGCATAGCTCCATTAAATGGATGCACCGTTTTGTACTGCAGGTTCAGCAGGTGGTCTCTTAACGTGTCGACTTCCTCTTTATTCAAAACATTTTCTAATTCGGGCCCGAAAGCTTTTATTGAGAGGGTAGTCACCCAGGTCGACAGGTCGGTATCGATGGGCCAACCGCCATCACGGCGCTGCTGGTTTCGCAGAAAATCCAGCCCTTTCACCACCGTTTTTTCGTTGCGGTGGCCCGATGCCATCAAACACATGGCGACAAAACCTGTGAGCGGTATTGCCTCCAGAAAACCACCGCTTTCGGGAACAAGGCTTCCCAGCTTTTTTAAGGCTGCCGGGATAAAACTGCTTCGCAGCCTTCCGTATAACGACTTCCTGTGGTGAACATGCAGGTAAATGCCCACTCCGATCAGGGCCGGCAAGGCATAACTTACCACACGGAGGTTAAAAAATCGGTACCAGGATGCAGGCAACAGCGTTAATTCGAACGGCAGTGCCGGAATCTTTTGAATGGACTGTGGCGAAATCACACCGCAAAGATGCAGCATGGAGAGAATAGGAACCGAAAAGGTGAAGTCGTTGCCATAAAATTTCAGGATGGAACGGGTTAGGGAGTCCTCGCCCAAATGAATGCCATTGCCCGAAAGCCATTTTTCCATAGCCTTCAGGGTGGCAGTTCCGTTATTATCTGTCTGACAGTATTTTACAGCAGCATAGCATAACAATGTGGTACTTACGTTGCTCACCGATTCCGGCGTATCGCCAAAACCACCATCATGGTTAATATTGTGGCACAGCCATTTAAAACCAGATTGAACTGTTTCTTTTTCGCTTTCCTCTCCAGACAGTTTTAGAGCAACAATTGCCACAGCAGAGGACAATGCACTGGTAGAAAGTTTTCCGGTCCAGAAACCCTGCGGGTTTATCCGGGCTTTCAGCTCAGTGGTAAGTTGTTGATATTTGTTAAGTATTTCAGTGTTGTTCATAAGTATCTTTAAACCTGCCAGGTTTTAAAAACCTGGCAGGTTTGGTTTAATCGTTTTATCTCACGCTAAAGCACCTAAGGCCAGTAAACCATAAAAAGTATATTCTATATCGGGATCGGGATCGAGGATATTCCCTCCGAAACCACCATCCACATACAAGGCATCGATAAAGTCGAATGCTGTGGGTTTAATGGCACCCAAATCGTACCCCGAAAAGTTCAGTGCATATAGGGCAACGGCAGTCGACAGCAAATCGGGTATGGGAGCTGCTTTCGTAGCTTTAAAACCGCCATTCCCCTGCCGGAACGAAAGCACTTCCTCTGTTAAGTCATCCACCGGTTTTCTAAAACTTTTCTGAAGCACCAGCAGGGCGGACAGAACCGAACAGGGCAGCGCAGTTTTGCTTTCAAAAGCCTTTATTTGCCTGCGAATCTGGTAAATACCCCTGTAATCTTTTAAGTAATAGCAGGTTAATAAGTTCAAAAAAGCATTGTAGCCAGGCTTGTCTTTCTGCAACTTAATGTTTTCCTGAATTTTATCCCGAAGAAACTGATCCGTTAAATCGTGGCGTTCCATACGCGCAGCCAGAATGGCGGCGCAGTACAGATGCACGCCGGCAAGTTGATTTGTCCGGATTTCCTTTTCAACATAACCAGAAACTGACGGGAGTATCTCTTTCATTTCCAACGCATCGGCAATAAAATATCCAAACAGGGTATAATATAAATCGGGCTTGCCTGCTTTGTCCATAAAACCTCCGTTGGGAGCCTGACAGTTCTTTACGTAATTTCTGAGGCTTTCAACGGCAGGAGCATCTAATACGTTCAAAGAGCATTTCAGTATATTTTCCAGGCTTTTTTCCCTGAAACCTTTCCTGTAAGGAGATGCTAACAGCCTAAATATACTCCCTGAAAGTTTTTCCCACAATTTCATTCAGTGCGAGTTTTAACCTTACGTTATGCAGACTCGTCAGGTATTCGTTCAGTTGATTCAGGTGATCTTTCAATAAATTCGTGATCAGTTCCCTGATTTTATATTGAACCATCAGCTCCTGAAGCTTTTGTAAATTATTTTGCTGCAAAGCTTCATGCAGGGTGATTTTATCTGCTTCGCCTATGTTCTCTGCAAGCATGGCAATCAGTACCGATGGATTCTCAAACGCATCACCATTTCCGGCGGTAAAATCTTCGAGATCGTCTTTCAACTGATAGGCCAGCCCAATGTGATAGCTGAACCGGTCGAGCAACCTCAACGATTCTTCATCTGCCTCGCCGGCAGTGGCACCCAGCCGGAGGGACACCTTGAATGCGGCAGCGGTTTTATTTTCAAATACCTGGAGAATATCGTGCAGTGTCATGATTTCCCTGCTGTCTCGTGCCAACAGTTCGGCACCCTGACCAATGGAAAGCGCTTTGTGTCCCTGCGACACCACTTTCAGGCACTCCATGGCTAGTTCGGCACGAAGCCCGCATTCGGAAATCAAGCGGTATCCTTCACCTATCAGCAGATCGCCCAGGTTAATAGCCACAGGCACCCCATATTTGGCATGAATGGTTTCTTTTCCGTAACGGGTGGCATCGTTATCTTCAATATCGTCGTGAATAAGCGATGCTTTATGGAAACATTCGATCGACATAGCCAGGTGCTGCAACACGGTGTCGTCGGGATTGCTGCTGAAAGCCTCGTAGGTAAGTACCGTAAACAAAGGACGGATTCTTTTCCCTCCGGCCAGCATGGTTTCGTGTACCAGCTTATCGGTGGTGGTTCCGGTGAGATTCAGCAGTTTATTTATTTGCTCTTCGGTAAACAAGGCCGCTGTTTTTTCTTTCAGAATGTTCAGGTTTAGCAGCCGGAAACCCGATTGCTGATCGAGGTGATAAATCTCTTCCTTGATCCATTCGGTATCAGCGGTGGTATCGATGCAACCGCACGATATCAGGGGAACCCCAATAGCAGGCACCGAATATTTATTCACAGCAGTAAACATTTTCTGCAGCACTTCGAGGCAGCCCACCCCAATAATGGCGTCAATTTTTCCACTTTCCACCAGTCGCGATGCAATGGTAGTTCCTTCAGCCACAATGGTAAGATAACCCAGATTTTCGGCTTCATGCAGAAACCCGGATATGTTGCAGTTACCACAATCGCTGCAAAGCAAGCCGAATTCATCCTGCTTTCCCTTGCACATATGGCTGTTTTTCAGGCATTGGGGAAGCAGCAGCATGCGCCGGTGATAAGGCACCGAACCTACCACCGAACGCCAGATTGCATTGCCGCAGCAAACCATCACAAAGGCTTTATAGCTTTTGTCCCATTTGTGTTTTACAAGCAAAGCGCCGGCTAAATCTACCAGCGTATGGTACGAAACAGGAGGTGCGGTTTTATTCTCCGAAAAATAAAACTCCACCTGATGCCGGATTTCATCTCTTTTTTTTCTGTCCAGCGGGACAACGAGTGTTAATGTACTTTCAAACATCCTTTGCGGGTTTAAATTATCCATAAGCTCCCATTCCAAAAAAGGCCGTTTTCTTTGCTATCCTGTAAATCAGATTTTTTTCGGGAATTACAGGGCAGCTTCCGTGACTTGGAACCACTGGTGCATTTTCAAGGTCCGAAAAATATTCGGGACGATTGGAAGTATTCAGGGCACTGTTTTTTTGTGCCAGGGCATTCAGCCACTTCGGGTCTTCCATCAATATGCAACCATTGGTTTTATGCTGAATTTCACTGCGGAACAATTTTATAAACGATGAATTTTCGTATACCTCCTCCAGCGACCCGTTCGAAACATTATCGCATGCAAACTGAACTACAGGGCATGGTTCGATATACCCGGCAGGGTTGATGTGGTGACTCAATCCGTCGGCAGCCGGACAGAAAGGTTCGCCATTGGCTCGCCAGTACGAATCGATCAACACCATTGGGAACTTCGAGCGGCCTTCCACCAGGAATTTTCTCAGCCTGAGAATATCTTCGCTGCCGAGTGCCAGTTCGTAATTAGGCTTGCTGCCCGTAGGACGGTAAATATAATACCACACATAAAGCACGCCGAGGTCGTGAAGCTTCTGAATAAACTCCTCCGAAAGCGCCATTTCGATGTTCGACTTGCAAACGCTGATGGCAGCTCCTGTAACGAGGCCTTCGGAAGTTGCGGTTTCAATAGCTTTGATAGTGCGGTGGTACACATTGTTTCCGCCGCGACGGATATCGGCCACCTGTTCATCGCCCTCGAAGCTGAACAACGGCGATACATTACCGGCTTTCCGCAATTCGGCAGCAAGCGTTTTGGTAAAAAGCGTACCGTTGGTGAAAAGCTGAAAATAGCAGTCGGAATGAGTATGGAATATTTCAGTAAGGTTCTTGTGCATCACCGGTTCGCCGCCCAGAATTCCATAAAAATACGAGCCCTGTTTTTTCCCTGCTTCAATGATGGAATTGATTTTCTCCAGCGGCATATATTCCCGGTGACCTTCATTGGTAACCCAACAGCCCTGACATTTCAGGTTGCAGTCGTTGGTGATGGAAATAAACTGGAAAGCCGGGAAAAGAAGCCCTTTTTGTTTTCTCTTCTTAAAGCGGAGAAAGCCAAGGTAGCCTTTCCAGCCCATATTGTAGATAAGCTTGCGACGACACTTGCTGTCAATTCGTAAAAAATTCCTGAGTAGGGACATTCCTATTTTTTAAGTTCGTTAAGGGCTTTGTCCCGTTCTTCGTGAGCCTTGCGGAGCACTTCCTCCCGAATAATGGACTGGCGTTTTGCCTTGCGTTGGGCAAGCGCCGCGTAAATATCGTCGCCCATGATAGTTTCTATATCCTGGAGCTTACGCTGATGTTCGGCCACTTCATCAATCTGGTCCGATCCGGCAATTGCCCCACCGTTTTTGTATTTTGGGAAAATAATGGCAGTCGAAGGACAAATACGGGCGCAGGCAGGACAGTTGTTTTTACATCCCTTTGGATTAACCACTTTTACCAGTGAATCCGTTTTTTCGTACACGCCGAACAAACAGAAATCGGCACACTGTCCGCAAGCCGTACAACGTTGGTAATCGATCACCGGGTACCACGATGGCCAGCCGGAATCGTCCTTCATTACTGAAAATTTGCCTGTTTCAGCAGGTTGGATGAAGGCTGAAATTTTATCCTTAACATCTTCAGCCGAACCGGCTTCCAATACATTCACAAACTCTGCTTCAACAGGCTTATCAACCACCTTGTCCAGTAGTTGTTTCATGGTACGTTGGTAGCATCCTATCAGCAGGTATTTTTCACCCGAACCGAAAAGCTGCTTAAGCTCCTGCCTGCGGTTTACAGCCAAACCACACATATCTGAAAGAATGATCACATGCCCTTGCTGCTGTTGCAGGTAACCGGCCAGTTCGGCAAACAAAGGTGATTGCTCTCTTTCTCCGCCGCAATGGCAGAAAACAATATGCCGTGAATTATTATGAGTTCTTCCCATTTCAATTAAGATTAAATCCAAACACATGTCCATCGTCGGTAGCAACTACCAGCAAATTGCTGATGATGGCCGGCGTACTGCTCGAAGGACTACCCATTTCGTACACCCATTTCTGGGTCCCTGCGGCAAGGTCTATTCCGTATAAACGGCCATCGCCTGCAGCAATTACCACGGTGTTACCGGCAATTACAGGCGAACCCGACAATTTGCCGAGGGTTTTAAACTTCCAGAGAATTTTGCCGCTGGCACTGTCGTAACAAAAAACGTTTCGGTTCTGAGAACCAATTACTACCTTATTTCCAGCAATTGCCGGCGAAGAAACGAAAGATCCGCCGCCTGACTGCTGCCATTTAATTTTGCGGGCAGCAAGGTCGACACAATAAAAATCGCCATCGTAATTACCAAAAAAAGCACAGTTTTTTTCGCTTATGGCGCTGGAAGAGGCAATGTAGGTCCCCATGGAAATTTTGCTGTTCAGTTTTCCTGAAACAATATCCACCACATACAGGTTTCCGTCGCAACCGCCAAAAACGGCTGCCTTGTTCGAAATGGCCGGAGCACAGTAAATGTAGTTGTCGGACGTGTATTTCCACCGAGCTTTTCCGGTGGCATCGTCGATGCTGTAAAGGGAAAAATCGTAACTACCTACAAGTATGCTCTTTTGTTTCCCATTTATGAAGTAGTTGGCCGATCCCGAGATTTGTCCTTCAGTTTTAAATACCCAGCGCTGTTTACCCGTTTGGGCATCGACAGCGAAAAAATCACCCTCGAGCGACCCGATATACACCGTGTTGTTAAGCACCATGGGAGGAGCTTCTATCGCATTTTTAGCATTGAACGCCCATAAGGTTTTACCGGCTGAGGAAAGGCAAAAAAGCTGCCCATCGCCCGATCCTATGTAAATAGCATTGTTTGCAATTACCGGCGACGATTTGATTTCATCGGCCACTTTCACGCTCCACAGCAGTTTAGGGGCTTTTTCAACCGCAATGGCAGAAAAGCCGGTTAATCCCTGGTTTCCACGGTACAATGCCCATGAAGTGTTCTTTACCTGTGCCTGAGCATGCACAGATGCAAAAATCATCAGCAGACAAAGAATATATTTACAGCGAACGTTCATTTTCGTTATGTTTTAGAGAGATAGCCCCTGTGGGGCACAAGCGGGCACATTCCAGGGCAGCCACAGGCAAACCCTGACTGAAAGGAACCCCTAACGGTATATTGATAAACACGTCGAATCCCCTACCTTCGAAAGCCAGTCCGTATTTTTCGCCATGCTGTGCCGATACTTCCACACAAATACCACATTTGATGCATTTTTCGCGTTCGAACACCAATTGCGGATGCTGCATTTCCTTGGTCATCATGCGGCGTTCCATAATCTGGTAACGCTTGCGGTCGATGCTATATTCGTGGGCATAGATTCGCAGCTTGCACGAATCGAGCTTACGGCAGTCGCAATGCAAACAGCGGCGGGCTTCCTGCATGGCCTCTTCTTTGGTAAATCCCTGCAACATTCCCCGTGCTGGATTTTCGCGGTCGGTGGCAATGGATTCTTTCAGGTATTCGGGATATTCTTCGGGGAAAAGCTTATCGAAACGGGAGTTGAACATCCGTTGCGGCTTTTCATACGTCATATTCTGAAGGAAACGATGCACCGATTCGGCTGCTGTTTTACCCTGGGCTTCGGAACGAACAGCCATTTTATGGGGCCGGATGGCGCTTCCGCAAACAAAAACACCAGTCACAGAAGCCGACATGTTTTTTTCGTCGGTTTGAATGCCGGTTTTTGACATGGCCAAGGTTTGTCCCAGATGATTTGAAGTATTCATATCGCCGGTGGCAATAATCACTGCATCGAACGCAGGTTTGAGCTCTGCATTGTAATATGCTTCATCCACTAAAACATTACACTTAAAGTCGACGCCCATCGATTTCAGGATCTCTGTTTCCTGGTCAATCACTGAGTGAGGCATCATTTCTTCCGGAATTGCCGTGCGCAGCGTTCCACCCATATCCGGGTTTTTGTCTAAAACCGTGCAGGAATGACCGAAAATACGCAGATAATAAGCCGCTGACAAACCAGCGGGTCCACCTCCCACGATGGCTACTTTTTTCCCGGAGGGTTGAATTGTAGAGGAAAGATGACGATCGGTTCCCTCCGAAGCCGACAACCTTTTCAGCAGACAAACCGAAACAGGGTTATCGACCTGCTTGCGGCGACACGCTTTTTCGCAGGGTGCAGGACAGATATATCCTAAAATATACGGCAGTGCAATCTCTTCTTTTACCACGTTCAGGGCTTCGTTAAAACGACCTTCGCCCAGCAAACGGTTCATCAGTGGAATATTCATACCTGCGGGACACGCCAGGCTGCATGGAGCTTCACAATCGCCCACATGGTCGCTGAAAAGCAATTCGAGCGATTGTTTGCGAGCTTTCAATACCTCGGGATCGTCCGAACTGATGTCCATTCCTTCGGTTGCCCTGAGAGAACATGACGGAATGAGGGAGCGGTTTTTGTTATCCTTCACCAGGCATACCATACACGAGGGATGATTTCCATACCCTTTTACATGGCACATGGATGGAACATTAATTCCGGCCTGCCGTGCTGCTTCCAGAACCGTAATTCCTTCGGCCACCATTATCTCTTTCTGATCTATTTTTAACCGGATCATACTATTGTGTAATTACAGCATTGGTTGGACATATTTCGCGGCAGATATTGCACTTGATACATTTTTCGTTGTCCACCACGTGCAAGGCGTAAGGCTGCGCTTCGATGGCATCCGAAGGACACCTCTGAGCGCATTTGGTACAACCGATGCAATCTTCGGTAATAAAATACCTGATTAAATCCTTGCATTTTCCGGTGGGGCACTTGCCGTTGATATGTGCCACATATTCGTCGCGAAAATATCGCAGGGTGGTAAGTACCGGATTGGGAGCCGATTTGCCGAGACCGCACATGCTTCCAGATTTGGTGCTGTTGCCCAGCTCCTCCAACAGATCGAGATCGTCCATGCTGCCTTTGCCCGAACATATTTTGTCGAGAATCTGCAGCATGCGGGTGGTGCCTATGCGACAAAAAGTACACCGTCCACACGACTGGTTTTGTGTAAACGACAGGAAATAGCGGGCAATATCCACCATGCAATCGTTGTCGTCGAGCACAATCAGTCCGCCCGAGCCCATCATCGCCCCGGCTTCTTTGAGCGAAGTATAATCAATGGGCGTATCGGCCATCGTAGCAGGAATGCATCCTCCCGAGGGACCGCCAATCTGTATGGCTTTGAAGCTCCTTCCGTTGGGAATGCCTCCGCCAATTTCCTCCACAATTTTGCGGATGGTAATCCCCATGGGCACTTCGATCAGTCCCCCTCTGTTGATTTTCCCTGCCAGGGCAAACACTTTGGTTCCCTTGCTCTGGCCGGTGCCAATATCATGAAATGCCTTATCGCCGTTGCGGATGATCCACGAAACCAGCGAAAGCGTTTCCACATTATTGATCAGCGTTGGCTTGTCCCATAATCCTTTCTCGGCAGGGTATGGCGGACGCATGGTAGGCAAACCCCGTTTTCCTTCGATAGAGGCAATCAGGGCGGTTTCTTCGCCACAAACAAATGCGCCTGCACCTTCGAATATTTTAACCTGAAAATTGAATCCCGAACCCAGAATATTATTTCCCAGCAAGCCTTTCAGTTCACAAACCTGAATGGCCTGCCGGATACGGATCACTGCCAGCGGATACTCCGCACGGATATAAAAAATCCCCTCATTGGCACCGGTGGCATAGGCCGCAATCATCATTCCTTCCAGAATACGGTAGGGATAAGATTCGAGCAACATACGGTCCATAAAAGCTCCGGGGTCGCCTTCATCGCCGTTGCAGATCGTGTATTTTATATTCGATTGTTGTTTGCTTACAAGGTCCCACTTGATGGCTGTCGGAAAACCGGCTCCGCCCCTGCCGCGCAAACCGCTTTTTTTAATTGTATCGATAATCTCTGCCGGAGAAAGGCTGGTGAGGCATTTTTTCAAGGCTTCGAATCCGCCGCGCGAGATATATTCTTCGATATCGCCGGGTTTGACTTCTCCCCTGAACTCGGTGGCAATGCTTATCTGCGACGACAAAAACTGATACACAGGGGTATCGGTCTTTTCAGGATTATAGTAACGTAGCGAACGAGGAATCTGTTTGTTCACCATCGTATCGAAAAAATGGTAAATGCCAGTCCTGGTGCGGTGAACAGGATGCAACGGTTTAAAATGACTCTTGATGATCTCGCGGATCTCCTGTGGCTGGACTTTGGCATATATAGCCGGACTTTCGCCCGGTTTATGAATTTCGAGGATGGGAACCTGGTTGCAGATACCCACGCACCCTACCTGTTTCACTTTCACACGGATATTGCTTTCGCTCAGAGCTTCTTCCAGGGCGGTTTTCACAGCCTGACTGCCACTGGCAACACAACAGGAGCCCAACCCGATCCGGATTTCGCCCTGTTCCGTAATATGGTGAACGGGTTTAACGGGCTTGTGTACCGCACTGTTTCCCGTTTTGCTCAGAAAATCCCGAATGATCTCCCCCACTTTTTCGTTCACCACATGACCGTAGGTAATATCATCAATCTGAACCACCGGCGCCAGGGTACAACAACCCAAACAGGCCACCTTTTCAAGGGTAAAAAGCATCTGTGCATCGGTATCGTTATTCTCTCCGAGCTTCAATTCCCTTCGGAAAGCTTCGTACACCAGCATAGCCCCTTTTACATGGCAGGCCGTTCCCACGCAAACCCTGATCAGGTGTTTTCCTACCGGTCGCAGTCGGAATTGAGAATAAAATGTTGCTATTCCGTGAACTGAAGCGGCACTTATTCCGGTGGTTTCGCAAACCCGTTTCAGGGCTTCGGCAGGCAGATAATGATACTCCTGCTGAATAGCCTGCAATACGGGAATAACCTTATCGGCCGTAGTTCCTATCCGGGCAGTTATTTCATCGGTTTTATTTTCCAGAGGGTTCATCATTCTCCAATACAATAAAGGTTTTTATCCCCGCGTATGTAAATCCTTCCATTGGTAAAAGCAGGTGTACAAGCCGATTTCTCTCCGAGTTTCGATTCTCCTGCCAACTTAAACTCCTTATCGGCTTTGAAAATATACATCACACCGTTGCGGTCGAGCAGGTAAATCCTGTCGTTCACCAGCATGGGTGAAGAATATACCGGATTGCTAAAATCGTGTTCCCAGTATTTTTCGCCTGAAAGGGCATCGAAACAGACCAGAATCCCGTAGCTGGTTACCATAAACAGGTATTTATCGTTAGCAACCGGACTGGGAATATCCGAAAGCAGATCGGAATTTTCCCAAAGGACAGTTGGCTCGTCGCCCACTTTTACCGCACATAACTTTGAGTATTCGTTAACAGTAAATACAATGCCATTGGCATAAGCCAGCGATGGGCCTACCTCGCCGCCAATACAGTCGATTTTCCAGAGTTCCTTGCCGTTAGCAGGATTGTAGGAAGCGACATATGGGTCGGCAACAAGCATTAGCTCGTTTCTTTTACCGGTATTAACAAGAATGGGAGAAGACCACGATACTTTCACAGGACGATCGGTACTCCAGATGGTTTCACCGTTTTTAACCGACAAAGCCATAACTTTTGCCGATCCGGTCTGGTCGTACTGCACTATCACCGACTCCTTGAAGAGTAGCAGAGAGGACGAGTGTCCATAATGGTTTTTAGGCAATCCGAGGTCTTTTTCCCAGAGTTTTTTCCCTTCAAAGTCGATAGCAGCAATATCGCCGGTGGCAAAAATGGCATATACCGCTTTGCCGTCGGTTACAGGTGTGGGCGCTGAATGACCAGTATCGTGCGACACTTTGGGCTTTTTCGCATCAGGCTTTCCAACCGAAACAGCCCAGAGTATTTTCCCGGTATTGCTATCGATGCAATACACCTCCTGTTTGGAAGAGTTACCTCCGGTAACAAAAACATGATCGCCCCATACCACAGGAGAACTGAACCCGGATAAAGGAATGGCAGTTTTCCACCGTATATTTTTACCTGTTGCACCGTCCCAGCTTACCGGCACGTTGCTTTTTTTGATAATCCCTGCACCCCCATTTCCTCTGAAGGAAACAAAATTATCGGTACTGACTTTCACCACAGCCGTTGAATCGGTTGTGGCCACCACTGCTGCGGAATCGGCAACTACCTCAACCGGTTCAACTACTTTAACTTTATCAGCATTTTCGGCTTCTTCCGTTATACTCTGAGCCAACTGTTTCTTAAAATTCTGCGACAAATCGTGCGATGTCATAAAGGCAAACGACACGGCAACAGCCAGAATCAGTCCGCCGCCGGCAATAATCCATTTGCGGGCTTTCTGGTTCTGGAACAGCATTTCGTCTGTGTGACCGGCCGAGAGGGCCGGATTGATTTTTTTCCGGTATTCTATTACCTGCATCGAAATGATCACCAGCGCCACGGCTACCAGCAGGAACAATCCACCGGTACGGATTTGCCACTGACTGGTGAAATAGGCTTTTCGCCACAACAGGTCCAGACTCCGTATTTGCTCCCTTAGTGCTGCATCATCGGGGTTCTGGTATAACCGTTCCACCAATGTGTTCATCACATTCATATTGATGGGGTCAGATTTCTTATATTGAATATAGTTGAAAATGAGCAACACACAGATTAACAGAGCAAAAATGCCGGCAATCCATGCTGTTCGGCTCCAGAAAAGGTTGCTACCCCATCGATAATGTTGATTTTCCTGTGTCATTATTTTTTTGTGTCAATCGTTTCTACTATGGGTTTTAAATTGGTGAAACCGGATTTTTGCGGCTTCACGGGGCAATATTCGAGGCAACGGGTACAACTGAGGCATGTTCCCTTGTTTACATCATAATCGCTTCTGTACCTGAAAATGGTAAGTCTCGAAAGAGTAAGCCCAAACACAAGTCCAAGGAAAGCTCCCAGAATCCAGCTTCCGGTTTTAAAATTGCTGATAATGGCGGTTGCTTCCTTATATAACTTTTCAACCTGTTCGCCCGACGATTTGAATGCCGAAATTTCCAGGGGTAAATTGTTACCGTTGTTCTGCTGCTCCTGCTGATACATTTCGTTTGCCAGCCTCACTTTGAAATTTACCATGGCAAGCTTCTCGTGAAAGCGCGAAACGGTCCATCCACATAGAACGATCAGCAATGGAGTGATAAAACTATATATAATAAGCTTTTTCACCAATTCCCGGTTATCGCTCTTAACAACCTGACCGGTAGGTTTTTCAATGGCATCGAACGGACAGGCATTCTCGCACAAACGGCAGTTAATGCATTTTCCGGGAGCGATAGAAATATGACGGTTGGAGAAACGGCTCACCAGGTTTAACAGAACGCCGTAGGGACAAAGAAAGCGGCAATACGGACGGGCAATCACAATGCTCACCAGCAGCAAAATTCCTCCGATAATAAACATCATGGCCGTACCATTATGCCGGAAAAATCCAATGAATGGATCGTAGCGGCAGACTATAAAATCGGAGCCGGTGGCAGCAAACAATACTGCCAGGCCAGAATAGATAAACGGCAGCAAACCCAGCAGGTACCTGAGCCATGGCTTCATGCTGAGAGGCCGGATGGCAAACAGATCCTGGATGGCCCCCAGGGGACACACGCCTGCACAAAATGTTCGACCGAAAAACAACGTAAAACCAAGTGGTATGGTAAAAAAGAGAATGGCGGTGAGCGGAACGGTATATTCCGGGTTGAAAATCCCCATCGAGATATTCTGAACAGAACCAACCGGGCAAATACAGCCGTTGCGATAAAAACCGAAGTACAGTAAAGAAAAAACCGACATCCAGAACACGCCGCGGCGCGAACGCTTTTTTACCACCAGCCAGGTAACCACCGACATGGTCACCACAAAAACAAAGATGTCGAGGAATTCGAAAAATAAAGGTTTTACCTGGGAAATTTGGGTAGGCGGAATAACATGCCCGTTCTCGAACTCAGGTTTAGGAAAACGCTGAATGGCTTGTAATCCTAATCCTATAAAGAGAATGAAAACAATGGTAATATATTTTTTTAAGAGAGTCTGCATTACGAGGTGCGAGTTACGTGTTTCGTGTTACGGGTTTCAAGCTTGTTTATCAAAACCTTTCAGTTGATACGAATTGTCAATATCCACCCTGGTGAAGGCCTGAGCCGGGCATTCGCGTGCTATGGCACACTGGTTACAGTTAACGCAAAGTTTCTGCTGTACCTGCAACTGCATGGATCCGTTGCCGAATGCACCACAGTTTTTCACACATTTTCCGCAGCCGTTGCACAGCTCTTCAATAATCCGGTATTCAAAATACGGCTCTTCTATGTAAGTCCTTACAATAGCACCGGTGGGACAAAGTCTGTTTTCGGCTGCCGTATTAAGATCTTTAACATTGGGCCGGAGATAGCTGCTGCACAGGTCGCAGTATCCGCACATATCGGTAACATGAATGCATTTTACCGCCGACTCCTGCAAAACACATGATGTAGAGCACAAACCGCACTGGGTGCATTTTGTCGGATCGAGCTGCCACAAACTTTTCCCCGAAGCAGCCCGAGTTCCCAAACCAACCGCAATGGCTCCGATACTCACACCTATTCCCAGGCGAATGCCTGTATTGAGAAAGTCGCGCCGGTTAAATTTTTTATTTTCGTCCATATGATTCAAAATAATGTGCTTTTACCTGAATTCAGGCCATTTATCGTTTCTTCCTGAAAATATTAATCTGGTTATACAAATCGAGGATGTAAACATCGCCCTGAGCGTTCACTGCCATATCTTTCACCAGGTTGAGATTCCCTGTGTGGAAGTCGGCATCGCCCCTGAAACTTCCTGCACCGCCTACGTAAGTTATAAACTGACCGGCAGGATTAAATACTTTAATTCTGTCGGTTCCCTTTTCGTAGGTTACAAAGCTGCCATCGGGCAATACAGCCATATGAGCCGGATTGCAGCAGCCGGTAAAACCATCGTCGCTGAATGAAGCCTTGCCCCACGACGATTGCATGTTCCCTTTTGAGTTATAGTTTACGAGGCTTAATCGTCCCGGATTCACTACCCATAACTCGCCGAAAGCCCCAAAAGCCACGTCGAAATACATGCTGGGGATCACAAATCCAGGATTTCCCTTCAGGGTATTCTTTTCGCCGATAACCTGCGACAATGCACCTTCGGGAGTATATTGCAGCACTTTTTTATTTCGTGCATCGGCCACAAAAACTCTGCTGTCGCTAACTGCAATGGAGGTAATGTAACTCTGGTTGTGATAGGGCGTCCATGAAACACGGTTATTCCCTTCGCTGTCGAAAACAATTACCCGCGATTCCATTCCGGCATAAATCCTTTCGGCGGTTACCGCAACACTGGTCAGGGCCGAATCAAGATTGATTTGTTTGAACATTTCGCCGCCTGCACTAAAAATCGCAAGTTGTCTGTTGCCACAAACAACAATATTGCCTCCGGGAACAATGCTGATTCCCGAAAGACCTTTTAAGCCGGTATCTATGCACTTCACACGGGTATAGCCTACCCGGACGGTATCAATTTTCTTCATTTTAGTGAGATCGTCGCCGCAGCACGACACCTCGTCAGACGCCGGCGACGATCGGAACAAATCGCTAACAATGAGGTATACCGCCGCAAGCAACAGAACAACCGATAACCCTATGATTATTTTTTGCTTCATTCCTTTATTTTGCTCTTAAGTCGACACACAACATATTTTTAGAATCGCGCATAATCAACATTCCGTCGGCAATGGCCAATGGTCCCCATGCATCCTGTCCGTCGATAATCTTTGCTTTATCGAGTACCTCAAACTTCGAAGTGCTGAAACGGGCAATAGTCATTTCCCCTTCGTCGCTCAGAATGAAAAATTTGTTATCGGCAATAATATAGGGGCCTAATCCAAATCTATCTGTTTTGCTGCTTGTCCAGAGAATTTTTCTGAAATCGTCGGGCGAGCAGCACACAAACTGGTTACGGGAGTTCCCGGCATCTTTGGTTTGGATGTTGAAAACCATACCGTTCTTTAATATCGGAGTCTGTTGTTCCGAAGCCATGCCCTGCGATGGTTTGTAACCGGTGATTTTCTGCACTGAAAAAGCATCGCCGTTTCTGTTGACTTGAAAAACAGCACTTCCGGCGCCATAACCAGCAGTAACAAAAATGCGGTTGTTCCCAACATAGAGTGGAGATGGCGCTATTACCGAAGGATTAAATTCTTTTGTTTTCCAGAGTAATTTTCCGCGGTCGCCTTCTTCGGCCGAAATACCACACAGTCCTCCCAAAGCCATATACACATACATGCGTTTCCCACCAATTGTCATGGGAACAACCGATGAATGCGACATTTTAAGGCTGTCCGGGTTGGGTATTTTCCATAGCACGTTTCCGTTGGCACAATCTACGCCAATCATAAGCGAACTACCACCAACCGCTAAAACGGCCACATTATTGTCGATCAACGGACACTGCCCCGTATACCACAGCGGAACCGCCGTTTTGTATTCGCTTGCCAGGTCGATGCCCCACAGGTAGTTGCCGGTGATGGCATCGCAGCACATTACCTGGCAGCGGGGTCCCATAGTAACTACATATTTATCGTTTACAGCGGGAATGGTTCTCGACATACCGTGATTTCTTTTGATGTTTACGGTATACCATCGCCGCCACAATTCAGTGCCTTCCTTCAATGAATAGCAATGCAACACATCGTTTCTGCGCCGTTCGTCGTAATCGAGCACATACACCCTGCCGTTGTAGATTGCGGCTGCCGCATGCCCTTCGCCCATCTCTTTTTTCCAGAGTATTTTAGGACCTTCAGCCGGCCAGCGATCGATCAAACGGATGTTTTCGGTATTGATGTTATCGCCGTTGCTGCCGCGAAACTGAGGCCATTTGCCTGCAAGGGCCGACTGGTAAGTGGAATCGTAGGCTTTGAACTTATCACCGATAATGATTGAATCTTCGCCTGCTGATGAACCTGCCGGCCGGTTATCCAACCCCGGAACAGCCATAGTAAAACTGTTTACAGGATTATAGAAGAGCCAGAAAAAAAACAGCCCTGCGGCAATCAATGCCACCACTACGAGAAAAATACGCTCTTTACGCACTTGCTGCATGGCTTAAAAGTTAAGTTTTTGTATCAGCTAATTACTTCGCTTTGATATCATAGGCCATTAAAGCATTGGTATGGCGAAGATATAGCACCCCGTTGTGAATTACAGGATGAGCCCAGTAAGGACCTGTACTTCCCAGGGTTACCTTGAAGCTGCTGATAAGATCGAATTTTTCGGGAGTAGCGCGCACCAGGCCTACATTACCCTGTTTTTCGTCGTAAATATAAAGAAGGCCTTCGGCTGCAATTATAGATCCTTTGCAGTTCCATGGCTGTTCCCACATCTTTTTACCTGTTGTCCAGTCGATACAGCACCAGTTTCCGGTAGCGTTATTCAGCCAGTTCGAACCGTACAGATATCCGTTTACCTGAACAACACCGCCATGGTGAATGTCGAGTACATTGTCCTTCCAAACAATTGCTGCACTCTTTCCATCAGGTGCAATTTCGACCTGCATCGCTCCGCAATCGTATCCGGAAGTGATATAAACCTTCCCATCCTTATAAACCGGGGTTACGCAATAAATCAGGTCCCACTGAAATTCGGCAGGCTTGGCATATGCTACTTTCCAAAGTATCTCTCCTTTTGCAACATCGAGTCCATAGAGAAAATTCTGGGACGAATTGATCAGCATTTGTATGCCGTTATGCTTGACAAGGATAGGAGAAACATAGCTTGGTTTATCGTTGAGGGTACCCGATTTCCAGATAAGATTGCCATTATTTTTGTTCAATGCAATAGTCATGGTTTCGGGACCACCGGGAGAGTAATAAAGCTTTTCGCCATCAATGATGAGTGACTCGGCAATACCCCATGCGCCGTAGGTTCCTTTATGCACTTCGCTTCCCTTATAGGTCCAGACTGCTTTACCGGTGGCGGCATCGAAACAGGCCAGATCGCCCATACCACTGCAGGTGTATACCCTGTCGCCTTCCACAGTAGGAGTTGCACGACTTTCAGGAAATGATTCGTTCCAGGCCCTTCCCATCGGAACCTGCCATTGCATTTTACCGTTCATATCCAGGGCGAAAAGAATATCTTCCTCACCTTTTATACCGGTGATGAAAATGAGGTTTTCTCCAAAAGCAGGCGAAGAATATCCTTTTAAAAGTTCCAGATTCGACCATAACAAAGCGGGGCCTTCGGCAGGCCAGCTTTTTAACAACCCGGTTTCGGAAGAAACACCGGTACGGTTGCTCTCACGCCATTGGCTTATTTGTTGGGCATGCACAAAACTTGCAAGAAAAGCAAATAAAAAAATTAACAAGGCTTTTGTTTTCATTGTGGTTGTTTTTCAGAATTGATATTGAGCATTTAAATAAAGTTTAAGGCGAATCAAAGCCCGCTATAGCTAACGATCTCACCTATTTTTTACGATTTTAATAATTTATAATCTTATTCATCCTACTCCAGTATGCGAAAAAGAAAAATCTGCTTTTAATGACGAAAAAAAATCTCCCTTTCACAGGCATAAGCCGCAAATGAATTGATTAACCTATAATTTAATGCAATACAGCTTTTTCGCTCCTTTAAACAGGTACGAATTGTTTGCTACTGCCACCGATGCCCAGAATTTATCGTTGAGCTTGCTCTGCGTGGGAATAAGCTCGAATTGTGGTCCTGTTTTTACCTGTTTTACAATTCCCCTTTCATCGTAAAAATGGAAGATATTGTTATAAACCCATGGCGTAGACCAGCAGGCAGTTACATTTTCAATTTTCTTGATATAAACAGTATTGCCATTGGATGCATCGTAGCAGTTTAATTCGCCTCCCCTGCTGCTTAAAACATAAAGATAGCCGTTATGCAGCACCGGAGAAGGATTTCCTACCGGAGCCTCGGCAATAGACCACACAATGTGTTTTGACCTTACCTCTCCTGTAAGCGAAATATCGCCCGTGGCACCTGCTTTTACAGCAAAGAGCGAACCTTTGGTTTCCCTGCCGCCGGCATTACCAATGTAAAGCATATCTTTTTCAACTACAGGAGAAGGCACGTTGTATTCGCCCGGTATTTTCATTTCCCAGAGAACATTTCCAGTATTGAGGTCGTACGATCTGGCAGTTTTGCCCGAAACTACAAGTTCGTTGCGAATGCTATTTTTCCAGATCACCGGAGTGCTGTAATTGGTTTTTTCGTCGCGGAGCGCTTTCCATTTTTCTTTCCCCGTTTGAGCATCGAGCGCCACAAGGAAGGAATTTATTTCATTGTCGACCTGCACATACAGAATATTGTTATACACCACGGGAGACGAGCCTGTTCCCCATCCTTTCTGGGTACGGAAGGCTCCCAGATCCTTTTTCCAGAGAAGTTTACCATCCATATCGAAACAGAATAAACCGGTCATACCAAAATAAGCATACACCCTTTTCCCATCGGTTACCGGAGTTTCGGCTGCATAACCGTTACCGTCGTGGGTTTTCACTCTTGGGCTTCCTTCTATGGCTACCTGCTTCCAGATTTCTTTCCCGGTATTAAGGTCAACGCACACCACTTCCCACCGGTAAACATCCTGGCGGTACGATGTATCTTCCACTTCTTCGCGGGGTGCAGCAGGAGCAGCAGTCGCGGTGCCCTGAACAGGAGGAGGTGGTGGCGGAGGAGTTTGCACCTTTACTTTTTTAATTGTAACTGCCGAGGTGATAAATACTTTATTGTCCCAAACCACCGGCGACGACCATCCGGTTCCTTCCATAGGGTAAATCCATTTCACATGTTGGGTTTCGCTCCAGGTGGCTGGCAGGTCACTTTTTGCTACGATCATGTTTTGTTCCGCTCCTCTGAATTGGGGCCATTGGGCAGTTGCAGATGCCAGGCACGAAAAGAGAATCAGCCATACTCCGGTCGCTTTTTTTAAAAAAGGTGAATTAGATTTCATGGTTTGCTGTTTGTAATTATAAGTGATCTTATTTAAAACTTTATATAAAACATACAAGGAACCCAGCAGTGACAATTATCAGCCAGACCTCTGTTAGATTAGTTCCTTTTATTGCGCTACAACAACACACATTAATCGTTTCTGATCCCTGACCAGGAGTTTACCCTCGGCAAGAGCTATGGGAGCCCAGTTTTGAGCTGCTCCGCCTCTGGATGCGCCAGGATTTTCGCCTGGTACACCTTCCTCAAGTAAATCGGCTGAGGCCAAAGGTTTGAACCCTGCCGGATCAGGCTGAATAAGGTATAACGATTTGCTTCCGTTGGTAGCTAACAGCAGTCCGTCGGCAAGTATCATGCTTCCTTTGTTGAAATCGGGTTCACGTTTGGTTTTCCACATAATTTTGCCATCAATACTCATACACACCAAACCATCACGTTTGTTGTTTGTGCCAAACTGGGCGTAGAAATACCCGTTATATAGCACCGGTGGTTTAGTTTGGTCGCCAAATTCTTCAGTAGTATAAAGCTCTCGGGTTACGTAATTTCCTCCGGTTTCTTTTTCAACCTTTATCATGGTGTCACCCAATTCGTAACCACCGGTAATCAGAAGTCTGTTTTCCCCAGCCTCTACCGCTCCAGGCACGGAGATATGACAATTCCATTTGCCGTATTCCCA
The DNA here is from genome assembly GCA_023429135.1 of Bacteroidota bacterium. Classification (GTDB taxonomy): domain Bacteria; phylum Bacteroidota; class Bacteroidia; order Bacteroidales; family JAAUTT01; genus JAAUTT01. The sequence continues at coordinate 162,295 of JAEYWD010000028.1, read as the reverse complement.
TAGAATTTTCCCGGAGGCGGGATCAATTCCTACCACCTTGCCGTCGTTACCTGTTCCTCTTGATGAAGAACTTACCATTACAATATGATCTTTCCCGTCGATTTTAGCAATATTTGGGCTTACATATCCAACAGGACCAATGGAAGGAGTTGTCCACCGGACATTGCCGGTTGACTTTTCATAAGCCACCACTCCTGCCTGAGGCGCCTGTGATGCCAGAATAACCATGTCGCCATAGAGCAACGGACCCTGTGAAATAGCCCACCGGGGAATTTCCTCACCACCGTAATCCTTCCACACATTTTTCTTCCACACAGGTGTATGCGTGTTGATGTCGATACAATACAGATCGCCATAGGGACCACAGGAAAATACATATTTATCGTCGACAGCCGGAACACTGCGTGAGCCGGGAAACATTACCGATCCGGGAGCATCGTATGCAAAATTCCACAGCTCCCTGCCGGTATTCAGATCAAAACAACGCAGGTTATCGCCCACTTTATCGTCGCGGTCGAGAAAAAACACCTTGCCGTTTTTTACAACAGGTCCGCCATATCCAATACCAGTGTTAACTGTCCAAATAACTTTTGGACCCTCCTGCGGCCAGGAACGAAGAATATTTTTCTGGGGAGAAGTGCTGTTACGATCCAGGCCGAGAAACTGCGGCCAGTCCTGAGCGCTGACGACAATAAAACAGTTAACAAGAACTGTAATTAAACCTATCCTGCAAATGAAGGTTCTGACAGAAGAGGTTATTTGGCTATTAATGTATTTCATGGTTTTAGTTAATAGTTGAATCAGAACATTAGAGATCTGAAACTAAGATGAACTAAAATTTGTAAAATTCAAAATATTGAGACGTTTTTAAGAATTAAAATGAAAAACAGCGGCATTAAAACGAAAAATAGTATAGTAATAAGGACGTGATAACTCCCACAGGCAAGACGATTGCCTTAATGATCAATATCAGATTGTTAGGTGAGAAAAATTTAATAATTTACTAACTTTATCGTGAATAATGTTTAATTTACTGAGTATTGTAAATGTTAATACTCTTATATCATCTTAAATGCAATTGATTAAAAGGATTTAATTTAAATAATCAAGTTTGAAATGGTTTTCAACAAATACATCAAAATTAATAAGTACTTTCTAATCCCCATTTTGCTTTTAATTATATTTCAAAATTTATGTGGTCAAAATTTAGTTAAACAAGAATTTTTGAAATACCCGTTAAATACCATACGAGTTTATTGTCAAAACAAGTTGGACTCACCATATCTGGCTTTTAAACTATTTTATGATAATGATAAAAAATTGATCCAAATCTCAGAATATAGGTTTGGCCGTTATAAGATTAATAGTACTATTTACAAGTACAACTTGAATGGATTACTTGAATCACAAGAATATTATTCGTCGGATTCGAGCTTAATAAATGTTCGTACCTATAAATATGATGAAAACAACCTTCTTACCGAAGAATACAGTAATCATAAATTAATGCAATCTTACGTATACAACGATTTAAAAAAAATTGAAAAGAAGATTTTAAATACCCCCAATAACATTACATACTACAAATATAATTCATTAAATCAATTAGAAGCATTATTCCGTAACGGGCTTCTGATAGCATCTTACGAATATTCAAATAATAGACTGGTAAAAGAAATACATCATTCAGATCTTTACAATATTGTGAATACCTATTTGTACAATGAATCAGGTCTTTTGCTTGAAAAAAGAGAGGATGACAAGGTAATTGAAAAAAAAGTATATGACTGTCAGGGTAGATTAATTCAACAATGGAGTAATTACTACGGAATTGATCCTGGTTTTTACCACTGTTCCAGCCAATATATGTACCTTTTTGAATATAATAGTATGTAAACAATCTATCATTTCGGAAACAGGGAATTGCACAATTATACCCTGGTTGCGTGATTGAACTTATTTAACAAGCAAAACTTCATTTATAGCCTTCACAAGTGCATCTTTAGGCATGGCTCCCATAGATGCCTGAGGCTTTCCGGTTTGAAGAATGAAGATAAGAGTAGGCAAACTTTGTATTCCAAGGTTGGCCGACAATAACTGTTCTTTATCGGTATTTACTTTATACACAATTATTTTACCAGCATATTCTTTGGAAATTTCTTCAAGACGAGGAGCCCTAGTTCTGCAGGGTCCGCACCAATCGGCATAAAAATCGATGACGGCAGGTTTGTTTCCCAGGTATTTTCATTCCTTATTGGTTTCGCAATTAAAAATGAGTTTCTTGAACTGATCGTTGGTCAGATGAATAATATTGCTGTCGCTCTTTTGCTGGCCTAAAGCTGAGCTTAACAACAATACAATAATGGCAGCCGAAAATAAAAGCTTTTTAATATTTTCTGTTTTAATTAATTTCTTTTCTCAAATTTACCTGAAAGATTATCCTAAGTTTCAATTTAAAAACTATAATTCATTCAAAATATTTCAATTACTTTAATTATAGGTTGACTCTGCCAATTCCGAAAAGGTATTCACAATATCCCAGAACTGCTCTTTGCCAGTGAATTCTCTGATCACATTAACCACTCGACCATTTTTCAGAAAAACCGCAAAAGGAGAGCAGGACATTTTTTCATTGCTTAGGCTTTCTATAATTACTTGTATATTAGGGCTATCAAATTCCATATCCACAAACTTAATTTGCCTGTACGTTAACGATAACTCTTCAGCTACGGAAAACAGCCGGACACTCATCGGATCCATGCGTCCGCAAATAATTACTACATATTTATGTTCGAGGATTGTATTTTCAAAATCACCAACGTTCTCAATATGGCGTAAATTTGTGTACAACATAATCTTCGTATTTTATACAACAAAATTACAATGTCATAGGATAATATTTTTAATGACGGACCGCTAACAGAACAATCCGTCAATTGGAAATGGACAACTTTTTTCTTGAGGAAGGTTAACTTTACCCGGAGGATAATCCCAAACACAAAGACTGAAAGCCACGAGGAACATATTTCTATCAAATTACCAATTTATTGGGGTAAGGTACTTATGGCAAAATTGGATAAACATCAGCAAATCAGTTATAAATAGTTCCGGCAAAACCGGAATGACAAGGATCAGGATCGGCCTTTTAAAAATGCCGTCAAAAAAAATAGAGACAAAAGGACGAAAGATAAATATTTTCCAGTGCTTTCCTGTCCTTACCGCATTATGTCCATTTCCCTTGGGGGTCAGCTCTACCCATGACAGATTTTGACAAGAAACTGTAAATGTTGGATCTAGCGATTGCGACGATGTTGGCATAACTATTTTGTTCAAATATCTTCCGCGTCGCTGAAATATACGCTCCATTTCAATCCGGGGGTTCCACTCCGTTTCACCCCCGGCTACAAACATGCAACACCGGCGTTGAATGTAGCGAGTTATAATAAGACCATGTTTCAGGAAATAATATTCTTTTATTATACTCTGCTTTCAATTATTATCCAGTCTTATTTCTTTTTCAAATTATGTGCTTCTTCAAACAAGGCCTTATCTTCATCTGTTTTTGGGGTAATTTCGATATGATGCGCAATAGGCTTAGTATGTTCATCTACATAAATAAAAGTTACAAAACCGCTTACAATTGGTTTTTCATCTCCGTGTTTCAAAACCCTGATGTGGGCTACAATACTGCTTTTCCCGGCATAAACAATTTTTGATGCAAACTTCAGAATTTCGCCTGGTTTAACAGGTTTCGAAAAATACATCCCGTGAATTTTAAGACAAACAACACCTTTGGGATCCAGTAATGTTGTTGCGGCAATAAATCCTGATTCTACAAACCACTCGGCGGTACGGCCTGCAAATAAAGTTCCATGATGATTTAAATCCTCACTCTTCACGAGCCTCATGGTGGTTGTGTCAAAAGGCTCTATCAATCTATTCTCCATAATATTTAATAAATAATAAAAGGCAACAAAGATACAGGAGAATAAATATAGTTTCTTAAAATATTCATTTTTTAGAAAGGTTTTTAACCTGAATTACGAGCTTCATTCCCTCAAAACCCTAACTTCAGTAATCTTAACAGGTTCAGAGCCGCCGGGTGTCGCAATTTTTACAACAAACGATCCTTGCTGATTGCCTGTAAAGCTTTCAGGAATTCCAATTTCCAGATATTTCCAACCATTTTTATCATTTTCGCCTGACGAAATACTCCCGATTTTAATATCGTTTATGTAAACATCGGACATTAAGGCCTTTTCTTCACACAGAAATGTTATTCCCACTTTTTTTGCATGGTCAATATCCTTTGAAAACTTGTAACTGAACCACCCCCGGGACGACCGCCAATGCCGATCGTCGGTTACACCGGTTCGTGAATTTTCGCTCTCGATAAAATGATCGGACTCGGGTTGTTGTTCTCCGCAGTAAACAACATCGATGGTTTTTTCTGCTAATTTCTGCTGAATAGCTTCTTCTTCGGCCAGCCGTTGCTGAACCTCTTTCAGCTTCTCGGGAGCTATTACAGGCCAGTAAATAATGTATCTCCAATCGTGCAGTGTGTAAAACGGGATCAACTCAATCGTTTTATACTTATCAGGATATACAATATCTTCAATTTTAAACGTGAGTTTTTTACCTTCAACAGCTTTAATTTTTGATAAAATTTCCGTTTGGTTACTCACCAGAAAAGGCATTTTTTGTAACGGAATCATCTTCCCCTGAGCAACATGCCCCATTCTGCTGTCGTCGGCAAAGAGTCCTTTGAGGTCGGTAGTATCTGTTTTTGCTGCAAGCACTATAGGTCCGTAGAGAAATGCTGAATAACCTGAACGATCGGGTATGGACTCTACAGAAGGTTTCATAGGCAGTGCGATTTCAAGCATATCTCCCTTTTTCCACTTTCTGGTTATGGCGGCATAAGAACCCGGCTGGGTGCTAACTTTAACAGGCTCGCCATTCATCTTTATTTGAAAATCACCTGCAGCGATCCATTGTGGATGCCTTATCTGAATTGTAACTGCCGAGTTCCCTGCTTTTTCAATCTTTATCACAGTTTTTTCCTCTTCGGGAAATGAAGTATTCTGTGAAATAACCAGGTTCTTTTCTTTCCAGTTGAGGGTGGATGGTATATAGAGATTGACAAACAAATCGTTCTGCCGGAACGCATATACCAGTTCTCCATATTTGGCGTGGTTCTCCAAACCAGAACCTACACAGCACCACATACTCGTGGAAGGCTGGGAGTATACCCTGTAATGGCCGGGCCGCATAGGGGTGAAATAAACAAAGCCCCCGTTGCCGGGATGCTGCGATGAAAGAATATGGTTATACAAAGCCCTTTCGTAAAAATCGATATACTTTGCATCAGCTCCCGAGCCAAACAGCATTTTTGTAAGACGCAGCATGTTGTAAGTATTGCAGGTTTCGGGCCCCTGTTCGCTGTTAATCATACCCGAGAAATTATCAACGGGATGAAAATGTTCCCTTACGCTGTTTCCGCCAATTACCACCGAGCGGTTATTGGTAACCGTTTGCCAGAAAAAGCTGGCTGCTGTTTTATATGCTGAATCGCCTGTTAATTCTGCAATACGCTCAAAACCTATAACTTTTGGAATTTGGGTATTCGCGTGCATATTATTGAGCTTATCCTCCCTTTTGCTGAGAGAATGGAGCACAAACTGATGGGAAAAACGATAGGCAAGATTTAGATATTTTTTATTTCCGGTAATCTGGTAAACATCAGCAAATATCTCGTTTAAGCCACCATGTTCCGACCTTAACATATGCTGTATTTGTTCATCGGTTAGGGAGGATGTAACGTCTATCATCCAGTCGGTATAGCGAATTAGCATTTCTTTTGCCTGAGGTATACCTGCATACAGATAGGCATCCCTTAATCCGGCAAAAGTTTTATGAATATTGTACAGTGGAACCCACTTTTTATTGAGACTGAAGCTACCCGCATCAATTTTACCCTGCTTAATTTCATTCCAGAGTTCCTTACTTCCCGGAACACCTCCGATATATCCTGTTCCGGTTTTATCCTGGCAGATTTTCAATTCCTTCAGCATATAATTTAACCGTTCGAGAATTTTCACATCGTCTGTTGATGCGTACATGAGCGATAATGCCGAAAGATAATGGCCTCCGATATGCCCGTCCAAACCGGTATTTTCCCAGTTTGTATACGATTGGGCTTTGGGCTCGATGCCTGCTTCGCGCAGGTAAGGGACAAGCAGCCTGTCGGGATCCATGGCCATTATATAATTTTTATCGGTTTGCTCAGCATCCTTGAATATTCCCGGAAGAAGTCTCACATCCTGAAGCGGGAAAAATCTGATTTCGTTATTTTTCTGTGCTTTCGAGGCCAAACTGATAAGGCATAATAGATAAATAAGGTGTTTCTTCATTGTAAGTTATAGTTACATTAGCCAAAACCGGAGGTGCCTAAAAAGTTTAAGACACCTCCAGGCTCAAAAATACGATTTATTATCTCATTTTAACAGTCATTTGAACTCCGCTGTAATTGACAACTTTATTGAATTTTTTCGGAGAATTTAATCCTGTTCCACTATTCTTTTCCACAATAACAATATTAAAAATTCGTCGCTCAAGCATACCCTGGAATTTTCCGGTCCTGGTCCCAATGGTAAGCTGTTTTTGCTGGTCGTCCCAATTAAAAGCAATGGTTGAATAAGCTCCTTTTTCGTAATTGTAATTATCTCTTTCATCCTCATAAAGAACAAAAGAGCCATTATCGCCGGGATATATCCGGATTTCGAGTTTATCCAACGGCTTTTCGCCGGCATATTGAACAAATGGGCCAAATGGCACAATTGAACCTGCCTTAACATACAATGGAATAATATCGATCGGCACATCTCTTTGAATCTCGTGTCCACCGCTGAATTTTTCGCCTGTCCAGAAATCAACCCAATCCGCACCCTGGGGCAAATAAACGGGTTGCTTTTTTATATCCTCCAGAGTTACCCTGGTTTTTCCATTCTCTTTATGAACATACAAAGGTTCGGTTACAGGACAAACTAAAAATGATTTTCCGAACATATACTCATTATTGATATCGAGTACTTTTTTATCGTCGGCAAAATCCATTACAAGCGCACGTAGCATTGTAGATGAGTTCTTTGTAATATCCCACGAAGCTGAATAGATATATGGCAGTAACCGGTACCGGAGATTAATAAACTTTTCCTGAATATCGAATGCCCAGTACCCTCTTGACCCGAACTGATAAATCTCGCGGGGGGTATACTCACCGTGCGAACGCATCATGGTGCTGAATGCGCCGAACTGATGCCACCGAACATATAGCTCATGATATGCTGTATCCTTTACTCCTTTCGGATATCTACCGCTTGGAAAGAAACCTCCTATATCCGTGTTCCAATAAGGAATTCCACTCAATGAAAGATTTAAACCTCCCGAGATCTGATTACGCAGCACATCCCAACGGCTCTGGACATCGCCACTCCAGTTTGTGGCTCCATACCGTTGTTGTCCGGCAAAGGCCGAGCGCGTTAAAATAAAAACACGTTTATTGCTGGTTACCTTACGCTGATTATCGTAGACCCCGCCAACTGTCATCAACGGAAAGGCATTGCGAACCTTGCGGAATGATCCCAGATATGTTTTGTTGTTAAAATCGTGATCTTTAACATCAAAATGGTCGGGTTCGGTAGAATCGAGCCACCAACCGTCCATTCCCAACGAAAAGATATTCTGGTTCATATATTTCCAGTAAATATCCCTGGCATCCGGATTGTAAACGTCATAGGGTCTGTCGCCCGATTTTGGTGGCCAGGTAGTAATATTGATCAGCATATTTTTGCTCTTAAGTTCGTTGTATATTTTAGTTTTAGGCCCAAACGACGGCCAAACGGAAATGATACAATGCCCATTCATCATATGAATACTATCAACCATTGCTTTGGGATTTGGAAAGCGTGGATTACCAAACTCTGTCGAATTCCACAAGCTGTCGTTCTCGCCCCAATACTGCCAATCCTGAACTATACCGTCAATAGGAACTTTAAGTTCGCGATATTTTTTCAGGACCCCTACCGTTTCGTACTGGCTCTTGTAGCGCTCCCGGCTTTGCCAGAATCCATAAGTCCAGTAAGGGAACATAGGGGCCTGCCCTGTCAGATTTCGCATTTGTGCAATTACACCATCGGCATTTCCGCCATACATGAAGTAATAATCGGCACAATCGCCAATTTCGGAATCGAACGAAGTTTCCTGGAGGTTATCGGTAAAAGTAGTGGGTGAATAGTTATCCCAGAACAATCCATAACCTTTTACCGATTGAAAGAAGGGAATGCAAATCTGCATATTATCCTGCCGGAGATAAAGTTTCTGCAAGCGTTGATTCATTGTCCCCTTCTGATGCTGTCCAAGGCCATATATAGCTTCATCATTCTCCAGCATAAACGCCTGACGAACATTATAACTATCTTGATCTGCATCCTTTACCGGGGTAAACTGCACTCCAAAATCCTTTTCGGTAAATATTTGCTTATTGTTTGGATCAAAAAAGGATATTTTCCCGGATTGAGAGTTAAAAACCACGCTTATCCTGGAGGAAGTCAAGGTTATATTGTCACCTTGCTCTGTTACTTTAATCGCGGCGTTTTCAGGTTGCATCACTACCGAAAGACTGCTTTTTGAAACAGAAGTACCTTCGGGATACTTTAAGACACGAATAATATTGGGATTATAAAACTGGATTTCGACATCCACGTGTTGTGCTTTAGTTTTAATTCCCAGCGCAGTTTTTTGATACTGTTGTGAAAAACTAAACACAAAGGAAAAGAGAAAAAAGATTATAAGTTTGAAAATTTTCATTTTATAGTGAATTAAAAAACAAACATATTAGCACCAGAAGTAATGTACCGAATTAGCACTCACATTTCCCTGATGTGCATTTTATCAATTAATAAGAGAAGAAAATGTCCCTCCTGAATTTATGATGCATAAAAAAGGAGGGACATACCAACTACTAACTACTACAATATTAATATCCGTTATTTTGGATCAGGTTAGAATTCTTAGCAATCTCAGTACGAGGAATGGGGAACAGCACCCTGTAGTCTCCATTGGGCGTATGTGACAACCACGATTTTTTGGTAAATACCCCAAAACGGATCATATCGGTACGGCGACGAGCTTCCTGGCAGAATTCCCAGCCCAGTTCATCCAGCATACGGCCATATACAATATCGGCACCTCCTTCGTTGGTACTATTCAAGTGGTTTCTCAAACCATAATCGTAACTGCTGCCACCTAGCAACTGAGCACCTGTAACCACTGCATTTTCGGGTTTCAGTTTAAAATTTCTTTCCCGTACGGTAGTTACAATGGCAGCAGCGGCATCGGCATTTCCGGTCCGCAGAAGGCATTCTGCTTTCATCAGCAACACATCGGCATATCGGAAAAGAGGCCAGTCGTTACTTAAACGGTTGGTAGCTCCCATTGCAATTTCGAATTTACCAAGACGGAAACCATCTGTTTCGTCGGAATAATCGACACCATAAACATGGTTACGGAAAAACAACTGTTTGCCTTTGTATTCGCCCCATGAGGCAATTAGTGGACTTCCATCGGCAGCATATTGAGGCCCTTTAATATAATTGTCGATATAACGGGAGTCTAACGTATCAAATGAACTTATAAACTGAGGTATGGCACAAACACCTCCCCAGGGAGTTGCTTTGAGGTTATAGGTTGCCTGGTTCTCCCCCTGGAGCGTTTGCATGTGAATGTCGAAATCATTCCAGTCTGATACATATTTTGAATCGAAAGGAAGGGCAAAAATGATCTCTTTGGAATTCTGGTTTTCGGTTACAAAAACACTCTTCTGGTTAGCTTCAAGCTTAATTCCCGAGGAAGCCGTGTTATTAATAATTGTATCGCAAATGGAAATACATTTATCCCAGGCAGGCGTGCCGGTATAAACTTCGGCATTGAGATACATTTTGGCTAAAAGTGTTAAAGCTGCCCATTTGTTAAATTTACCGTAAGTAATACTGTTATTTTTTGCAGAAACCAACTGATAGTTGTCCAGAATATCCTTAACAATAAAATCGTACACTTCTTTTCTGGTATTCTGTTTAGGTAGATACCCTGCTGGTAAATCGAATTTGGTTACAATGGGTACATTGCCATATAAATCGCATAAAATCCAGTAATAAGAAGCTCTTAATAATTTCATTTCAGCTATTAAGGAAACAGTATCTTTAGTAGCAACAGGGATTACTTTCGACTGTATCTGGTAAATAACCCGGTTACAGTTAGCAATTCCCTGATAGGCTCGTGTCCACACATTAATTACAACATCATCGTCGGTTGTCCATTTATGTTCGTGCAACCTTCTATACACGCCGCCATCGACCCAACCACCGTTACGCTCAGGGGTTAACATCTGATCGCCGGTTACTTCCTGTGCACGGTAAACAGTATTCCACTGCAGCAACAGACCGCGCCAGTCGGTATAAGGAGCGCCCACCAAGGCCGGTATATCTTCTGCTACAGGCACAAATTGGCTGGAAATAATATCGTTATAGTTTTTATCTTCCAACTTGGTACAGGAAGAAATTATAAGTACAAGAAATGCAATAAGCGCAACTCCTGTATATGATTTATAAATTGACATTTTCATAGCTGATCGGATTAAAATGTAACATTAAGGCCTACAGTAAAAGTACGGGCAGTGGGGTAATTATAGGGAGAATCCATTCCTGGATTAAGGCCGGAGGTGGAAACGGAGACAACTCCCGATTGAGCAGTAGATCTATCGTTACGAATACTTACTTCGGGATCAATTCCCTTATATCCTGTAATAATAAATGCATTCAGAACAGAAGCATACACCCTGGCCGATTGGATAAATTTAATTCCCGGCTTATTGAAATTGTATCCAATGGTAATATTATCAATTTTCCAGAAGTCGCCATCCTCTACGTAATAACTATTAAATTCAGGAATAGATTGTAATCTGGTTTTTCCGTATACTTTGTCGAATGCGGTGTTCATAACGTTATACTGCATCATTCTCGGGTTTTCGAACATCATACGGTTCAGGTTGGCAATCTGGAATCCGAATGCTCCCCGTTGCGTTATGCTGAGATCGATATTTTTATACCGGAAATTATTGTTCCATCCAAGATAGAATTTTGGAACGCCATTACCAATAACCTTTTTGTCTTCAAAAGAATGCTTGAAGTCTGAATATTTCACAGGATTACCGTCCTTATCTTCATAAATCCATTGGCCGTAATTTGCTTTATCGTTCGGATCGTTGCCAATATCGATAACCTTATAACCATAGAAATTACCTACCGGACCTCCTGCTTCCAACACATGCGAAAAAGTTTGAATAGGAGGGAAAATGGCTCCAACCTGTATATAATTGGTAGTTAATTTATAAATATCGTTGGACAAGCTAACCAGTTTGTTCTTGTTAGTTGAGTAGCTCACACTTGTATTCCATTCAAAATCAGTAGTTCTCACAGGTACGGCATTTATCACAACCTCAAAACCTTTGTTTTCCATTTTACCTACATTGGCTAAGGTACGGTTATATAAGTTCGGCGGACTGGGAACATCAAACAGCCAGAGCAGATCGTTAATTTTGCGCAGATAATAGTCGAAACTACCGCTGATACGACCATCCATCATGCTGAAATCAAGTCCCAGGTCATATTCGTGTTTTTCTTCCCATTTCAGGTCGGAGTTTGCATTTTGAACAGGAACCAGGGCCTTGATCCATTTTCCATCAGAGTAAATATTTTTATCATAACCTAAAATACCTACCCCTCTGAAAAGGTCGGAGGGCTGAGAACCTGTAACACCATAACCAGCTCTTAATTTAATATCGTTAAACAAGGTTTGATTGGCAAGGAAGGATTCTTTTGTTATTCTCCATCCAACAGATACCGCAGGAAATGTTCCCCATGGATCTTTCGTACCCCATAACTGGCTGGCTTCTTCTCTCCTTATACTTGCCATTAAGAGGTATTTATCAGCAAAATTATAAGTTAACCTTCCAAAGAAACCAATGAGGTTAGTTTTCCACTTGTCGCTTTTCATGGGCGTAGCCACATCTCCGTTTACTACAGCGCGCCCCAGTTCAATGTTATCCCACCCGAACTGATCGGTAGGGAAATCCCAGTTTTCCATAAAATATTTATCATTACTCCTTTCCTGATAGCTATATCCTCCAAGTATCATGAAGTTATGATTACCGAACGTTTTAGAATATTCGGCAGTTAACTCGGCCAACCTTTCTACAATTTCTTCACCTTCGAGATTAGCATAACCATTTCGCTTGTCTCTCAAAGTACTGGCATGTTGTTTGGTTTCAGCATATCCCTTTTTCATAATATTTCTCGAAAAAGAGGTAATCCCCATAATCTTCAAACCTGTAAAAGGGATGTAGGTGATTGATCCTTTATACCGACCTATCTGGTTATTATATTTCCCATCATGCTCATAGATATTAGAAACAGGGCTCTGGTACTCAAACTTAGTTAACTCCTGAAACCATGTTCCGTCAGCATTTTTAACAGGTGAAGTAGGATTTTGCTTTAAAGCCTGATAATAAGTTCCCCAATCAAATCCCCACCAGTCGGATGTCGAATTAAACAGGTTCAGGTTAATCTTAACCTTATCGTCGAACATATTGTGATTAAAATCTATGCGACCTGAAAAATTTTCGCTAAACGATTTTTTGAATACTCCCGGGGTATTATTGTAATTAAGATTAACAAGGTAATTTGTTTTATTATTACCGCTGCGGAATGTAAGATTATGATTATGAATAACTGGTTTTTGGGATATTTCTTCGATCCAGTCTGTACTGGCACCATTATCATCCATTGGCTTCACTTCCTTGCCATCCGAAATAATTGTGCGGTCGCCTGAGGCAAGCTGACTTCTGAAATCGGATGCACTGGAAAGATTAAGCTTATTGGTCATTGCCCGGGTGCTGATAAAAGTGCTGTACTCAACGGTACTCTTGTTGCCCCCTGCCCTTTTGGTAGTAATAATTATTACACCGTTTGTGCCACGTGTGCCGTAAATTGCTGCCGCCGAACCGTCCTTTAAAACATCCACAGCCTCGATATCCTGTGGGGCAACAGTTTTTATATCGCCCGGGACACCATCTATCAGCACTAATGGTTCCTGATTCTGCCCCATTAACGAGGTATTACCGCGTAACAGGATCTGAGTTTTGGCATTAGGATCACCCGAAGGCATTATTACGGTTAATCCGGCAACTTTGCCCTGAATTAATTGTCCCGCATCCGTTACGCTACCTTTAATAAAATTATCGGCTTTTACGGTTGCTACAGAGCTTGTAACATCGGCTTTTCTTTGAGTGCCATAACCAATCACTATAACTTCTTCCAGTTTTTTGATATCAGGCACCAGAGCTACATCTACTAAAGTTCTCCTATCGATGGCAACTTTCTCGGAATTATACCCCACATACGAAAATATAAGATATCCGTCAGATGAGGGAAGATCGAGACTGTATTTACCATCCGAATCGGTAACAACTCCCAGGGTAGTACCTTCAACAATAATATTAACACCTGGAATAGGTTCATTGGTAGTGGCATCGATAACAGTACCTGTTACTTTATGTTGCTGTACCGAGCCTTCATTACCCTTACCATTGCGTTCTTTGTAAATGAAAATAACCCGGTCCTTGATTTCATAATTAAGTTTCTGTCCTTTCAGTGCAAAATCGAGAATCTTATCAATCGTTTGCCCTTTCACTGCCATCGAAACTCTTAATTCATCATTCAGTTCGTTATTGTTATACCAGAAAGAGAAATCACTTCTCTTTCCAATTTCTTTCAATAAATCTTTGAGCGTAGCATTTTCCAAACTTAAGTTTAGCTTAGTTTCCTGTGAATAGGTGCTAGTCGCCGAAACTGCCATAGTAAAGACTATGATAAGTAGCAGAGATAGTTTCATAATTTTCAATAGTTTGTTGTAGTGATAAAAGAGCATGAAACGCCCTTTACATGAATTTTTTTTCATATTTTTGAAAAGTTTTGGTGAATAAATAATTGCTTGTTTAAGCCAAAATGTACAAGTCGGAAGATGTAGCAGCATTTTCCGATTTTTTTGTTTTAGGATGTGTTCATAGTAGTTGCTTTAGATGTTAATAGTTGAGTTATTTATCTGTAATGATTATTGAATCACGGTTTACTCTGTAATTGAATGCATTGTAGCGTCTCATGATGTCCAGCGTCTGGAACACATTCAGTCGCTTATCAATTAAACCGGTAAAAACAAGCTTATTCAATTTCTCGGAATTGATATTAATGGAAACATTGTAATTACGTTCCAGCTTCTTAACTATCGAACCCAGTTCTTCTTTTTCAAAATAAAATTTTCCCTCTAACCACAGAGATGAAAGTTCTGCATCTACGTCGCGTTTTATAAAATTGCCAATGTCTTTGATATAAACAATCTGTTGATTGGGATTTATACTCAAACCGTTTGAGAAACTGGTATCACTAAGCTGGTAAACAGCTACTAATCCTTCCCGCAAGGTAGTTTCTATTGTTCTGTCTTCAGGATAATTACGTACGTTAAAGCTGGTGCCAAATACTTTAACTTTTACCTGACCGGTTGTTACAACAAAAGGATGAGCAGGATCTTTTTTAACTTCGAAAAAGGCCTCGCCAATTAATGATATGTTACGCGATTCGGAAGCAAAACGGGCAGGATAGGTAAGTTTTGACCCTGAATTCAGATGTACTATTGACCCGTCGGGAAGGGTAACTTTTGAGGTATTTCCTTTAGGGCACGATATCTCGATATCAGCAATTTCAGACTCATGCTTTGTCGGGAATATAAGTAAAAAGCTCAACGAGATTATAATTGCGACTGATGCGGCAACTGCATATTTCCATACTCTGATTCTTCTTATATAACTGTTCTCAAGAATATCCTTTTGAACGCGACTAAAAATTTTATTCCTTACGTCTGCTGAATTATTTACTTTTTTAATTCTCGCATTTTGCAGCGAATTAAATATCTTCTTGTTTTCTTCACCTTCATTCAGCCATAAGGCAACCTGCTTCTGTTCTTCTGTGGTAGCAGTTTCGTTCAGAACAGCAGCTATAATATCCCATATATCTTTTTCGATTTCCATTCTCCGGTTTTATATTTCTATTGACGGAATAATTCATTTTTACATTGATAAGAAAATGGAAAATTTTCAAAAAAAATGAATATTCTTTTTCATTAGTGTCCGGAAATTCTCTAAAGGTTAGAGAACGAAGAGCAAATACTTCCGCAAGGCCTCGGTCACTTTTTTAATAGCAGTTACCATTTGTGTATTTACAGTTTTCTCCGAAATGGAGAGAATTTTAGCTATTTCGTGATATTTGAAGCCTTCCTCTCGCGCCAGTACAAAAACTTCGCGGCACCGTGGCGGTAATTCCTGAATGGCCGAGGTGAGAACTTTTTCTGCCTCCTGGTGTAGAATCTCATCTTCAGGAGTATGGGAGGGTGAGAGAATTTCGAGCGAAACAGGTAAAAAATCAGGGTTTCTCGACTGTTTATCAAGGTAGTCGAAAGCCCTGTTTTTTGTCATCGTATAGATATAAGCATCAAAGTTACCTACCTCGGAAAGTTTTCTGCGATTATTCCAGATACTCAGAAAAACATCGGAGGTGACCTCATGGCATATTTCCTCGGATTTGATAAAGTAACCTGCAATCTGAAGAACCTTTGACAAGTAAAGATCGAACAACTGTGCAAATGCAGCAGAATCGTCCTGACTTGTTTTGTAAATAAGATTCCTTGCCAGATCTGAGTTTTTCATCACTTTGTTTCATGAAACAAACATAAATATAAATTTCAAATCAAAAATCTGAGGAAAAAAGAAGAGCATAAAAACGAACTCTGTATCAATGCAATATATTTTCAACAAAGGCTTCCAGAGATAAACTCTACCAATTCTTTAACTTCCTGATATACTCAGTAAGTTCGGTTGCATTCTTTTTATGCTGTTCAACCGAAGGATGGTAATCGACCCCAATTCCCAATACGCCTGTTTGTTGCGACATCTCAAAAAAGAATACTTTTCCTTTCTCTTTTTTATTGGCAGTATTCACCACAAAATTCAAATACCGTCTCACTTTCGACAATGTAGGTTCGGATATCATGGGACCGAGTAAACAAATAATTTCAGGTCTATTATATCTGAACTGGATTGTATCTATCAAACGAAGATAATTATCGACATATCGTGCAGAGTCGCCACCGATAGTACTAAAGTCGTTTGTACCCAGGTTAATGCATACAAGATCTGGGCTTTCCGCAAAGGAGTATTTTGGATTTTCGTCATACAGAAAAATGCGGGTGTAAAAGTTGGTCATACAGTCGTCATTACCGGTAATCGGACCGTTATAGTTACGATATATCCCAATTCCCGATTTACACACCGCCAGATGTCTCGCGTTCAGGTTGCGCGATGTAATGGCAGCATAGGTCATGTAATGATTTTCGGTGGTGGGTCCAAACTTTTCGCCATTGGCACCTTCGTTGCCATACCCGCAGGTAATCGAATTCCCAATATACTCAATCAGTCTGTTTCGTTTGTTCACAATTGGAGTCAAATTTGTTCTTCTATCCACAACAAAACCAAAAAACCGGGTTTTCCCGAACATCTGTTCCGTGCGTTTGAATATTTCTATTTCGTGAAGCTTATCTTCAAGTTCTTCAGCAAGTTTATATGTTTTTTTGCCAACAGAAATATTTAATGTATCTATAACTTTTCCATCCAGAATAATGTTATAGAAATTCTGTCCGATATCATCATTCATAATCATGGAAATACTTGTTCCAACAAAACAAGCTCTAATTGAGACTCCGGAATAACTGAATTCAGGAGCTAAAGGATTACTAAAATCGATTCGTCCGGTATATTCAATATAGGGATTGTTGGCAGGAATAGTATCTTTTCTACCTGCAAAACAAAGAGTTGTGGCAAATATGCCGATTAAAAAGAACAGATTTCTCATTGCAGTAATAGGTTCTGTGAAAAGTTCAAAATTAAGATATTTATTGAAACCGTCATATAATCAAGAATGAAGTAAGCCTCGCAGTTGTTCCTCTCGGGAGAATTTATGGTGAAGCAGGTAGCAAATATGGTTGGAATTGCCGATACCTAGTACTTCGCCAAATGTTTTAAAGAGACGTATGGGGTAAACCATCTTGATTGCAATTTCCCAAACAGAGGCAATACTGATTATTTTTTAATTTACAGGATCTTCTATTGCTAACTATGCTTTGGTGATAACTTTTCATCTCCGTTAAGGAACCAGATTAATGAATGCGTATCAAGCAATAAATCCCTTACATATAATCTTTAAAATCCTCTAAAGGTTCATCAAAATCAGGAGACATATAGATTTGTCCTTTTGCAGATCCAAATTTTGGAGTTCTTTTTTAATCTCTCTTTTTCCTTTACTTAACAGAAAATTAATAAAATCATTTACTTCTGATTTCAAATCAGCCGGTAAATAATTCAGCTTTGTAAACAATTGAATTTGTTCCATATCGTAAACATTTTACAAAGACATAATCTATTTTAAGACGATTGTCAGAATAACATTTTTAATTCGTCCAGTGAAGTGATAGGAGAAGGCTGAGGATGATGTCATAAGCATTTCTGGTGCAAAATACTATTTGTAAAATCTCACTTTACTATTTGCAAATAATAAATCCCTGGCTCCTGATTTTATCAGAAACCAAGGATAATATAGGAGGCTTTTAAACTAGAAGAAGTCTCACATTTGCTGCCCGAACGAGCTTCCGTTCATATATGCAGGAGTTTCTTCATCAAGTTCCTGGTAATAATCCAAACCGAGGTGTGTTATCAGATCCTCGCCTTTGAGATACCGTAATGTGTTTTCAAGTTTTTCGAGTTGCTTGAATACATCATTTTGTGCCGGTAATCCCTGCGCGGTTTGAGGAGTTTTAAAATAAAAAGAGAGCCATTCCTGTATGCCTTTTAATCCGGAGCGTTTTGCAAGGTCGAGGAACAATGCGATATCCAGGGCTAACGGGGCCGCAAGGATAGAGTCGCGGCACGAGAAGTTAATTTTGATCTGCATTTTATATCCCAGCCACCCAAAAATATCGAGGTTATCCCAGCTTTCCTTAAAGTCGCCGCGAGGCGGATAATATTCGATGCGAACTTTATGGTAAATATTTCCATAGAGGTCGGGATGAAGCTCCGGTTCAAGAATATCGTCGATAACCCCCGATTTGGAGACCTCTTTCGATTTGAAATTATCTGGGTTGTTCAACACTTCCCCATCTCTGTTTCCCAGGATGTTGGTCGAAAACCATCCGTCGAGGCCAAGCATGCGGGCACGTAACCCCGGAGCCAGCATGGTCTTCATAAATGTTTGTCCCGATTTATAGTCTTTTCCACCAATAGGTATATGCATTTCGTTTGCAAGTTCCACAATAGCCGGCACATCGCACGAAAGGTTAGGCGAACCATTGGCATAAGGCACACCCGCCTTGATGGAAGCATAAGCGTAAATCATGCTCGGTGGTATGGAAGCATCGTTATTGCGAAGTCCTTCTTCAAGACCCTGCAATGTCTGAAGCACTGCCGACTCTTTCGAATAAACTTCGGTTGATGCACACCAAACCATTACCAGACGCGAACAATTGTTTTCTATTTTAAATCTTTCGATATCGGCAATCAGTTCATTGGCAAGATCCATTTTTGTGGGAGCCGATTTAATATTTACTGCTTTCAGGTTTGGAATGTAAGCAGGATCGAATACAGCCTTCATGGGTTTAATGGCGCAGAGCTCTTCTTTATAATGCTCTACCAGGAACTTGTCGAGCACTTTGGCTTTAACGGCGGCCTCGTAAGCGTTATCTTCGAACAGATCCCACCCGCCAAATACGATATCATTCAAATTATTTAACGGAACAAAATCCTTAATCAGCGGATTACGGTTATCAGTACGTTTACCGAGGCGTATCCTGCCCATCTGGGTTAATGAACCTACGGGAATACCAAGTCCGTCGCGGGCCGCAAGTACTCCTGTTATTAACGTTGTGGCGACTGCTCCCATTCCTGGCAGCAAAATACCTAACTTTCCATTGGGATTTTCAATTTTCTTCATGTAACGTTTATTTAATTGAGCCTAACTATTGGAGATTTTTAATACTTTCTGCTTTCTAACTTTTAAGACAAAAGGTGTACCTGATTTTTGAAACATGTCTTCTCCATGTATTTCATGGCTTTATAGCTTGTCCTGTTTTTTAAAGATGTACTTTTTCTACACCCGGACGAGATATTTGTAGAGCTATTTCCCCGCTTTTATCTATAAACCAATATTATTGTTGAAAAAACGAAGTGGTACAATAGTTGACTTTTACGAACTAAACTTTTTAAACTTATGCGTATGGAAACAATGCAAAATATCAAATCGAAAGTGGATCAGATTAATCCTGAAAAGAAAGAAGGACCAGTTGCCGAAGCTATTGAAGAACAAACCGCAAAAGTTCCGTCCGATCTGTTCTTATGGGCATCACTGGGCGTAATGGCAGTATCGCTGGGTTTTAAAATTTTTAAAAGAGACGAAACTTCTCAGTTTGTAGGAATGTGGGCGCATTCGTTTTTACTTTTCGGCATTTACAACAAGCTTGTTAAGCAATTGGGCCACGACAGGGCTTCGTGAAAATAAGGCCTCACCCCCAACCCCTCTCCACAAGGAGAGGGGGGCAGGAAGTGCTTAAGCTGTGAAGTCAATTACGCTCAAATCACCATCATAAACTTCCAGCTCCGTTAACCAGGAGAATGCGGGCTGTATCGTCAAAAATTTCTATAATACTTACCGATGCCGGACTAATTTCGACACGGTGAAATATGTCCAGATGAATGCCAGTGTAAAAGGCTATGGCCGATTTAATGAGATCGGCATGACTGATTACGGCCACGGTTTCTTTGCGATGAATTGCAGTTAATTTTTCGATACCCCGGATGATTCTGGTTTGAGCTTCTGCCATAAGTTCCCCTCCGGGAATCCGGGTGCAGCTCCTGAAAGAGTTAAATCGTTGAAAAATAGCCTCACTTTTAAGCTCTTCAAAAGAGAGATTCGTCCAACTTCCAAAATCAATTTCCAGAAAATCGTTATCGGGTCTGACCTGCAAACCCGTTATTTCCGCCAAAGGTGCCGCCGTTTCCAAAGCCCGTTCCAACGGACTGGAGTAAATTGCTGATATAGTGAATTGCGACAACCGGGACGCCAAATCCCTGGATTGTTTTCGTCCCTCGTCGCTTAACGACAGCCCTGGAGTGCGACCTGAAAGCCTGTTGCCAACAGCATCGGTTAATGCATGGCGAATCAACAGAAATTTAGTCATGCTTTTATAAACTTAACAAGTGAGTTGTTTGTATTTATAACAAATAACAAACTAAAAATTGCAAATTGACTTGAAAATAGGTATCCTTACATTTCACCGTTGTATTAACTACGGCAGCTACTGGCAGGCAAGCTGTTTAGCCAGCTTTTTACAATCACGTGGGCACCAGGTCGAAATTCTGGATCATCACTCCCGGAGGGTAAATTTCGCCGAATGGAAATGTGCTCTGCAGCCCGTTTTACCTACTCCGGTGCCGGTATCGGATTATCCGCTTTACCGTAAGAAAATTGAGAAATTTTTTGATGCTTTTGAATTGCTGCCGCTCTCGCATGAATTTTCGCTTGAGAACCCAATTTCTATGGACGAATACGACATGGTGGTTGTTGGAAGCGACGAGGTCTGGAATTTGTCGCATCCCTGGTATGGTCATTATCCAATCTTTTATGGCGAAGGATTAAAAGCCGGTCGGTTAATTTCGTATGCTGCCAGTTTTGGGAATTTCGATTCTACATGGCGACTGGCTCCCGAGTGGGCTCAAAAACTCCAGAACTTTGACAGAATCTCGGTGCGGGATGAAAATTCGCAGCAGCAGGTAAAAAATGTATTAGGCTATGAACCGGAGATGGTAATGGATCCCTGTTTTTTGTTACCTGTCAGGTCCGAAAAAATTAATCTTCCAGTAAGCAAACCTTTTTTGGCCTTGTATGGGCACAACTTTTCAGAACCCTTTATCCGGCAAATCAGTCATTGGGCGAAAAAACAAAAACTTCCGCTCGTAAGTATTGGCTATCGCAACCACTGGGCCGATGAACAATGGCTCACGGCCGGGCCTTATGAATTTGCCGCTTTTATTGCACAGTCCGAAGCAGTAATCACAAACTTCTTCCATGGATGCGTTTTTGCACTTATCAACTCCAAACCTTTTGTTTGCGAAACAACCCCTTACCGGAGCCATAAAGTGGAAGACCTGATAAAAAAGGCAGACGCAAAAAAACACATCATTACCAACGAAACTTCCGAAAAAGAATTGGAAAATCTTTTACTAAAACCTTTGGATGCAGAAATTCACCGGAACATTGCCAAACTAAGAATGAATTCGCAAAACTGGCTTGAAAAATCGCTTACTCCAAATGTTGCTGTGAACAGCTATGAAAATGTATAGTCCGAAAGATATTGTTCGATCGGGATTATGCATTGGCTGTGGAATTTGTGTGGCCTACGCCGAACGACACGATACCAAAATGAAGTTTGACCGCTATGGGCAGTTAAAACCTGCCGGTCCCGGGGAATGGCTTAATCACCGTTCGGAAGAATTCAGCAACATCTGCCCGTTTTCTCCTGGTTCAAAAAATGAAGATGAATTATCCTTGCAACAATTTGAAGAAGATGGGCAGTTAGATGCATCCATAGGATTTTACCTGTCAAATTTTGTGGGGCATGTCGCTGAAGACAACTATCGCATGCAGGGCAGTTCCGGGGGAATGGTTACCTGGGTTGCAACCGAGCTGATGCGAAAGAAGTATATTGATGGCGTTGCTCATGTGGTTGCAGTGGACGATCCTCAAACGGAAGGCCGGTTTTTCAGGTACAGAATTTCATTTTCAGAACAAGATGTGCAGGAAGGAGCAAAATCCAGGTATTATCCGGTAGAACTTTCGGAGGTTCTTAATTTTATCCGAAAAAAACCTGGTCGCTATGCAGTAGTGGCAATTCCCTGCATGATAAAAGCCGTTCATCTGCTCAGACAAAAGGACCCTGTTCTGAAGGAACGGATAAAGTTTACCCTCGGCCTTTTCTGCGGACACATGAAAAGCAGCCGGTTTGTTGAAAGCTTTGCCTGGCATATGAAAGTTCCGGTTAAGGAAGTAACCCGTGTGGATTACAGATACAAATTTCCAGACAGGCCAGCCAACTGGTATAACACCATGCTTACGCTGAAAAGCGGAGTAACAGTTCATAAGGACTGGTGGCATCTCCGGGACGGCGACTGGGGAGCTGGCTATTTTATGAATTCGGCCTGCAATTTCTGCGACGATGTGGTAGCTGAAACCGCCGACATCTCCTTTGGCGACGCCTGGGTGGAGCCATATTCTTCCGACGGGCGGGGTACAAATGTTGTGATAGTGCGCTCCTCAATTATTCTTGATATTATATCAACCGGTAGAATAGAAACCAGATTAAGCCTGAAGGAAGTATCTTCTGAATTTGTGGCTCAAACGCAGGCCGCAGGCTTGCGTCAACGCCGCGAAGGTTTGGCCTACCGGCTTACCTGGGCCTCACAGGGAATTCAACCATTAAAGCGTATCAAACCCGACAACAGTAGTCTGTCAGCATCGCGAAAAATAATTTATCATCTGCGATATCAAATTTCGAAATGGAGCCATCGTCTGTTCTGGCTGGCACGTAAAATGGGAATGCCGGTGATTTATTTAATCTGGGCAAGGCTTGCCACATCAGTTTATTTTGGAGTTGCTTACCATAAAAGCAGCTTTGGTGAGATGAGAAAGAGGTTTAAGGAGCTGGGGGATTCTGCATGACCTTTTATCAAAGTGTGGGAAAAAATCAAAATATTTTTATTTTTTGCCACACTTTGATAATTTTACTTAAAAATTATATGAAAAGACGCCTCTTAGAAAAACTGATCCAATGGAAAACGAAACCAGGCCGGATGCCTCTGATCGTAAATGGAGCACGTCAGGTGGGAAAGACATATATTTTAAAACAATTTGGTAAAGAATATTACCAAAATTGTGTTTATATAAATCTTGAAATAAACAGTTCTGCCAACTCCTATTTTCATAACGACCTCACTCCTGCACGTATTATTCAATATCTTGAGACAGTTAGCGGCGAAAGAATTCTGCCTGGAGAGACACTTGTAATACTTGATGAAATTCAATCCAGCGAAAGAGCATTACTGGCATTAAAAGCGTTTTCCGAAAACGCTCCACAATACCACTTAGCAGCGGCTGGAAGTCTCTTGGGAGTAGCTCTTAACAGGGGCGGTTTTTCTTATCCAGTTGGTAAAACCGATGAATTAACTCTTTATCCTTTGGATTTTGAAGAGTTTCTCTGGGCACTAAATAAAGAAAGTCTCGCATCTCAAATCCAACACCACTTTGATAACGATCTTGAAATGCCTGAAGCATTGCATAATATCGCTATGGAACATTATAAGCAATATTTGATAACCGGTGGTATGCCTGCGGTTGTTCAGGAATATGTTCAATCGGATAGCTTCCTCTCAGTTTCTGATATTCTGGGACGAATTCTAAATGATTACATAGCAGATATGGCGAAGTATGCAAACAGTGCAACTGGAATAAAGATCAGAGCTTGCTATAATTCCATCCCGGCTCAATTAGCAAAAGAAAATACAAAATTCCAGTACAAAATTGTACAAAAAGGGGGAACTGCGACAATATTCGGCGAATCCATCGAATGGTTAAATTTTGCAAATATTGTCCTGAAATGTCAAAAGACCGAACACGGCTTTATGCCACTCGGGGCGTATGTCAGCTTGCCCGACTTCAAACTTTATATGGGCGATGTTGGAATGTTAACCATGAAATCGGGAATTGCGCACCAAACCATACTTTCGAACAGGCAGGAAGATAACATGTTTTTGGGTGCATTGAGCGAAAACTTCGTTGCACAAGCTTTTGCTGCTAAAAAGTATCCATTGTACTACTGGAAAAATGAAAATACTGCTGAACTTGATTTTGTCCTCCAAAAAGATGACAAAATTATTCCGGTGGAGGTTAAAAAAGGTATGCGCACAAAATCAATAAGTCTTTCAATTTTTCGTGAAAAATATAAAAATCCTTATGCAATAAGAATTTCACAAAAGAATTTTGGATTTGAGAATAATATCAAATCAGTTCCATTTTATGCAGCATTTTGCATTTAATAAACCGGAACTTTAGTTCATTCCCTTTAACCCTCCCACCATCTCCCTCACCACCCTCTCCCACTCTCCCTGCTTCTCCTGCCTGAAAATCTTCATAGATGGATACCAGAGGTTGTCGCTGCGATTTTCCATCCATCTCCAGTCGGCCTGCTCTTGTAACATCAGCCAAACCGGAACATTCAGCGCTCCTGCCAGATGTGCCGGCATGGAATCTACCGAAATCAAAAGATCCAGCCCTTTGATAACTCTTGCGTAATCGAACAGGTTAAACTCTCCCGGATAAATTCCTAAACCTTCCTTCCAGCCAGCCGCTTTTGCATTTGCCTGGAGAATAAAAATTTCTAAACCTGGTATATCAAATAAGTACCATAATAAGGAAAACGGAATGTTGCGCGACTGGTCCCAATCGCCTGCCTGCCAAACCAAGCCTATTTTTGGGAGTGGTGTTGAAGTAAGTTTTAATGGCTCAACCTGAATGTATGGCACTCTGGCTGGCAGAGTCGAAAGTGTTGTACGGAAAACGTGCGGCAGTTCCATAATTTCGACGTCAACATCGAACTCAACCTCAGGAGCGCCATCGTGTAAAGGCAGCAACCGATCGATTCCTTTAACTGTTTCCAACAGTTTCATAAGCGATGGCTGCGCCCAGACTGTCACTTCCCGTGCAGTTAGCTTTACCAGTGGTGCATAGCGAATAAACTGTATGGTATCGCCCAATCCATGATAACATCGTATCAGAACACGTTTACCATGTAAGGGAGTCCCGTCCCAGATACATTGAAAATGGCGGGGTAAATTATGATAATCTCTGTTGATGCCCGAAGCCAGAATCTTATCACTGAAAAGCCACGCCTTTTCAAAGTTGCCCGATCGCATAGCTTTCATCCACGTTTCGGATGAGAGTTCCCCGGTTTTAGGCATACCTTCGCAGCATTTCCACGCAAAAATCGGCAAACTCTTCAATTTTCTGAGGTGCACTGGTATGGTGCGGCATAATACCCTTTGCTTCAGGTGTAAAGCAGAAGGTAGCCGTTACATCAAAATCATCTATGGCCTTCATCATCCTGTCGAACCACCTTTCGGCATCGGGACGGAGGTAATCGGCCCAGCTCAAACCAGTTCGCAGCCGTTTAACACCCAGTTGTTTCATCCACTTTACGGCATCGTCGAGCCGGTGATCCTCAAAATGAAACCATTGACAGATGCCAAATTCGGGCGTATAATCCGAAAAATGTTTGAGTGCCAATTTGGGTGTTCCGTCTTCCTGCAGCAAACCCATGTAAAAATGACGGTAATACGACGAACCTTCGGCCTCGCGGTGACGGGTTGTAGCCACCCAGGTTTTTGGCAAATCGTAAAGACTATACCAATGAATTCGATCCACCCGACCAGCTAAAAGCTCGGCTGTACGCCGGAAACCAAACTCCTGTACTTCCTCCGCACCAAAGCTCGAAGCGCCCACTTCGGTAACCCAGACGGGCAAATCGGTAATTGCTTCTATTTCGGCAATTTTATCGGGCCACTCCTTGATGTTCCAAAGATTCCAGTCGAGCGGAAAGCCATGCACAGCAACGGCATCGAGGTTATTCAGAACTCCTTTATCTTTAAGCCGTTGCACGAAATAAGGATCAATAGGCGACATCCCTCCCAAAACCCGTAAAATTCCAGGATTCTGTGCTTTACAAGCAATAGAGGCGAGTTTCACCATTTCGGAATAAATATGCCATTCGGGGTCCACTTCAAAATCCCAGTGCGATTTATTATTCGGTTCATTCCAGAATTTTACGGCTTCAATCATGGTACAGGGGTTTAGGTCCCAATAGCTATCGGGATAGGAGTTTAGGGATTAGAAATATTAATATATTCAATGGGTTGTGGCGGATATACGGCTCGTTGTTGTGTGTCGGTTATTTTGCCACGCCGGCAGATATAAACTTCGGGTTCAGGATGTTCTGCAATTTCGAACCCTGAACTGCGCAGCATCGCCTCCATGCAGGAGCGGTTTGGTATCCACCAGTTTGTAGGATCGTTGGAATACCTGTGCTCTATAAAATACATCTGCGGAAAATCGTGTTGCTGAAAAATTTCCGTCTCCCAAAAATCATAATCATTCTTAACAGGAGCAATGTTTTCGCTTCCCCGTTGCATCGACTGAAAAATTAGCAAATCCTTCACCACATTTTCGTACAATAAATCGAGCGTCAGCAACGGGTGTCGGAGATGATAAAACACTCCCATAAAGATCACCACGTCGAACTTTTCGCCCAGCGAGGCAACATCGTAAACCGACATATTCCGGAATTCGATTTCTGTCCCTAACACCTGAGAAGCGTAACGAGCCTGAGCCAGATACCGTTCATCGGAATCGATACCAATTACCCGCCCCGCCCCGCGCCGTTTCATTTCGATAGAATAAAACCCGGCATTACAGCCAATGTCGAGCACTGTTTTGCCTGACAGGTCAGCAGGAATGGCATTAGCAAAACCTTTGAACTTAATATTGGGATAATCTCCCAGAAAATGATCGGGGGCCGTTTGTACGCCAAATAAATCTATATTGTGAAACCACTTCCCGAGCTTTATAACATTCTCCCGGATTTGATCCGTTGTTAATCCGGTTATTGATACGGTTTGAATCTCCATGCTTATCTAAATTGAAGTAATATTTTTGCAGGTACTTACCTTCGTGTAAATATACAATTGGCACACCCAAATTGTTTGCAGCTACTGAACACCCAACCCTTTTGTAAGATGTTCAACCAGCCAGCGGTAATAGGTTTTTTTATGCATCAGATCGATGTGCGAACCGGTCTCTATTATTTTGCCGTTTTGCAGCACCATAATAACATCCGACTTCACAATGGTTGTGAGGCGGTGCGCAATGGTAATGGTAGTGCGGTTATGGGTGAGTTTTTCAATGGCTTTCTGAACATTTGCCTCCACTTCCAGATCGAGTGAGGCTGTTGCTTCATCGAGCACCATGATGGGCGGATCGCGCAGCACTGCACGGGCAATAGCTACCCGCTGACGTTCGCCAAGACTCAGATTACTTCCACGCTCACCCGCGGGATTCATATATTCTTCGGGCATTTCCATGATACGATCATGAATATTGGCGACTCTGGCAGCAGCAATTATTTCGTCCATAGAAGCTTTCTTTTTGCCATAAGCAATGTTGTTGCGGATGGATTCGTTGAAAAGCAGCGGTTCCTGAAGTACAATACCAATACTGTTACGGAGCGATTTCTGCTTTATGGAACGCAGATCGATTCCATCCAGATAAATAGCACCGTCCTCAGGATCGTAAAACCTTTGAATAAGTGAAATGATGGTGGATTTGCCCGAACCGGATGGACCAACAATGGCAACTGACTGCCCGGGTTTAATTGTAAAGCTTATATCGTCGAGTAAATAAGTTTTAGAAGTACGGTATTTAAAATAAACATGCTCGAAACGTATTTCGCCTTTGATATTTTTTAAAGTTACGGCATCAGGCTTATCACCAATATATTCCTGGTTATCCAGAATGCCAAAAATATGTTCCAGCGATACCGTTGCATTTTTCAGCACGCGGTATGTATTTGTAAGTGTGTTCACCGGTCCGAAGAGATTTGTAATGTATGCGAGGAATGCGACCAGGGTTCCGATAGTCATTTCGTTGATAATGATAAGATAGGTACCCGCACCCAATGCCGCAATACGCGCCAGCACCGTAACAAATCGCTGGGTTGATCCTATCATGGAATCAAAATACACACCCTTATTCACCTTTTCGTTGGCACGATGTACGTTTTTCATAAACCGCAACTTTTCATAATCTTCCATAGCAAAACTGCGAACGGTAACAATGGACGAAAGTACTTCGTTGAACCGGGTGTAAATTCTGCCCCACTGATTCATCAGAAATTTTTCACGTTTTACCTGTTTTGGCGAGGCCTTAAAGGCAATAAGGGTGGGCAGAGGTGTAAAAGCCAAAACAAGAAGCGTCATCCGCCAGTCGAGCCGGAACATCACGATTAATGCCAGAATAAGGAAGAGCACCGACGGCAGGACATTAAAAAAAATCTCACTCACAGCCCCTACAAACCCCTGAATAGAGCGTTCGAGCTTCATCATTATCGAACCTACACCTTCCTTTTTATGAAAATCGGAGGGTAAAACATGCAATCTGTCAACAATTTCATTTAACAGAATATAATGAACATTCAGGCGAACGTCCCATCCCATCCAGTTTGAAAAGGCCGAGGCGAAGTTCGACACCAGCGAAACGGCCAGAAAAATGATGATACCATAAATCAGGTAACTTACCTGTTCGGGAGTTCCAATGTGGTCGATAATGGATTTTATAATTACCGGCTCAGCAACATTGGCTGCCGCAACCACCATAGTTATCAGCAAAATAATGGATATTTTGCCGGTAAAAGGCTTAAGGATTTTTAATGCTCTGAGAATATATCCTTTTTTTGTCTCCTGCTTTTTCATAATCTACATCTTCTGAATCCTTCATGAAATCAGATGTAATTGAATAACAAAGCAACATCCAATGTGTTGCATTCAGAAAGTCTCCTTAGCAGGTCACCTCTCCTCGAGGAGAGGCCGGGTGAGGTGGAGAAAAAATGGGATTTATTCGAACGAACTGGAATAAAGAAAATTTTACTTTTCGAAACTTTTCTTGTAGTCTGTGGGGCTCATGCCAAATTCGTCCTTAAAATATTTACGGAAATATTTGGGATCGTTAAAACCAACCTGATAAGCCACTTCGTTTACAAAAAGCTGACTCTTTTCGAGCAAATCAGCAGCGCGTTTCAGGCGGATAAATCGGATAAATTCCGATGGTGTCTTATCCGTTAGCGACAATATTTTCTTATAAAAATAAACCCGGCTCATTCCCATTTCCCGACAAAGATCCTCTACAAGAAAATCGGCATTTTCGATATTGCTTTCGACAATTGCCACCGCCTTTTTAACAAATTTCTCGTCCATCGAGGTTATTTCAACGCCTGCCGGGTTAATACTTACTTTGCGTTTAAACTGGTCGTGAACCTGTTTTTGCCTTTCCAGAATACGCGACACCTTGAGCGAAAGCATCTCCATATTGAAGGGCTTGGAAATATAATCATCAGCACCGGCTTCAATTCCCCGTAACTTGTTCTCGTCTCCGGCTTTGGCTGTAAGCAGAATAATTGGTATATGCGAAACCCGGATATCCCGCTTTATTTCACGACATAGCTGATAACCGTCCATTTTGGGCATCATTACATCGGCAATAATCAGATCGGGCATTTTATCGAACGTAAGTTTCAGTGCCTGTTCCCCCTCGGCGGCAAGTAAAACACGGTATTGCCCGGTAAACAACGAAGCAATGAATTTGCGGAAATCCTCGTTATCGTCCACTATCAGCATAAGTGGGAGCTTACTTTTGCGGTCCTCTTCTGCAGCATCGGCCAAAGGCGTTTCAGGTTCATTTGTCACTACGGGCTCTGCTGAAGCAATAATTTCCTCCTGCAAATGTTGTATTGCAGGGAGGCTGACAGTAAAAACAGATCCTTTTCCAAGCTTACTCTCCACCTGAATCTGCCCTTTATGCAATTTTATGTATTCACTCACAATATGTAAACCAACGCCTGTACCCGACTTATGCAAATTATCCGGATTATCCACCCGGTAAAAACGCTCCAAAATGCGGTCAAGATCTTTCTCCGGTATTCCGCAACCGGTATCGGAAACCACAACTTTGAGGAATTTCGTGTCGTCATTTAATTGCTGCACCAGACTGATATTGAGTTCGACCTTCCCGTTTTGATCAGTAAACTTAAAAGCATTGGATAGAAGATTATTTACTATTTTCTTAAGTTTTTCGGGATCGAACTCCATACGCAGCTCAGATATAGAAGTCGAAAAGGAGAAGATGATGGACTTTCGGTTGGCCATTTCGGTAAACGAATAGCAAATATCCTTGATAAACCCGATAACATCGCCTACTGACAAGTGCAGCCGGTCCTTGTCATCGTCGAGTTTACGAAAATCGAGCAACTGATTTACAAGATCGAGCAAACCGTTGGCATTGCGCTGAATAATATCGAACAGGTTTCTCTCCTCGTCGGTTTTGGCACTGCGCTGCAGTTTTTCAATGGGACTTAGAATTAACGTAAGCGGGGTGCGGAATTCGTGACTGATATTTGTAAAAAAACCGAACTTCATTTCATCGAGTTCGTGAAGTTGTTTAGCTTCGCGGATACGTTGTTCGTTCTCAAATTCATGTTTTTGCTTCCTCAGGTTATATTTTACAATAAGCCATACCAGGCTGAGCATCATTAAAAAATACAGCAAAATAGCCCACCACGATAGCCATGGTGGAGGTTTTACGGTAATTTTAAGGACAAGTGGTTCCTTGCTCCACTCGTTGTCGTTATTGCTGGCATAAACTATTAGTTCGTAATTTCCCTGGTTCAGATTTGAATAATTCACCTGGCCAACACCGGTGGTTGTTTCATTCCACCCGGTATCGAAACCTTTCAGCATATACCGGTACTTATTCTTTTTGGGGTGAATATAACTGAGTGCTGAAAACCTTATTGTAAAGTTGTTTGCATTATTATGAAGTACTATTTTATCGCTTTGCGCTATCGAATTATCCAGAATTATATTTCCATGATATTCCTCACCGGGCAAAATTTCATCATTCGCAATAACAAGTCCTGTGAATCGCGGACGGGGTACAATTTTATTAAACGGAAGGGCACCTTCATCAATCACAATATACCCTTTTGTAGTGCCAAAATATATTTTTCCCGAATTACTTCGAAATACCGCGTTATGGTTAAAAATATTACTTACAAGGCCGTCATTTTCATCGAAAGAAATAATTGAAAATTTATAATCGTCCTTATCCGGGTTACATTGAATACAAGCTAATCCGTTGCGGGTGCCTGCCCATATATTTCCTTTCCGGTCTTCGATTAACGATACCACCTGATCGCTTGGCAAACCAATGGCTACTGTAAGATACCGGATGGTTCCTTTCGCTGGGTTATAGATATTAATTCCATTATCAGTGGCTATCCATACCAAACGTCGACTATCTTCAATGGTATGATAAATAATAGGGTCCGAAAGTTCGCCGCGTTGAGCTGTATCCTTGAATAAGTTGGAAATTTGGCCGGTAAAGGTGTTAAGCACATCAACACCAAGTGTAGTAGAAATGTAGATCATACCTGACTTGTTAAACATGGAAAGCACATAATTGGATGAAATACCTGAAGTATTTGCTGTGTTGTTGGGTGTAAAACTCCGGTTAATCATATCATATTTGTCAACTCCTCCACCAAGTGTTCCAATCCAGAGATTCCGGTTATCATCCTCATTTATAGCATAAATGCTTTTATTGGAAAGTGAGTTAGGATTATCTATTTCAGGAAAATAATGTAAAAACCTGTTTCCTTGTTTTTGATTAAGCCCCCCCATAAAGGTACCAAACCACAAAGTGCCATCCCGTCCCTGCAGCGACGAAGTAATAATATCGGATGATATACTTGCCGGATTTCCCTTTTCGTTTCGGAACAAAACGAATTTTCTTTTATCGGTTTCATACTTGAGCAATCCGCTGCCATTAGTTCCTATCCAGAGATTCCCGTCCGAATCTTCAAGCAGGGAATTGCAATCTTTATTTTCGAGGTTAGGGTGCTGGTAGAAAAATAGCGGCGACTTTTCAAATTTGAACATATCGGGGTGATAGTAAGAAACTCCGTTCTTATAGGTCCCCACCCACATAATTCCGTCATTATCGCAAAAAAGGCTGATGGTTGAATTCTGACTGATGGAATTAGGATTCATAGGATCATTACGCAGAACAGTAAAGGAATCATCAGTCTGGTTAAAAATATTAACGCCTCCGTGGTCTGTTCCTATCCAGATACGGCCTTTCTGATCCTGAGCCAGTCCACGGATCAAATCGGAAGTAATAAACTTATCGGTTGAATTTTTGAAATCTTTTTTGTCGCTGCCAAAGTAACGCCACCTGCCTTTCTTAAGGTTATAGTAAAGCAATCCTTTATCGCCAATGCCCGGATAAACCCACGGGTTTCCTTCAAAATCCACAAACAGACTCTTGGTTATTGAAGCACCTAAGGACTTCTCCTGCACATAAGTATTTCGAAAATCAACTGAATTTGTTTCCTCATTATACCTTTCGACCAGACCCGAAGCATATAAAATCCAAAAAGCTCCTGCGGTAGATTTGATACTTAGAATTCTTCCTTTACCTAAAGCATTAGGTCCTTCCCCCTGCTTGTATTTTATCAGCTTTTTCTTTTTAACATCATACTTGTAAACAGCAATATTTAATTCATAGAAATAAAAATTTTTCTGACGATCGATATGAACAAGCATTGGTGAAAACTTCACGCCCAAAGGTTTCAGCACCGATGTAATATTTCGCACGAATCTCTCGGTGTGAATATTATATATCAAATAATGCGGATTTCCCCTGATCCAGAGATTACCGTTAAAATCTTCCTGAATCTCATTTACCGAGTTAAAAGTAAGGCTGGTGGTGTCATTCTTAATATTTTTATATACTTTGAATTCGTATCCATCGTAGCGATTAAGTCCGTAATTGGTTCCAAACCACATAAACCCCCTGCTATCCTTGAAAATAGACATTACCTGGTTATTGGACAGTCCATTGGTATTGTCGAGTCGCAGAAAATTAAAAGGTTCCGAGAAGGCGTTAACCGATATTAAAAGAGATATCAGCAACAATATTTTTCTCATAGATAGAAAGGTATGATAATAGACTGAATAAATAATAAATCACAACGACCTCGCCCCAACCCTCACC
The DNA here is from genome assembly GCA_023429135.1 of Bacteroidota bacterium. Lineage (GTDB taxonomy): Bacteria > Bacteroidota > Bacteroidia > Bacteroidales > JAAUTT01 > JAAUTT01. Next base: position 129,101 of record JAEYWD010000028.1, on the reverse strand, counting down.
CGATGACGGGAAAAAGGACCCACTTTTGAACCCTGACCTCTAAAGGAGATATGAAAAGTATAAAAGACATCAAATTAACTTTTCACACACCCACTTTGGATGAGGTATTTCAAATATATGAATAAACAGGTAGCTACAAAAGTATAATAAATTCAAAAGGTTGATTTGTTAACCAAAGATCAGTTAACAAACAAACCCTATTTAGATAACATTTTACCTCTATCGGTTATCAATTTCGTATGGTTATAAAAACATTAACCCCGGTTCTGCTTATCCTCGTGCCTTATCTTTGACAAACTATTCTTAACTACGTAAAGAAAATATATGTATAAGTACAGATTAATTGCGAGCCTTATTTTAATAGCTTCGCTGGTAAGCTGCAGCGGGCCAGGCTTTCAGAAAACACCAGATGGTATAGTTGTTTCAGTTAAACAAAATTCGCCCGACCAAGTGCGAAAAATCCGTTTACAAGTAATAAATGACAACATTATACATGTGTTGGCCATCCCAACCGAAAAGTTTCCTGAATTCAAGAGTTTAATTACTTCTTATAAATCCACCAAAACTGACGGATGGAAAGTAAATCAGCAAGGCGATTCCGTTTTTCTGGAAACAGCGAACACCAGGGCAATTGTTTTGCAGAGCACCGGAGAAGTGATTTTTACCGATCTAAATGGTAATATTCTCCTTCAGGAGCAAAAAGGCGGCGGAAAGACTTTCCGTCCGATTGAAGTGGAAGGATCTCAGGGATATTCGTTCCGTCAGGTATTTGAATCGCCAGCCGACGAAGCTTTTTACGGTCTTGGACAGCACCAGAGTGATGAATTCAACTGGAAAGGACGTAACGAAGAACTTTTGCAGTATAACACCAAAGTTTCGGTTCCACTAATACTCTCCAATAAAAATTACGGTATTCTGTGGGACAATTATTCATTATCCCGCTTTGGCGATCCGCGGCCTTACAGCAACCTCAACGAAATGTTTGCTGTTACTGGTAAAGATGGTAAATCGCAAGGTTTTACTGCCACTTACATGGTCGACAAGGACCCAAAAAATGTTTTTGTTGAACGTCAGGAAGCTGCCATAGATTACGAAAACCTTCAAACCATTAAGAACTTCCCCAAGGACTTCCCTTTTTACAATGCAGCCATCAAGTGGGAAGGCGAAATTCAGCCTAAAGAAAGCGGCACTTTCCGCTTCAACCTCTATTACGCTGGTTATACCAAGGTATATGTTAACGACAGTCTTGTAGTTAAGGAACGCTGGCGTACCTCCTGGAACCCCAATGGTTACAAATTCAATCTTAATCTGAATAAGGATGAACGTTATAAAATTCGCCTAGAGTGGCAGCCCGATGGCGGAATATCGTATGTAGGTTTAAAAGCACTCACACCAGTGCCTGAAGCCGAACAGACAAAACTTTCGATGTGGTCGGAAATGGGCCAGCAGCTAGACTACTATTTTATCCATGGCAACAATGCCGACGAAGTAATAAGTGGTTACAGAACCGTTACCGGAAAAGCTCCTATCATGCCCAAATGGGCCATGGGTTTCTGGCAAAGTCGTGAGCGTTACAAAACACAGAACGAAATACTGGACGCTTTAAAAGAATTCCGCAAACGTCAGATCCCCATTGACAATATTGTGCTCGACTGGAATTACTGGCCCGAAACCCAATGGGGTAGTCATGAATTCGACAGTAGTCGTTTCCCGAATCCAAAAGGAATGGTAGATTCGATCCACGCGCTGGATGCGCGCATAATGATATCGGTTTGGCCGAAGTTTTATGCTTCTACCGATCACTATAAAGAGTTCGAGAAAAAGGGCTGGATGTACATGCAAGCAGTAAAAGACAGTATTCGTGACTGGGTTGGACCTGGCTATGTTGGCTCTTTCTACGATGCCTATTCCGAAGGCGCCCGCAAGCTCTTCTGGCAGCAGATGAAAGAACACCTGTATAGCCTTGGCATCGATGCCTGGTGGATGGATGCCAGCGAACCCAATATCCGCGATTGTACCGACATTCCTTATCGTAAGGCTTTGTGCGGACCTACAGCTCTTGGTTCATCCACTGAGTATTTCAATGCTTATGCTTTGATGAATGCCGACGCCATTTATAATGGTCAGCGCGAGGCAGATCCCGACACCCGTGTATTTTTGCTCACCCGATCAGGCTTTGCAGGCTTACAGCGCTATTCCACAGCAACCTGGAGCGGCGACATTGCTACCCGCTGGGAAGACATGAAAGCCCAGATACCTGCCGGTATCAACTTCTCAATGAGTGGTATCCCATACTGGACCATGGATAATGGCGGATTCTGCGTAGAAAAACGTTATGAAAAAGCCCCGGAAGGATCGGCAGACCGCGATGAATGGCGTGAGCTCAACACCCGCTGGCACCAGTTCGGAGCGTTTGTTCCTCTTTTCCGAACTCACGGTCAGTTTCCCTATCGGGAGATCTGGAATATTGCACCCGAATCGCACCCTGCATACAAATCGATGCTTTATTATACACAGCTCCGTTACCGTCTGATGCCTTATATCTACTCACTTGCAGGCAAATCGTATTTCGACGATTACACCATAATGCGTGGCTTGACAATGGATTTTGGTCAGGACAAGAACGTGATGAGCATAGGCGACCAGTATATGTTTGGCGGAGCCCTGATGATTTGCCCTGTTTACGAATATAAGGCCCGCAACCGCGAGGTGTATTTCCCTGACGGAAGTGGCTGGTACAACCTGTACGATGGGAAATTCACCACCGGAGGTCAAAAGATGAATGTTTCAGCTCCTTTTAACCAAATGCCGGTTTATGTTGCTGCCGGAAGTATTATTCCAACCGGTGCACTAATCCAGAATACAAAACAGGAACAGAAGGATCTTACTATTTATGTTTATGCCGGTAAAAACGGAAGCTTCACGCTTTACGAAGACGAAAATGTGAATTATAACTATGAAAAAGGCAAATTTTCAAAAATTGAATTTACATACAATGATAAAGACAAAACTCTTGCTATTGCTAAACGAGCAGGTAGTTTCGACGGGATGGCAGATACAAGGAAATTTACGGTAGTGTTTATTGACCCGGCCCATCCCCAAGGAATTGACTCACGCCTTCAAAACCAGAAAACAGTTGAATATACAGGAGATTATGTTTTATTGAATTTATAAGTCGTTATAAAAGTTGGTAGTTGTCTTTTTATACATTTGATGTTAGATGAGCCGGTGATTTATTTCCCGGCTTTTCTTTTTTTAGAAATCAATTAAGGAGACAGAGAAGCCCAAAGTTCGAAAAGGTAAATTTCAACATGAGCCTTACTCCAGGCGACTTTTTATCTCCCGCAAAACTTAAAATCATTTACCTGCATCGTAGTATCAATAACATTTATATCTTTACATGCATGAAAATTTTCACCCTCATATTATCACTTCATATCCTGTTTCTTGCATTAGAACCGGGAATGGACCTGATTTTCAACCATTCGGCTACCGAGCACGGATGTTGCGGAGGGGTTAAAAATGAAGCAAATACTCCAAAACACGATGGCGGATGTTGCCAAAATGTGTGTAATCCCTTTCAGAAGTGCAATTCCTGCACAATAGCATTTGTAAATACTTATTTCAGTTATTCCTGCAAATTTTTTGACTGCGAACCGGCAGGAACCGACATTAAAGAATCTTTCCTTTCACAATTCGAATCTGATTTCTGGCAACCGCCGAAACAAGCTTAATCCACTCACATTTTTAACAGTATGCTTGTTCTTTGAACATCTATACTTTTCCTATTGGATGTAATTAAAAGTTTGTTTTAAAAATCAGAAAAATGAAAAAAAATCTATATATCATACTTCTATTCACTTTCGTTATCGCTTCCACAGGTGCGGTTTTTTCTCAAACTGACTCCACCAAAACCGTTACCCTCAAAGTTAAAGGACTGCATTGTGCCGACGATATAAAAACTATATCCGACAATGTAACAAAGCTCAAAGGAGTAAGCGGCTGCACTGCAGGAAATCCGGGAGCTACTACAAGCTTCACTGTAAAGTTTGCTCCGGCCCGGATTAACGAAAACGACATCCGCACAGCCATTGAGGATACTCCCGGCTGCGACAACCCTAATGAGAAACCTTATAAGGTTAAAAAGTGATTCAGTTAATTAATCCGGAATTTTTGAAGAAAAGAGACTTGCGTAATAATTGGCTTCGACTACGGTCAGCCTGACGTCTCGCTGTCTTCGGGTAACCTGAGAAATTTGTTACCAAAACCTTTGGAATTCCTATATGCTTTCAAAATGAAAATAATACACATCATATTCGGATTACTTTTACCAGTGGGGATGTCTGCCCAGAATATCAGTGGTAAAGTAACCAACCAAAGAAACGAACCTCTGAGCCATGCCAGTGTATACTGGCTTGGCACAACAACAGCGGTGTCGACCGACGAAAACGGACAGTTTTCAATTTCATCAACAAACAACTCTGGACGAAAACTGATAGCAACTTTTGTTGGCCATACTCCCGATACGATTGCCATTGGCAATCGACAGAGCGTTGATTTTGTGCTGAAAGAAACCAAATCGCTGGACGAAGTGGTAGTTACCGGGCAACGCAACGGGGTTCATATTTCGGACCTGAAACCTATCAAGGTAGAACAGATTACCACTACCGAGCTTCGCAAAGCTGCCTGTTGCGATCTTGCGGGATGTTTCGACACCCATGGCTCGGTGCAGCCACAGGTAACCAATGTAATCACCAACTCCAAGGAGCTGCGTATCCTTGGATTATCGGGCGTTTACAACCAGGTACTTATTGATGGTTTACCCTTGATCCAGGGCCTGAGTTATACCTACGGAATCAGCAGTGTTCCGGGAACATTGGTGAACAGCATCCATATTTCGAAAGGGGCCAACAGTGTTATACAAGGCTACGAAAGCATCAGCGGGCAAATTAACGTTGAAACCAAAGAGCCTGTAAATGCCGAAAAGCTTTTTCTGAACGGATACATCAACAGCTATTCCGAAAAGCAGTTTAATGCCCATACGGCTTTTAAAAAAGGGAAATGGAGTGGCATGGCAGCCTTTCACACAGTTCAGCCAGCCAATAAAACGGATAAAGACGATGATAACTTTCTGGATCTTCCGCTGCTAACCCGTTATATGTTCCTTAACAAATGGAATTATGGCGACGAGCGTCACTGGGGTTGGCACAGCCGCATAGGATTGCGTTTCCTGAACGAGAACCGGGTGGGTGGACAAATGAATTACGATTCGGATGCTCACAAAGGTAGTACCAGCGTTTACGGGAACACGATTAAAATGAATCAACCAGAAATATGGACAAAGACCGGATACCGGTTTAGTGACCACGCTAACCTGGTTTTGCTTTCATCAGCATATTATCAGAAACAAAAGTCGTATTTCGGAACCGTAAATTACAGGGCCGAACAGGTAAATTATTACGGGAATCTACAATACGAGCTGGGTTATATGGAAGAACACTCGTTAACTACCGGAATAAGCTACAGACATATGGACCTGGACGAAAAAATTGCCTTTTCTGACAATTCCCTTAACAGGAGCTATGATGGAAAATACATGAAAAACGAAAATGTAGCCGGCGTGTTTGCCGAGAATACTTTTCGGTTCTTCGACGACAGGCTGACCTGGATTGCCGGAATACGCGGAGACCACCACAACCAGGCAGGCTTTATGTTTACTCCGCGAACGCTCATTAAATTCGATATAACTCCTATCTCCATTCTCCGGGCCAATATTGGGAAAGGTTGGCGCACAGCCAATATCTTCAGCGAAAACATTGGCATGCTTGCCAGCTCACGCGATATTTTAATTAACAGCAAGCTCAATCCCGAGGAAGCAGTGAATTACGGGGTAAACTTTACTCAAAAGTTCGGCCAGAATAATGAGCATTTTTCGGGTTACATCAGCACCGACTATTATCATACCGATTTCCAGAACCAGATAATAGCCGACTATGATGTTGATCCCACAAAAGTGTTTATTGGCAATTTCGATGGAACAAGCATCAGCAATGGATTTCAGGCTGAATTAAACCTCAAAATTGAAAAACTTTACGAATTTAAGGTAGGATATAACTTCCTGGATGTTTTTTATAACGAAGATGGAGAGAAGAAAGTGCTGCCATTCAATCCGAAACATAAGGTGCTTACAGCTTTTAATTTCCGTTCGGCAAAGAACAAAGTACTTTTCGATGTGAACATGCACTGGTTTGGTGAGCAACACCTGCCCAATACCAAATCGAATCCTCAGGAATATCAACGACCTGACTATTCAGACCCTTACACCATTGTGAACACCCAGCTTACCTATAATTTTAAGAAGTTTGAGCTCTATGGAGGTTGCGAAAATGTTTTTAACTTCCGTCAGAAGCAACCCATCATCAGTTGGCAGAATCCCTTTGGACCTTATTTTGACACATCCTCAGTGTGGGGTCCAACACGCGGACGTGAGTTTTATCTGGGAGTAAGGTTTAAATTAGTCGGAAGCAATAATTAATCGAAGGTAGCCACGAATGCACAAAGCAAATATTTTTGAGCATTCGTGGCTTTAAAATCAAAAAAGTTAAGCTTAGCTTCTATTTTAGAAAACTCTTAGGAAAATCGACCGGGCAATAAACTTCACCTGTACCTGTCCGTATCCAGGTTCTAAACGTTCGTGAACCTTCGGTGAGTTCAATTACTCTGGCTCCATTAGGCAGGTCGGTATAGGTATTTCTACTTCCGGTAAAACGGCCATAGGCCAGAGCAATGCCTCGAAGATATGCAATATAGTCGTTGTTGTGATCGTGACCAACGAAAGTTCCCATTACATCGCCACTCTCGAGCATTGCAGTGTACATTCCCGAGTTAATATCGGGCGAGCATTCTTTCTCGAGGCGAATACCTATTGCGGGATTTTTCTGATTTAAGTATGCTTCGCGATATTCCGGCAATGGAATATGGAAAAATGCCAGAGCAGGAAGTAGCTTTCCATTGTTGGCTTCTTTCAGTAGTTTGCTTTGCGTACGGTACCAGTTGATCTGATCGAACCTGAACCATCCGTAACCACCAACAGAATCAATTGTACTATAAGCATTGGAATCCATACAATAAAGCAGTGCAGCGGTATTTCCACCCTCAGATGATGCTATTTTAACAACGTAGTTACCATATCCGTATACATTCTCAACATTGGTTACAAATGAACAATTTGGAAATGTTTCTACTATTTTAGAGAGTTCGGCCCTGGTCATTCCCTGTTCATCGTCGTGGTTACCAAATACTACTGCAAAAGGTATTTTGCGACTGATGACAGGTTTGGTTACCATTTTCCAGCCTTTTTCTACCGGATGATCTGTTACCACATCGCCGGTAAATACAACAAAATCGGGTTTTTCTTTATCTAAAACCTCACTCATTGTTTTAATTGTAACCTGCGACTCGATGGTATCTGCTTTAATATGCGTGTCGGTAAACTGAACAATCTTAAACTTTTTGTCGGGTCGAAACTTAAGCGAAGTTCTTTGCGCACTTACAGACAATGAGTTGAAAAGAGCAATTATTACAATAAAGAATTGGACTGATCTAATTTTAAGCATAAGGATTTTTTTGGGTAAATTAATAATTTCTAAACAAGAAAGTTGTAAATGATTCACTAAGTTATTATGAAATTTTTAATTAAGATTAAAAAGGGAGTTGTACAATAAGTTGCTTTACATTGCTGCTCGTATATTTACAATGAAAAGTTCATTTTGTATTTCCTGTGCTGCAAAAATGTCTTTTGTAAAATGGAAAGCATACAGACATAAGGCAGAGTTGGTTTTTGTAAAAAGATTTTCAAAGGCTTTTTCATCTCCCTCTTTTACCCTTTCCCAACAATCGTCAAAGTTAAAACCCATTGAATCTTTCTGTTAGTACATGTCGAGGTCAAATGTACAAAATAAATTTTTTACATAGCATGTCAAATATTCGACAACAAAATGGTTCGGGCTGCTATAGTGAAATAAAATAGGAATTCACCTGAGTTGGACAAAAGCATGTTATAATTTACCTCTGTTTTCCAATTACGTTTGTTATAAATAAATAAACTGTTAGAAAATAAAAAATCTGTTATGAGGAAATTCTTTAGGATTCTGGTGCTTTCAATCGTTTTCATTATTGCTTTTATCATCCTGTTATTCATAGTTGAACGAAATAAAAAAATAACCCTCCCCGCTCCTACTGGAGAATTTGCTGTTGGCCGTACCCATTTCGAATGGACAGATACATCGCGTATTGATACTCTTGCCCTGGAACCAGGACTTTCGCGTGAGTTATTTTTGTGGGTATGGTACCCGGCCATCAAACAGGCCAATGCTTCTCCTGGAGATTATCTGCCCCAAAGCTGGCGTAAAGCAATCGCAACACGCCAGGGCATATTTGCCAGGTTCTTCACCCGCAAGCTCTCCAAAATACAAGCGCATGCTGCAGATAGCACCCAACCGGTTGCAAACAAACAGTTCCCGGTGATACTAATAAAATCGGGGATAGGTTCATCCACATCCGAATACGCAACCTTTGCCGAAGAACTTGCCAGCAACGGCTATATTGTCATAGGTTCGGAATCGCCATACAGCACCAATGTGGTAGTGTTTTCCGATGGACGCATTGTGAACGACAATTCCAAAGGTAACCCAGGAAATGCTGCACCATCGGTCGATCGTGATCGTCGGCTCGACAGGCTGGTCTCACTTTGGACTGACGACCTGAAGTTTATTACCAATAAACTCGAACAGATAAATGCTGAAGATTCGGCCAATTTGTTATACCGCCGCATGAATCTGAAACAAATTGGTGTATTTGGACATGCGCTGGGCGGAGCTACTGCTTTTAGGTTTTGCTTTACAGATCAACGCTGCAAAGCCGGAGCAACCCTCAACGGAACTCCCTTTGGAAATGTAAACGAAAACAAACTTTCGAAGCCCTTTATGTTTTTAATGGCCGATCCCAAAGGGGTGCCCGATGCAGTAAAAAACCAGGTGTGGTCCAACATCGATACCATATACCAGCAGTTACCTCCCAATCGTTTATGGGTTCAGCTTACAGGAGCATATCATTATAATTTCAGCGATCAGGCTGTTATCAGGGAACGGTTTTTGGCCCGTCGCAACGACGACTTGGGAACTATAGGCGAACTCCGCGGGTTGGAAGTTACCGCCGCCACCCTCCGCACTTTTTTCGATGTAAACCTGAAAGGCGCACCACCAAAAAGAATTTCAGAACTTAAAACAAAATATTTCGAAATTGAAGATGCGGAGAAATAAAGAGGTCGACAGACCTTCGACCTCGGACCACAGAAAATTTGTACACCGCCAATGCAGCTTTGACAAATAGCTCTGGTATTTTACATTGAAGAATTAGTGCAGGTTTTTCTCCCTTGCATAAGTTCTTTCATTTATTATTGTTGATATTTTTATAAATCATTGCAACAAATTGAGTAGGCCGATAACGGTTTGAATATATTTGCACTACAAAACTATCTGTCCATGGCTTCAGAATCTATTTTTGATATCAATACTAAGGAGATTAGCGGAACTGCTTACAAAACAATAATGATGAAAAAAAGCATTATCCGTTACCTGCTATCAAATGGAGACAGCACGATTGCCGATATCGGAAAAGAACTAAATTTCAGCACACCAACCATTACCAAGCTTATTAACGAACTTGCCGAAGAAGAATACATTCTGGATTATGGAAAAATTGAAACGGGCGGAGGCCGCCGACCCTATATTTATGGTTTGAATCCCAAGGCGGGTTATTTTATGGGAGTTGAGGTAAAATGGACAGGGTTAACTCTGGCTATCATGGATTTTCAGAAGAATGTTGTTAAAATTGAGGAAAACATTCCCTACGAGCTTGAAAATTCCAAAGAATGCCTCGAAGAACTTTGCCGGAATATTGAAAAATTTATAGAAAAATCGGAACTCCCACGTGAAAAAATACTGGGCATTTGTGTTAATCTCTCGGGACGGGTAAACACATTTACAGGCTATAGCTACAGTTTTTTCTATTTTGAAGAAGAACCGCTTGCCTCCATACTCCGCAAGAGACTTGGGATACGTTGTCTTGTTGAAAATGATACCCGTGCCATGACTTACGGAGAATACCAGTGTGGAATAGTAAACGGAGAACAGAATATTCTTTTTATCAATTTAAGCCGCGGAGTGGGAATGGGAATTGTCATTAACGGGCAGCTTTATTATGGTAAGTCGGGATTTTCAGGAGAATTTGGACATATTCCCTTTTACGAAAACGAAATTATATGTAAATGCGGAAAGAAAGGATGCATGGAAACAGAGATGTCGGGCCGCGCCCTGGAGCGTAAAATTATAGAAAGCATCGGAAAAGGATCCAGTTCATTCCTGGTATCTAAAGTCAGGGAAGGTTCTTCTATTAATCCTGAGGATATTATTGATGCTATCAACAATGAAGATATGCTTGCTATTGATCTTATTTCGGAACTTGGTGGAGAACTTGGCAAGGGAATAGCAATGCTCATCAATTTATACAATCCTGAACTTGTGGTAATAGGTGGGTATCTGGCCTATGCGAAAGATTATTTATTACTCCCTGTAAAAAGTGCTATTAACAAATACGCCCTGAGCATGGTGTCGAACGACACGGTAATTAAGCTTTCCAAGCTTGGAAATAAAGCCGGAGTTATTGGAGCCGGTCTTCTTGTCCAGAATAAACTGTTAGAACCTTAAATTTCATCTTTTTAACCGGACAAATAATACAGCCACTCCGGTTAATAAAATTATGTTGAAAATCATTATTCATATAATAAAATAATTGCATATAATTGCATTATTAAATTATTTTAATAATTGTATCTGATTTAATAAATTAATTTATGAAAATTATTTGAAGCTAACCTCTAACTGAGCGGCTTCACCAAAGAATATAACTATATTTCATTTATGACACTAACTTTAAACAAGCTTAAGCTTGGATTTCTATTTTTTGTATGCGGCTTTGTTTTAAATAACAGAGCTAATGTATTTGCCACAGGGACAAATATTTCAACAGATGTTTTGGTTGTGGGAGGAACGGTTAGCGGAACTTCTGCAGCGATTGAGGCTGCCCGTAGCGGTGCACATGTAGTGCTGATAGAAGCTTACCCCTGGCTGGGAGGCATGCTCACTTCTGCAGGCGTGTCGGCTACCGATGGAAACCATATGCTTCCGTCAGGACTCTGGGGCGAATTCCGGGCACACCTCTGTAAACATTATGGAAGCGCGGAAGCCCTGGCCACGGGCTGGGTTAGCAATACCCAATTTGAGCCTCATGTAGGAAACAGCATATTATCATCTATGGTAAATCAGGAATCACGAATTATCCGGATACATGGATACCACATTGTTAAAGCATTACTCGCGGGCCGGAAAGTAACAGGTGCTGTATTTGTAAACGAAGCAGCTACTGACACCATAACGATAAATGCCACAGTTTCTGTGGATGCTACTGAGGCTGGCGATTTGATGGCCCTGGCTGGTTGTAAATATTATATAGGACAAGATCCGCGGTCGCTTACAGGAGAAGCCGGCGCTCCCGGTAAAGCAACCGATATTATTCAGAACTTACTGAACGCACAGTGCTGGCTTATGCCTTATCTCGATGTTACCCCTGATAACCCAGCCTTCCAGGCGGTTCAGCGTATAGGTCTTTCTGGCATAATGCGTGGAGAGGGAATCATTATCGATTGGGCGAACAAAACATATTTTTATCCTGATCAAAAGCTTACCAAAAGCGAACTCGACCGGATTGTGAAAATACTTTCAGGCGCAGATCTGGTCCCCCTCGATTTTAAGTCGATTCGTACTGATAAAACTACCGTTAACCGAAAAAACGCTCTTAACTCGCTTTTGGCATGCCTTAAAGGCAAAGTACAACTTTCTGCAAACAGCCTTGAATATCTGAATAACAAACTTCCGGAAGTCTTTAGAGTTTCAGATAATAGTTTGAAAGAGAAGATCTCCAGACAGGAAATGGCGGTGTGGATTGATGTGCTCTTCGATCCTTTCCATAATTATAAATCGATATAGAAATTGAAAAAAAATTAAATGAATCTAATAAAATGAATCTCAAAACAGAATACGCAGCTTTATATAAAAACGAGCTATTGAACAATGTAATCCCTTTTTGGCTTACCAAATCACAGGATCAGAAAAACGGCGGTTATTTTTCGTGCCTCGACCGTGCAGGAAATGTTTATGATACCGATAAATTCGTTTGGTTGCAGGGAAGACAGGTTTGGTTTTTTTCAATGGCTTATAATAACATTGAGAAAAATGATGAATGGCTCAATTGTGCTGTTCAAGGTGCAGAGTTTCTCAAAAAATACGGACATGACGGTGCTTATAACTGGTATTTTTCCCTGACACAGGAGGGTAAACCGCTTATTCAGCCATACAATATTTTCTCATACTGCTTTGCCTCAATGGCTTTTGCACAATTAAGCAAAGCTACGGGAAAAGATGAATATGCTGAAATTGCCAAGAAAACATTTGATATTATCCTGCAGAAACAAAACAATCCTAAGGGAATATACAATAAGGCAGTGGAAGAAACCCGTCCGTTGAAGAATTTTGCCCTGCCTATGATTTTATGTAATCTAACCCTGGAGATAGAACATCTTCTTGAAAAAAAATTCACAGATGAAGTTATTCAAAACTGCATTAACGAGGTTATGAATGTGTTCTATCGCCCGGGTTTGGGGCTTGTCCTTGAAAATGTTACCCCGGATGGCAAAATGGTAGATAGCTATGAGGGACGTTTGCTAAACCCCGGACATGCAATTGAAGCCATGTGGTTTATCATGGATCTGGGAGTGCGTTTAGGCAATAAATTCCTTATTGAAGCTGCAACCGAAATAGCTATTAAAATGGTAAAAAAAGGATGGGACGAAAAGTACGGTGGAATTTTTTATTTTCTGGATCTTTTCGGGAAACCGGTTCAGCAACTCGAATGGGATCAGAAACTGTGGTGGGTACATATCGAAAGTATGATTAGCATGCTCAAAGGTTATCAACTTACCGGATCGCAGGAATGTCTCGAATGGTTTGAAAAGCTGCATGATTATACCTGGAGCCATTTTAAGGATAAGGAATTCCCGGAGTGGTTCGGCTATCTCAACCGCCAGGGCGAAGTACTGCTTCCCCTTAAAGGTGGGAAATGGAAAGGGTGCTTCCACGTTCCCCGCGGTCTTTATCAATGTTACCACATTTTAGAAAAGCTATAATATTTAAATCATAATTTTCACAACATTGATATTTAATTTCAGGGAAAATTTATTTAATAAAGTTTAAAACATGGAAAAAGCAAGCCGAAATATTGCTTATGTCACTTTTCTATCAGTTGTTGCAGCGTTGGGAGGTTTCCTCTTCGGCTACGATACGGCAGTGATATCAGGAACTATCGATCAGGTTACGAACCAGTATAATCTGGATTTGATTCAACAGGGATGGTATGTTGGATGCGCATTGGTTGGTTCTATTGCCGGTGTGCTGTTTGCCGGTGTGATAAGCGATGCCTGGGGACGGAAGAAAACCATGGTCGTATCGGCAGTGCTGTTCACTGTTTCGGGCGTTGGTTGTGCCCTGGCACAAAATGTTGATCAACTGGTGATATACAGAATTATCGGGGGAATTGGTATCGGTGTGGTTTCAATCATTTCGCCTCTCTATATTTCGGAAGTTGCCATTGCTGCATACCGCGGGCGTTTGGTGTCGCTGTACCAGTTGGCAATAACGGTGGGCTTTTTAGGAGCTTACCTGGTTAACTATCAGCTTATGCACTATGCAGGAAATAATGTGGCCGTGGATGGCAGTATATGGTCGAAAGTTTTTATTACCGAAGAATGGCGAGGAATGTTGGGTATGGAATCATTACCTGCCTTTCTGTTTTTTGTTGTTATATTTTTTATTCCGGAAAGTCCCCGCTGGTTGGTGGTTAAAGGTAACAGTACAAGAGCAGCGAAGATATTTACCAGAATTTACAGGACTGAGAATGAAGCGTCCAACCAATTGGCCGAAGTAGGTAAGCAACTGAAAAACGATGAAAAATCCAACTGGAAATTACTTCTGAAACCCGGATATTTCAAAGCCCTGCTTATAGGTGTGTTTATAGCTATACTCGGTCAGTTTATGGGCGTGAATGCCGTGCTTTACTATGGACCCACCATTTTTACCAACAGCGGGCTTTCCAGCGGTGATTCGTTATTCTACCAGGTGCTTGTAGGTCTGGTGAATATGCTAACCACTGTTCTGGCCCTGGTTATCATTGACAGGGTTGGACGTAAAACACTCGTTTATTATGGGGTCTCCGGTATGATTTTATCGTTGCTGTTAATAGGATTCTATTTTACAAAAGGACAGGCTTGGGGTATCCCCAATGTTTTTCTGCTCATTTTCTTTCTACTGTACATTTTCTGTTGCGCTGTTTCAATTTGTGCCGTTGTGTGGGTGCTTCTTTCCGAAATGTATCCTAATGCGATCCGCGGGGTTGCCATGTCAATTGCCGGATTTTCCTTATGGGTCGGTACTTACCTTATTGGTCAGCTTACTCCATGGATGCTGAAAACACTTTCTCCTGCAGGTACTTTCTTTCTTTTTGCTGCAATGTGCCTGCCTTACATGTGGATTGTATGGAAGCTTATTCCTGAAACTACAGGAAAAACGCTGGAAGAGATCGAAAGAATGTGGGATAATAATTAAGCACACTAAAAACATAAAATTACATGAAGAGAAGGACCTTTTTTAAGGCTTGCGGATTAACTTCAGCTTCGCTGTTAACCGCGAATTATTCCTGGGCAACTACCGGTGCGGACTATAAACGCAACCCTGCCATAAAACCTATTATTGGTTCCTGGTTCGAATTTGAACATACATCGGTTGCCGAAGGTAAATACTGGAATCCGGCCCTGAGAAAGTTTACCACAGAACAATGGAAAGCTAAAGTAAAGGAGATTAAGGAAGCAGGTATGGAATATCTTGTGCTGATGTCCGTAGCTTACGATGGTAAAACATACTATCCGTCCAAACTTGCACCGCAACACGATTTTGCATGTACCGATCCGCTTGAAGCTGTACTTTCGGCCGCCGACGAGTGTGGCATTAAATTCTTTATCAGCAACGATTTCTGGGGCGACTGGGCCGACTCGGGAAATATGATGACCGACCCGGCCATAGCGAAAATCAGGGAGAAGGGAATGGAAGAAACTGCCGAAAAATATAGTCATCACAAGAGCTTTTACGGGTGGTATTTCCCTAATGAATCGGGCCTGTTCAATACAATAGATGAAACTACCACGCAGTATGTGAATAATTGCAGCAGAATTGCCCGCAAACTGGTGCCTCATTCCATAAACCTCATTGCTCCTTACGGAACAAAATCGGTTCGTGCCAACGATGACTATGTTCGCCAGCTCGAAAAACTGGACATCGACATTATGGCTTACCAGGATGAGATTGGAGTTAAGAAAACAAAAGCCGGCACCGCAGGAAAATACTATGAAGCCCTGTATAAAGCCCATATGAAGGCCGGTCGTGCCCGTTTGTGGGCTGATATGGAAGTATTCGAATTTGAAGCTGATGTGTATAAAAGTGCGCTGTTACCGGCTCCGTTCGACAGGGTTTTAAAACAAATGGAGGATATTTCATTATTCGTGGAACACATTCTCATTTATCAGTATATGGGTATTATGAATAAACCTGGCTCACTGGCTCCTGCAGGTCACCCTGATGCTGAAATGCTTTATACCGGTTACACCAATTGGTTAAAAGCTCAGCGGTAATTTATCTTATAAAAATGAATTTGAAATATCTGAAGAAATGAAAAAACTGATCATTATACTTTCATTGTTTATCTCTGCACATGCTCTTGCCACCGGGAAATGGACCGTAAGCAGAATAGACAAGGATTATTCTCCAAAAAATGACATCACCGGCCTCAGCTTCGATAAACAAGGTGCTCTCTGGGCCTCGACCTCATGCGGCGTTTTTGCTTATGCCAATGGAAGCTGGGAAGAAAAAGGCCTCCGGAAAGCATATCTTCATACCATTTATGTAGATGATAACAATACAAAATGGGCAGGTCTGTACCTTGGAGGATTGCACTTTTCCACCGATGGTAATAAATGGGAAAAAGTTAACCAGCCCGAAATGAGTGGCTCTGTGAATGCAGTTACTTCCGACAAAAAAGGTACTATCTGGATGGGCGACTGGAACGAAGGTCTTTTCAGCCTTACACCCGGGGCTAAAGGTAAATGGGCCCAATACCGGTCCGGGAAACAATTGCTTGGAGACAATGCTATATTTTCGGTAACAACCGACAGCAAGAATCAATTATGGGCCGGAACAACCCATGGAGTCTCATTGTACAGCAATAACCAATGGACTCTTTACAACATTAAAAACAGTAAACTGCCTGATAATATAGTCTATTCCCTGGCCTCCGATTCAAATGGAACTGTATGGATTGGAACTGCAAACGGGTTGGTTAAGGCTAACAGCAGCGGGTGGACTGTTTACAATAACGAAAACAGTGGTCTTTCGTGCGATCTCATACTGGCGCTTGCAGTGGACGAAATTGGTAATATTTGGGTGGGAACCAATAAAGGAGCTTTTTATTTTAACGGACAGAAATGGGAAAATTTTACAGTTGAAAACAGTGATTTGCCTGACAACCGGGTACAAACAATTATAGCACGGAACAACAAGATATATTTCGGAACCTCTTATGGTCTTGCTATTTATGAATATTGATATTTGTTAAAGTACAAGCTAAAGGGAGAATTAGCTATCAGCTAATTTGTGAAAATTTTATTTTTTAACAAATTTAAAGAAAGGGTGCAGAATTGTGGCACCCTTTCTTTTCGATAGAAAGTAAAGTTATTTTTTTGCTAGACCTGTGATAATTGCCGACTTAACATCATCGTAAAGCTGCTTGTTAAACTGATTATATTGCGCTCCGTCTATATGAACCAGATCGAACAGCATAATGCCTTTTGTTTGTTGAAGAATCATAACGATGGCGTCTTTCATGTTTTGGAGGTCATTCCAGTTGGTATTTCCAATGTCGATAGCACCATAATGAATATTGGCATTCTGCAGTACGGTTTTGGCGCCGCTAATTTGTCCCTGGATAGTCCACCAGCCCGTTCCGTAAAGTGTCGGTGTATAGTTGCCGGTCATAAACATATCAATTAATCCGGCGTAACCAGTGTTTTTGTAGGTTGATGTTGCCCAACCGGAGAATCCGTTGGTAGCAGGATCGAATTTTTTACTTGCCCAGTTAACGCCAACGTTGTAATACGAGTCGTACCAGGCACCCGCGTAAGAACAGAAAGGCAGATGTTTTTTTATATCTTTTACTGCCGTCCGGGTTTTTTCTACAAAGTTGTAAATAGTCTGAGCTCTGAATTCCAGCCATTTTTTATAATATGGGCCGGTTTGGCCCGGGATCACGGAACCATCGGAAGAAGTTGTCCAGGTTTTAACAATATCGGTAATGGAAACGGCGGATAAACTGGCCCATTCCTTAAATTTCTGCAGCGAATAATCCGAAAAATCAGCACTGATATTGAAATAGCGGCAATAGTCCAGAACAAAGCCGTCGATATTATAATTGGTAACTACTTCTTTTATCAGAGAAAGTTCATAATCCTGAACTGCCGGCTGAAGCGGGTTCATTAACCCATAGGAATAAACATCGGTAATATTTTTAACTGTACCATTGGCTGTTATAACCTTACTCTGTAACTCCCTGAAGGACTCGTCGGTAAACACTTTGCCGAGGCGCGTGCCGCCATAACTGAATCCCTCAGCAAATACGCTCATAGAAACAAAAACTTTCAGCCCGTGCTTCTTCCCTATTGTTATCGCATTTTGCAGATAATCAAAATCATCAGCCTGGGTATAGCCATTCCATGTTTTAAGTTTTTCGGCAATTGACGAGTTGTAATTAACCAATCCCGGAATTCCTTTCACATCGACCACAATTCCTTTAACACCCATCGCAGCAACCTTGCTGAACACCGCATCCATCTTTACGGCGGTTCCAAGCCTTTCGAAATTGGCGGCTGCCTCTATCCACATTATAACTGGTATTTTGCTGAAAAGACCGGTTATGGCTGTATCGATTGCAGGATTGGTAGTTGTATCGGGTTCCTCAGGAGGCAATACTTTTCCACCCTCATTCTCACACGAAATCATAGCCGAAGGTACAAACAGAAGGCAGATCAATAATTTTATAAGGCTTTTTTTAAAGTTTAATATTTTCATTCAGTTCAATGTTTTATTTATGTAAAAAACCGGAGAGTCCGTTTGTAATGGACTCTCCGGTGATTGTATCTACTACTTGGAAGAATTAGTGTCGATACAGCTAAGTTCGTAAGCTGCAACACCTCCATTTGTAACTAAAAAATAGACTGTCATGGTAAAACCATCCTCCGAAACCGGGCCGGTTGCAATTTCAGCAGTAATATTCCAATTAGGCGTACCGGATGCAATATAATCCGATTCACCATCGAACACATGAAACTTTGAATAATTCGCTCCTGAACTGGAAGTCGATATCAATGATGGTGTTGTAACATCGAAAATATGCATGGCGCTGCTATAGGCTCCTGCATCGATTATGGTTGCATACTTTGCATTATTGAATTCGAAATAAGTAAGCCCTGGTGTTGCATCCCGTTTTGAGGCAATGTAATTTTCGCTGAAGGAATTGATAATGGTATTGTTGCTTCCATTTACATAATCGATAAATATGGGTAAATTGGAACATACAAAATAATTATCAGTTGCCTGAGTGCCGGTTGGGATAGCTTTTGCCACCCATCCCCAGGTTTTGGGATAATTTATTACCTCGGGATCCTGCGACACGATGGCTCCGTTTTTAACTGTCCACTTTAATATCCGGTTTGCACCTCCGGCGTTTGTGCCATCCGTAGTAGCCATAATCACTGCATCACCGCTCAGATCGCCGTATACTGATAATTTTCGGCCATAGAATAAGCTGTTAACACTACTCCAGTCGGTACTGCGGGCCAGTAATACCGGTGACGCATTAACATTATCCCATTTGTAGAGGCAGACATTCTGACCGGCATACAAGTTATTTATCCCCACAATCACCCCTTTGGAATCGTTCGCAATGGAATAAATACCGCTAACGCCGTTAACATTCATTTGCCCGGTATAGGTTCCGGTAAAGCGGTTATAGTATTTTAATGTTGAGCCTCCATCCCATTCGTTCGAAGTTGGCAACACAAAATAATTTCCGCTTACAGCAATCGATATTTGCTGATAATCAGTAAGTTCAAGGTCACCGGCGCCTTTGATCCATAGCTTTTTAGCCATTGAGAACCCATGGTCTATTTTAACAGCTTGCCCCATTTGGACGGTGTAAACGGCCATGGTACCATCATCAGCGGTTACGGTATATACAACCGGTTGGGAGTAATCCCGGGCTACAGAAGGGTCGGGGGAGATTTTAGCGTAGTACGACAGCTTAACTGTTGCTGTTTGGTTCGAAATATCCTTCGTTGTATAAGGTATAATCACTTTATTGTTTACAATTATAGCACTTATGGAAGCCTCGTTCAGCGTAAACGACTCTATCTCAGCCATACTGCTTCTTTTCCTGACCGCGTAAACAACATAATTCCGAATATCTCCATTCTGCGCTTTTAGCGAGTAATTTACCGGCTTGGTAAGGTCAGTTATCCCGAAATTTGGGGTAAGATAGGCACTATTCGGTAAGGTAGCTGTAAGAAACATACTATCGAGCGATGTTTCATTGTAACTGCCATCAGGGTAGTACCAGGGAATCTCAAATTTTACTGAGTCTTCGTATGGCTCAGACTTCACAGGTTTAAAATTTCCGGTACCATCGGCAAAAGTCGCGGTAAGAGTAGTCATCTGATTCGATGTACTTTTTACCTTAAATGCAGAATCGATATCTTCGCAGCTATAAGTAATTGTAAATAGCAGCATAATTAACAGATAATATTTAATGTTCTTCATATTCCAATTTTTTTATGGTTACCACCCGGCAATCTGTTCACACGATGGATTGTTTGCCCTTTCAGTGGACAAAACCGGGAATGCATAGAATTTTTCAGGGAATTGCCTTGGGAGCTCATCGCAGGTAATATAGTCGTAGGTGAAAGAACTTCCATTGGAAACCGGTTTCAAACCATGAACATATAATCCTGAGAGTATATTCACAGCATCCTTCCATCGGCGTAAGTCCCAGTAACGCTGACCTTCAAAAGCCATCTCGAGTTTTCTTTCTTTCTTTATCTGGTTCAGTAAACCGGTCCCGGAAAGATTGAGCTCCGGCAGACCAACCCGCTGACGAACTGCATTAATCCCGCTATTGGCATCTGCAGTTTTATTCAGGTGATAAGCTGCTTCGGCAAAATTAAGATACACTTCGGCTAAACGGATTTCAACCAATGTTTGTGAGCTCTTGGCATTTACAAGGTCGGTATGGCTTTCGTCCACATATTTCCTGAGAAAGTAACCTGTTACCGATGCTCCTTTATTGCTTCCCACGGCCGGCGGATAAGCTACCCAGCCATCCTTACCTCCTTCGAAAGTTTCTATTTTTCTCCCTTTCCAGGAGCATCCATTATAAAGAACAGTTGCTTGAAAACGCGGCTCCAGGGTTTCCCACGGAGGAGTTATGCTAACGTTGTTTGCATGCCATGTTGACCAATCTACTGAACCGCCACCTGCTTTTTCGTACGATTCGACCAGTTCCTGTGTAGGTTGAATATCGCCCCCATAACCAACATTATCACCGCCAGGACTGGCAATAAAGTCGAAGTTGTGGGTCAAAAGCGGATAATTGTATTTGTATTCCAGAATAGCTTCCTTGTTATTAGAAAAATACGACTTGAATACTTTACTGTAATCTGTATTTAATTCGTACAAACCTTCGTTCGCGAGTGAAAGTACTGCCGATGCAGCATTGTAAGCATTCTGCCATCTTTCGGCATACAACATGGCACGCGATTTCATGGCATAAGCGGCACCTTTTGTTACCCGGCCTGCATCTCCTGTGGGCCACGTTTTTGGCAAATACCGGGCGGCGTAGTCAAATTCCGATTCGATAAAATCCCAACATTCATCTGCTGTACTACGGGGATGGTTTTTATCGCCCGTCAGGTCCTTAATAAGAATTACACTGCCATGGTTCCGCATAAGGAGGAAATAAAGGTATCCTCTGAAAAAGTGCGCTTCGGCCTGAAAGGTACGTTTGATGGAATCGTTATAGGCCGTTGCACTCCCAATCCCATCCAGAAACTCATTAATAAGCCTAATGTTATAATAAGCATTTGTCCAGATATCGAGGGCATTCTGGTCTGTAGTGATTAAACCCGGAGTTGTGGCATATAAATTGGCAATAGCCCCGTTTGATCCAATAGTGCTACCGGCCGTCTTTTCAATATCGGTAAGCCCGTCGACATACATGTTGCCTCCGAGGTACCTGTCGCCAAAAAGACCGTATGAACTCAATATGGAGTAGAAAGAGTTTACATAAAGTTTAGTATTCTCTTCACTGCTGAAGCCCACCTTTTCAGAATATTTATCAGTAGGGTCCGGTGTGAGAAAATCGTTGCAGGCATTTATTCCGAATGATGCTGCAACAAGTATATAAATGATATATTTCTTCATATTTTTCATTTTTGAAATTAAAATGCAACAGAAGCTCCTATACTAAAAGTTTTTTGTTGCGGATAATACCCATTGCTTACATTGGGGGCTTCGGGATCAAGATATTTAAATGACGAAATAGTCAGGAGGTTAGTTCCGGCAACATAAAGTCTGATTTTAGCCTTAAGAAAATCTTCAGCTCTCTTTGGAAGTGTGTAGCCTAACTGAATATTCTTCAATCGTGCATATGCCCCGTTTACAATCCACAGCGTGGAAGCCCAGTTATTGTTAGGTCTCCACTGGTTGTCGAGCCTCGGATATTTGCCATTTGCATTATCGGGTGTCCACGAACCTTCTACCAGATATTTGGGTGTATTTCCATAATTATAAAAAGTTCTGGTGTATTGGGTGTCATCCCAACCAATGCCTTCATACCATCCCATCAGGGCATTGTCGCAAATAGCAGCACCCTGGATCAGGAAAGAAAAATCGAAGTTTTTGTATGCAGATTCAAACCCAAGACCATAATTGAGTTCTGGCATGCTGCTACGCCCAATAATAGTTACATCCTGCTCGTAAGTGATTTTGCCGTCTCCGTTAATGTCTTTATATTTAATATCACCGGCTCTGGCAGTTGAGCTAACTGTTGGGGAAGAGGCAGCCTCCGCATCAGTTTTAAACAACCCTTCTGCAATTAATCCCGTTTTAGCACCCATTGATTTGCCTATCATGCTTAAATATTCGGGAATATCTGCCGATTGATCCATTTTAAGAATACGGTTATGAACCCAGCTAATATTTCCTCGTACTGAATAATTGAATTCCCCTATTTTGTTACGATGGGTAATGGTAGCTTCCAAACCCCGGTTGTCAACTTTTCCTGAATTTACGGTTGAAGGATAGTTACCTCCAAGCGAGGGAGGGTAGATTCCTCCAATGGTAGTGAGAATATCGGAGGTAACTTTGTAGAAGTAGTCGAACTCAAGTCCAAATAGCCCTTGCCACATTTCCAATTCAAAGCCACCATTTAGGGTTTTCGATTTTTCCCAGCTTAGATCGTAATTGGGAGCTGATGTTGTATAGAGTCCATTAACATTTACGCCACCAATATTAGCCACAGGACCCGATGACATGGTCATAAACCTGAGATATTCATATGAGCCGTTTGTTACATCGTTACCAAGTATCCCGTAGGAACCTCTGAATTTTAATGTTGAAACGGGTAGATTAAGGTTCTTGAAAAAGCTTTCTTCGGAGATCCGCCATCCGGCTGACACCGATGGGAAAAATCCATACCGGTTCTTTTCGGGAAAATTAGTTGAAGCATCAATACGGGAAGAAACTTCGAAAAGATAGCGGTTATCATAAGTATAATTCAATCTGTCAACCCAGCCAACTCTTCTTGTAGTTGCATTCTGACCAGTGGGCCTTGTTTTAACCTCTTTACCGAAAGCAAATTCGGGCAGGTCGGCCAGGTCGAAATTCTGAATATACGCCCCAAGTACTGTACCCTTATATTCCGACTGCTCTGCTACAAATAACAGATCTATGTTATGTTTTCCAAATGAGTTTTTATAGGTTATAAATTCCTGGGCTGTTTTACGGGCACTCTGTGTATATGACTCAGAAAGCTGAATTTGAGATCCATAGGGAGAGTTAGTTTTTGTTAGAGAAGGACTAGCCGAGGTAATGTCAACCACATATAAAGAATAAGGAGTATAGTACGATTTCCCATGATAATAATTTCGATCGTAACTACCCGTAAATTTGAAAGATAAACCTTTCAGAAACGGCGCATCGTATTTTAAAGTGAGGCTCGACTGTAGTCCTGAATTATCAGTATCATAGAAACCTGATTTATCACGGGCTGCCATAGGGTTATTCCCTTGTAAAAGCGAAGATACAAGGTACCTGCCGTCGGGTGTTGTTGCATTCAGGTAAGGTGGCGCAGTAATAATCTGGTTCATGAGATTGGTAGATACCGAATTGCCATTTCCGGTAAAATTAGCGATCTGCGGACTGTTACTGTTTGCTACATTTCCGCTTAGGTTAAGTGTTATAGAAAACTGATCGGTAACTCTGGCATCAATATTCGACCTCAGATTATAGCGCGAATAATCAACCTTCTTAATTATCCCTGGTTGATCCAGGTATCCTAACGAAACAAAGTACTTCACATTTTTTGAGCCACCATTGAGCGAGAGATTGTGATGCCACACAGAGGATGGTTGCAGCATTTGGTCAACCCAGTTGGTATTGCCGTAAATGCCGTCCGGGTCACCGTTGGTTATTTTTTTAACAACCTCGTCAGAAAAAGTATTGGAACGACCATTGATTTTATCGGCATAGTTGTACCATTTTACATATTCTTCGCCACTCAGGTATTCAGGCATGCGGGTATTGGAACTTACGGAATACGAAGTAGTATAGTTAATTTTGGGCTTACCTTCAGTTCCATGTTTGGTGGTTACGAGTATTACGCCGTTTGCACTTCGAACCCCATAAACAGCCGAAGCTGCAGCATCTTTAAGGATGGTTACCGATTCTATTTCATTCGGATCAAGCGTATTGAACGAACGTTCAACACCATCCACCAGGATAAGCGGGACATTTGAATTCAAGGTGCCAAAGCCGCGAACATAGATATCCACACCATCTGATCCCGGTTGACCGGAGCTTTGCCGCGATACAAGTCCAGAAAGCCGGCCAACAATAGCCTGGGAGATGTTTGCTGTAGGAGCCTTCATGAGCTGGTCCGATTTAACAGAGGATACCGAGCCAACGAGTGAAGCGGTTTTCTGGGTACCATACCCCACCACGATAACCTCTTCCAGGCTTTTAATATCGGGAACCAGGGTTACTGAGATATTGGTCTGTCCCGATATATTTACTTTCTCAGTTACATAACCAATGAAGGATATTGTTAAAACAGAGCCCTGACTGGGTGCATCGATGCTGAATTTTCCGTTCGAATCAGTCATTACACCAATATTGGTACCATCAATTACAATGTTGGCTCCGGCAATTGGTTCACCTGTGGATGCATCTGTAACTTTACCCGTAATTTTCTGTTGCTGCAGCATTATTTGAGGCTGCCTGGAATCTCTCTTGGTAAGCACAATCATGTTATTGGCCAGGACCTGATAGGTAATTTCAGTTTTTTCGAGGACTTTATCAAGAATATCGCTGATGGTCCTGTCCTGAATATTGATGGATACAGGAATATCAACATTTATAAAATCTTCGTTAAAGAAGAACTTAAATTTGCTTGCTTTTTCAAGCTCATTCAAAGCCTCCCTAATGGATTGGTTGTTTACATTCAGGCTTAGCATTGCCGATTGGGAATAAACCGTAGCATGTACCTGAAAAACAAACGCAATAGTCAGGATAAAGAGTAGTTTCATAATTTGCATAATTTTCTTCAAACCATCAGTTCTGGTATTGAACTTTAGTCCTTTTTTTTTCATAGTTTTGTTTTGTAAAGATTTGACATACCCGTTACGTATCCACATGTTCCGGGATTAAAATGTTAACTTACAGGGCAACAAAATCGCGACTTTTGTTGCCTTTCTTTTTGTTTTCGTTAGTTTCTTTCTTTTTACCTCCTTTCCTTTTTAGGGTGTAAGGCTCATAATCTTCAGTTTCAGAAATTCCGGACAGTTAAGTATCTTTAATACTCAAACCTCTGTCTTTCATATTTCTTAAATAACCTTACTTTTATTTCATATATAAGTTAGCTTCTGTAATTGTTCCGTGACTTTCCTTCAGTTCGTACCGGATAGGCGACGAAATCTGGATAATTTTGATGATCTGTTCAAATGGTACATTTCTGGAAATGGTACCAGTAAATCTGAAATTCTCTATTTCCCGATTCCGGATATTGATTTTTACCGCAAATATTCTTTCAAGATAAGCGGCCAGATCTTTAAGAGGCTTATGATCAAACTGGTACAGACCATCCTTCCATGAAGTGAAAAGAGTTGTTTTTACATCTTTTATAAGGAATTTGCCCGATATGCTGTCGATTGAAAATTGTTCTCCGGGTTTTATTCTGGCAAGTTCATTACCAGCATTATCTGTCATTGATATTTTGCCTTCTACAAGTGTTGCCGCAAAAGATCCGTTTTGAGGATAAGCCATAACATTGAAGCTGGTTCCCAGAACTTTCACAGCATGTTTTTGTGTTTGGACTATAAAGGGGGCTTTTGCATCTTTAGAAACTTCAAAATATGCTTCACCGGTTAACTGTACTTTTCGCTGGTTCGGTTCAAAATTGGCGGGATACTTCAAGCTGGAACAGGAATTAATATACACCTGTGTTCCGTCCGATAACTTTAATTGTGCCATTTGGCCAGCCGGCACATAAATTTCGTTGAACCTCTCTGCTTGGGAGCTGGAGTCGGAATGTTTTACCAGGAAACTTCCGGCCAGAAATGCCAGGGCGAAAACCGCGGCATACCTGGTAACTTTAAATATAACTGATTTAACTTTTTTAGTTTTTTCTGCCCGGAGATTCTTTACAAAAATTTGAATATCTTCTTCCCTTGCCTCATCGGTAGTACTATTTTCGCAAACAAGCGCCCACAGGTTCTTCAATTTATAATATTCTTCCTTGTTTTCTGAGGAATCCGCAATCCAGGCAAGTACGGCTTTTTTTTCATCCGGAGAAGCCTCTCCCTGAATGAATCTGATAAGTGTTTCTTCTTTCATAAGTTTGTATTCATTGGTAATACGATTCACAAGAGTACAACCCTATATGAGAGAAGAAAAATTAATTGAAGCAAGCGTTTCGTTAATAGACATAACAGCGGGTCGACAGACCACGGTCAACGGTCCACAGCCAATACAGTTTAGTCCATAGACGATAGTCGATAGCCAAAACATGTCTTTTTTAACATATCTGGCTATTAGCTGTCGTCTGTGGTCTGAGGGCTGTGGACAAAACTATTTCTTAAAAACCCCAAAAAAAAATTAATATCAGTTTAAAGGGATATTGAGGAGGATAAGCAAAGAAAGGTAATCTTTAAGTTCCGACCGGAAAATTTTCAGGGCACGGGTAATATTTGCTTCAACAGCTTTTTGTGAGATTCCTAATTTTTCAGAGATTTCGGAATTCGTAAAATTGCCATAGCGGCTCATTTTAAATACCTGTTTGCACTGGGGAGACAGATTCTCCATGGTTCGTTCAATAATTCCGTTTATTTCTTCATAATCCATGAGGTCAACATCCAGGCGATTCAGCGAGTTATAGTTTAATTCGGTTTCGGATTGCTGTTGAAGTACTTTTTGGTGATATTTTATTTCAATTTGCTGGTGTTTTAAATAATCGAGACAACTGTTTTTGGTGATGGTAAGCAAATACGCAGGAATGGACGTGTCCTCCCGGATCAGATTCCGCGCTTCCCAAAGCTTTATAAAAACTCCCTGAGCAATATCCTGAGCATCATTTTTGTTGGGAATATAAACCGAAGCAAAACGACAGAGACGTGGAAAATAAGTTTTAAACAAAGAAACAAAAGCTTGTTCATTTCCGCTTCTTAGGTTTTTTGCCAGTATTTTTGTATCATCCACATTCATACTGTATAAATTAACAGCTAATGCAAACCTAATGGAAAATATTAATTATTCAAGAAGGAAGGCAAATAGAATTTGTAAATAGCTTTTGCAAAAGGGAGGTAGCTATACGGATATTGCTTTCAATTATACCTTCCACAAAACAAAACATTATTGCTTTAAAAAATACCCCTCCCAACCATAACCTCTTCGCATCTTCTCTCGTATCAGGTCTAAAACCTAAGACGTTATGAAGTTATTGAGCTGCAATTTCACTACCGGCGGAACCAGACAATTTGTGTTAGCGGTTACCACTATGCACGTTATCGACACCAGGGCTCAGGGTAAATCGTTTAAAAGACTCCCCATCCCTCTTTGGAAAAACTGGAAACAATTTGAAGAAAAGGAATATTCCATTCAATACCCCTTGACATGGAGCCTGAATAAACCAGAAGACAAACGAGGTTTTGTTCTTTTCTCCCAATCGGACGAATCGCAGGAGCCCTTTCGCGAAAATATCAACCTTTCAGTGCAGGATTTAACCGGTCGTATTATCGACCTCGATAAATATGTTGAGCTTTCGGAAAAACAAATTCACGATGTTTTAACCCATGTGGAAATTACTGAAAGTGAAAGATTTTTCAGTGATGGAAACGAATTCCATAAGTTAAACTATACTGGTATAACAAATGGCTATAAACTTGAATTTGTACAATATTACTGGGTAAAGAAAAACAACGCCTATGTTCTTACCCTCACCTGCAAAGAGAAAGAATTTGAGAAACACCGCAAAACTGCTGAAAAAATAATGGACAGTTTCAGGTTATTGGATAATGCCGATAGTAAGTAGTAATAAACCAATCAGGACAAAACCAGTCAGGAATCGCTAACATATAGCCCTGAAGCAAATGAAACAGCCGAAATAATCAATCGCCAACAATAAATTCAGAATTAAAGATTATTACCCTGCCAAAGATGTGGTAATGGTAGGAAAGTTCGTGTTTAAGAGGAAATAAAGTTTGAAGTAAACAGCCTAATCGGAGAACTGGCCGCAAATAAAATATTTGTTATGAATTAATTTTGACTAATTTTTTGCAGCCTTTTGCTCATTCATCATCTATAGTAAATTTACAACGTTTTATAATTTTATTATGGACAGCAACCGTTCGACCCAAAACCAGCTTTTTTCGAAACTATACTCGGAACATTCCCCTAAAATGATGAGGTTATGTAAGTATTATGCACTAAGCTCATCCGATGCCGAAGATATCTTTCACGACGCTTTTATAAAAGTTATACAACATTTCGAAAGTTGTCGCGATCAACAAAATCCCGAAGCCTGGATTAAAAGAATAACCATAAATACAGCGCTGGAGCGGCTTAGGAAAAAAAGGATCTTTCAGGATATTGATACGGAGAATGTACAAAGCCCTGATGATGTTGTAGATAATGTTTCGAATGAAATTTCGGTTGTGGATCTGATGGATAAATATCATCTCACCTCAACCGATGTTTATAACATTGTTGAAAGACTACCCTATACCTTTAAGATTACTTTTATACTCTATTACCGGGAAGGATTCAGCCATAAAGAAATATCGGCACAGATGGGTATTACAGAGAAATCGAGCAGGGCTAACCTCGCTAAGTCCAAAAAGCTGATCCGCGACCTCTTAAATAAAAAACTTCGACGCAAATACGCCTCCTACAGTTCTTGTATTCTACTCACTTTATCAGAGAAGGATTGTATCTTCCTGACTTCCGAACATGAAAAAACATGGTCATCAATAGTTAACAAAACACCAGCGTCTTTCCGGGGAATGAAATTTAGTATGCCCAAAATTTTCATATATACAGGATACGTTATATTTTTGGGAATTTTAATATTTATTTTCTATCCGGAGAAATCCGAAAAACAAGAAAATGAAGTTAATTTATCCAGCGAAAAATATAATTCAGACATTCCACAATCAAATGTAAGTATGGACTCATATTCTTCCGACAGCTCCTTAACTGCAAAAAGCAAAGAACCCGAAAGGATTAAAAGGAAAACTACATCTCTGCCTGTGGAAAAAGATTCGACTGTTACCGACACTGTTGTTCACCGACATACCATAACTGTCAAAAAAACAATTATTATTAACCAATAATGCTTTCAAAAAATTTGGGAAAACTATCTGTTCTTTTCTTTCTATTGCTTCTCAGTATTCCTGTTTTTTCACAAAAACACAAGCCTCAGCGATTCACCAAAATGGTAATTACTTACGATACCGTGGTTGTGTACGATACGGTGTATCGTACACAACCAGGTACAAAAATCCAGCCACGCCCTGTTCCGGGTTTGTATAGGAGCTGTCCTGAAATAATAATGCCGAATAAAGAACCGGAATCAGCAAATAATATAACAGACCAAAATAAAAATGAACAATCGGGTAAAAAACGCCGGAGTATTTTCGATAACATTCCTGCAATTCGTTTGGGCAGATCGTCTCTTCCTTATGATTGGTACTTAAGTGCATTTTATGGTCCGCTGCAACATTCAAATACTTTTGGTCTTAAAAATAAAAATTATCAGCAGTGGAAGCCTGAGTTAACTGAAGCCTCTGATGAATTATGGGGCAGCGCCTTTGGCCTTGAGGTAGGTTTGGCAAACAAAACTCTCCGGCCAGCGCTAACGGTTAAAATAACTACCCTTAACGAAAAACCTGACCTTTACAAAAATGCTACAGTAGCTGATACTATTGCCCTTAATGTCCAAACAGGCCTTTTAAACGACTGGACTTCAGACGCGCTGCCATTTGTATATAATAAGTTAAGATTTTTGGAAATACCCTTTATGCTGAATGTTGCATTTTCCATAAAAAAGATGGGCATAAGCTTTGGAGCAGGAATTTCTCCATCAATATTATTGGGTAGCTCATCGACTTACTATGCAAACACGGTGGAATATGAAAATCAAACTCCTCAAACCACCAGACATAATTCGCTTGCGCGTGTGCACCTTAACGGAAGTGCTGAGGCCAAAATGTTATATTATTTTAAGAAGGATTACTATTTGTTTGTTAAGCCGTATTACAGCTATAGCATTAGTAAGGTTTATAATCATCTGTTTTTGGATTACAGTTATACCTACTGGAGTTTTAACTTTGGAATTGGTTACAGATTTAAGGCAATTCCGGTAGCTGAAAGCCTAAAACTAAAAAAACGACGACCGCCCAAATTACCAAAGCCTCAATAATTTTCTTCAAGATTTTTTGCAGCCTTTTTAAGCTTTTACATCCTTAAGAGAAAAAGCTTAAAAATGGTACAACTACTTTTCTGGATTTACCTGTTTAATACAGGAGTATTGCTAAATCATAGTTTTAATAAGGTATTCTGGCAGCAAAACCCTGACTGGTCGAAGAACCGTTTGGCGAAAAGCCGGTATCTGTTAATGCAACTGTCCCTGGTTTTTGTTTTAATATATGGTTATTTTGTATTAACGGGCAGACTTTCAGAAAATCCGGTAACATTAATGATTTTTGGAAGTGGTTCGTTTATCGGCATTATTCATTATTTGTTAACAGTAAAGGGCAGAAGAAAAACCGGGCAATTGCTCATTAAATCGGGAATTTATGCCATCTTCCTTGTAATAAACTTTCCGCTTTATTTTCTGGCAGAAGAGGGACTATTGCTGCTTAAAGATAATCACTCGTCAGGGTTTCTTTTTTCATTTCTGTGGGCTGTTGGCGGAATTATTCTGATAATTGCAAACAAAGGATCTTACCTTGTAAAAAGGTATAAAACCAAATATATCCTTTTTTCTGCAATTATCATCCTTCAAATGTGTCTTTCGCTCTGCCTTATTATTCGTAACCTTGCAGGGCAGTCTCCGGGATAATCTGAGGCTATTTTCTAAACTGATATCCTAATTTTCAGAATATTTACCTCGTTCCGGCGGGAGTCTTTGGGAAACAATATTTCGACATAAAGACGCTATTGTTTCTGCTGACAGGGGTTTTACTAAAAAACAAAAGTATGCTTGGGTAATAATTTGCTTAATCCGGATTTCCTTCTCAGCCTTGATATAAGGGAGACAAAACGAAATTGAGTAAGCTAATGTTTATACATTTAATAATTGGAGTGTACCAGCTTGATTTATTCCTATTTATAAATTCAAATCAAATATTTCTCCCTTTCGAGGTATCCTGTTTTTAAATTTTGTATTTTTCGCAGAATATTTTTCGAAATTTTTAGATTCCGGAAACCCAAATAATGAATTACCAACACACACAAAATAATCATGTTTGACCAGGAACGGGCGCAAATAAATGCCCTTATGGAGCATACTACCGATAATATTTACTTTAAGGATACAAAAAGCCGATTTGTAAGAATTAATAAAGCAATGGCTAATTACTTCCAAATTAACGATCCAACCTTGGTAATTGGAAAAACTGATTTTGATTTTTTTACTGAAGAACATGCGCGTCAGGCTTTCGACGACGAGAAAGCCATTCTGCAAACCGGTCAATCTATTCGGAAAGAAGAAAAAGAGACCTGGGGAGATAAACCGGATACCTGGGTGTCAACTGTAAAAATGCCATGGTATGACGATAATAAAAATATGATTGGCATTTTCGGTATCTCAAGAGATATAACAGACCGGGTATTGGCTAATTTAGCTCTTAAGGAGAAGAATGAAGAAATTGAGGTTCAGAATGAAGAACTGATGCGCATTAATGAAGAGTTATTGGAGGCTCGCTTGAAGGCTGAGGAGAGTGATAAACTTAAAACAGCCATATTACAAAATATGAATCATGAGATAAGGACTCCTTTAAATGGGATACTTGGATTTGCAGAGCTATTACCATTGGTGACAGATAAAAAAAATAAACTGGAAGATTACTGCCGGATAATTATCCAGAATAGTTATGATTTACTTAACGTAATAAATAATCTGATAGATATTGCAAGAATTGAAACAGGACAGATGAGGTTAAATCCTATCAAAAGCAATTTGGATCGTCTTTTTAACGAAATTATAAGCTATTTTAAAGAATACCAGTTACGTAACAAAAAGCAGGATATTCAACTTATCCTCAAAGGGAATTGCAATTTGTCCGGTTTTTCAATATTTGCCGATGAAAATAAACTAAAACAAATTTTAATGAACTTAATTGCAAATGCTTTTAAATTTACTAAAAAAGGTTCAATTCAAATCGAGTATAATTTAGTTGAGGATAAAGAACTTATTATTTCTGTTTCCGATACCGGAATTGGGATAACCCCTGATAAGCAGAAATATATTTTTGAGCATTTTACCCAAATAAATAATGAAAATAGCAGGATTTCGGGTGGAACCGGAGTTGGGTTAGCCATTGTTAAAAGTTTGGTTGAGCTAATGAAAGGTAGAGTATGGCTTAAGTCCGAACTAAATCTGGGAAGCACCTTTTTTATTTCAATCCCTTTGGATCAGGGAATTACAGGAAGAGCTTAAACCCTATCATACAGATCCGATAATTCTTTTATTACATCGGGATATTTCTGAACTTCAATTCTAAGCTTTTCTACATCAAGGGTTTCCAGCGCAGAATTTAGTTCCCTGCAATAGTTATTCAGGGGTTTTATATTAACTGTTGAGGACAATTCACCCAAGTGATTGGCAAACTCTTCAATTTTGAAAATCAGGCCTTTTTCGTTTATGTTTGTCCATTCATTATACAATTCGCTCTTAAGTGTTATAATTAATTCAAGCAGTGTGTGCTTTTCAGGTATTTCATGTTCATCCTCGCTAACTTTTATATGTTTAGCCTCATCGCCAACGACAATAAAAGGCAAATATTTTTTAAGTTCATTTGTCAGACTACTCTTGCTTAAGGGTTTGTAAACTATTCCGTTAAAAAGATTAGAACTGTTTAGTTTCCTGGAATCGAAAACTGATGCTGTAACTGCTATTACCGGAATGTTTTTTAATTTTTTATTTGCCCTTATTTTTTCAGTTACTTCGTAACCCGACATGCCTGGCATTCGGATATCCATAAACACTAAATCGGGGATATGATGATTTAAAATTTCAAGAGCTATTTCACCGTTTTCTGCCTCCAGAATAGTTACTTCGGGATTGTCGATAAGGCTTTGAACGGTTTTTATATTGGATTTCACGTCGTCAACGACTAATAACAGCGATTTCCCGAATTTAATATTCAAAACGGGATCCTGTTTGTCGTTATTAACTGTGTGCTGCTTTTTTTCCATGAACTCAATTTCGGGAAATATTATACTAAACTTCGATCCTTTTCCTTGTATACTATGCAGCTCGATGTGCCCATTCATTTTCTGAACCAGTTTTTTTGTAATTGCCAGTCCCAACCCTGTGCCTTCATATTTTCTTGAATTCTGACCGCTTTGCTGTTTAAAGGCCTCAAAAATGAGTTCCTGATCCGATTCCTGCACTCCTATCCCCGAGTCTTCAATAATTACTTTAAGCAAACATTGGTTAGACGAAATTGGATTAAATTCAACCTTAACAGAAACAAATCCTTTTTCGGTAAACTTTATCGCATTACTTACCAGGTTCAGGACTATTTGCCGGATCCTGATTTCGTCCAGTTGAAAATTGGGTAATGAATCGGGAACTGTTGTTGACAACTCTATTCCTTTATATTTTGCTTTTTGAAAGAAAATTTGTCTTATTTCATTTATAATATGCTTTAAATTAACTTCCTGCAGGTTAAGTTCAAGTTTCCCGGCTTCTATTTTCGACATGTCGAGAATATCGTTAATTAGCGAAAGAAGTATATTCCCACTAGTTAATATCGACTGAAGCATGTTCTTATGGTTGCAATCGTCTGTTTTATGAAATAATGCTTCGCTAAAACCAAGAATAGCATTCATAGGCGTTCGTATTTCGTGGCTCATATTCGCAAGAAATTCACTTTTTGCCTGGTTGGCTGCCTCGGCTTGTTCTTTAGCAATCATTAATTCCCGGGTTCTTTCAGCAACGCTCTTTTCCAGGTTGTCGCGATGTTTTTTTATTTCCTGCTCTATTTTAACCCTTTTAGTAACATCGCGCATTATAATAATAATTTGGTCATTCTGAACAGGGAATAACCGGGCTTCGTATATAAATTCCTGATTGTCATTGAGTATTTTATATTCAAAGCTGTCAAAGCTCTTTGTTTTGTTTATTTCGTTAAGAATGTTTTCAAGTTTATTCTGATCGGTAAATAAAGGCAGGTCCGTTATTTTTTTGCCTAACATTATCTGAGGCGGTATATAGAAATTGTACGACCCTCCTGCTTTGTAACTTCTGACAACTCCTTCTTTGTCCATCCCGAAAACCACATCGGGTATAGCTTCAATAATAGCCATTATTTCCGCGTTAGCCTGAAGCAGCTCATTTGTACTTAACTCAAGTGATCGGTCGAGCATTTTACGATCAGCATCAAAGCTCTCATAAGCTGCATTTATTGCCTCGATAAATCCGCTTAAATCGTCCGGTATAATACTGGATTTCCCCAAATGCTTTTGTAGTTGTCTTTTTAATAAATTATGCATTGCTGTAAGGGTTATTCTTCCAAAAAGGTAGTAATGGTCATGGTTTGGTTATGCAATTCGCATTTAGCGTTGGGTGTAAAAGGAGATATTTCGCCATATGAATAATATCCAGTTATTACAGATGCTTTTCCAATTATGTCCCGTACGCCTTCAATTTCTTCTTCAACTCTTTGTTTAAGAACCAACTTACGTCCAACACAGCTAATAAGTAAAGCCAAATCCGGAGTTCGGGAACCAATTGCTTCGTACCCGGTTTTGGCCGCTGATGTTGCACCATCAATTAACCTGTCGAAATTGGCTTTCATGAACTGTGTATAAGAACCTTCAGGAATATCTCCGGCAAAAGTTATGCTTTTTTCGTTCTCGTCCACTGCTAATATTGTTCTTACAACACCAACATCATTGGTGCTTGTTCTTAAATTTAGCGGGAAAAGTAATCCGGAAGCAGGAAGATCCTTGGCATATTCGCCCAGATATTTTTTATACAAATCTAAAGCTGATTCGCCGTTTAATTCGTACAATACATTGTTTTTGGAACGGGTAACCAACCGCTGCGGACCAAAGGCATCCCAACCGCCCAAAGAACCGAATCCTATTCGAATTCTATTTCCATATAAACCAAGAATGGCAATTGTACCAGTCTCTACTGTTTCGTTCCAGATTACATAAGTTTTCCGGAATGCAGCCCCATCTCCTGCTAATCCGCCTGTAACAGTAACATTTCGGGGTAACGAAGAAGTTAATCCTCGTACCAATTCGCTGCCATTTACCTCCAGTCCGTCGGAAAATACAATAACATGGTTTAGATCCTTATGACTGATTAAACCGGAAAGGTGTTTGCCGGCATCAAAGCTATTCCCGAAATCCTTAAGTTTTATTCGTCCTCCTGCAATAGAGGTATGTTCAAAGTTTACTGCTGTTGTTACCAGAGAATCGTCCATAACAATGGTATCGCATATTTCTCCTGAGGTGGAGCATCCCATTATTATGGCATTCTTATAAATTCCTTTAATGCTTCTGAAAAGTTCTGAGTTATCCATAATTTTACTACCACCGAAGGCGAAAACCAACTGAGCCGAATCCGATAATTCCCCTGGTTTACCTGACATCCATCCTTGTTGCAAGGACCATTTGCACTGTTCAATTTTCATATTTTTTCCTCCGATTAATAATTAAAAATTATGAAGAACATAATCAATTCACTTTTAAGGCAATAATCTCGATTACTTTTGGGAATTCCTTGATTTTTAAATTCAGACTTTCAATTTCCAATGAGTCTGCCAGGGATTTTGCTTCCGTTAAGTATGTATTTAAATCTTTGTTTTTATATTTTAAGGCTATCTGCTCCATGTGGTAAATAAAATCCTCAATCTGAAACAGGATGAGTTTTTCCTTCACCAGTTCCCATTCCTTATAGAGCGCTCCCCTGAGGCTATTCAGTAACTCAGCTCTCTCTTCGGGAGATTCATAAATTTCGCATGAGTTTTCGGTTTCTGTTTCTTCCCGTATTACATCAAATTGTAAGTACTTTTGAAGCTCACCGGTTAATGCTTGTTTTTTAACTGGTTTAAACAATATGCCATTAAAAAGTTGACTTTCTTCAATTTTTCTGGAGTCGAATACCGACGCTGTAAGGGCTATAACAGGAATGCCACCTAATTTCGGGTTTTTACGAATGGCTTGAGTAACTTCGAAGCCGTCCATACCTGGCATTCGAATATCCATAAGTATTAGATGCGGGATGTAATGATTTAATATTTCCAGCGCAATTTCTCCGTTTTCGGCTCCTAAAATGTCAAGATTTTCATTATCGAGAAGGCTTTTAACAGCCAGGATGTTTGAATTCACATCGTCAACTATAAGTATTATTGAATTTTTAAACACAATATTGGTGTTTGCCAGACTGGAATCTGGGGTTGGTGATATCTTACCGGTGTAAGCTACATTATTTATAATTACAGAAAATTTTGATCCCTTGCCTGGTAAACTCTCAAGGTTTATCTGGCCATTCATTTTCTGCACCAGTTTTTTGGATATCGCTAATCCCAGACCAGTTCCTCCGTACTTTCTGGTGTTTTGTCCGTCCTGCTGATGAAAGGCTTCAAAAATGTTTTCCTGCTGCGATATTTCAATCCCTATACCTGAATCTTCAACTTCTATTATCAGGTTTCCCTGGTAGTGATCAGTTTGGTTGAATATTATTTTTACACAAACAAATCCTGTTTCGGTAAATTTAACGGCATTACCCACAAGGTTCAACAAAACCTGCCGGATCCGGATTTCGTCAAGTTTTAGTCTTGGAAGCGATTCCAGAAATATGGAAGAAAGATTCAATCCCTTTTTCCGGGCTTTTTGAGTGAAAATTTGAATTATTTCTGTTACAATGTTTCCAAGATCTACGGATTGGATGTTTAACTCGAGCTTACCAGCTTCAATTTTCGACATATCGAGTATGTCGTTAATGAGTGATAAAAGAATATTTCCGCTCGATAAAATGGACTGAAGCATGCTTTTTTGCACAGGATCTTTTACCTTATGGTAAAGGGCTTCGCTAAATCCGAGAATAGCATTCATGGGAGTCCTTATTTCATGACTCATGTTGGCAAGAAATTCGCTTTTCGATTGATTTGCCTTCTCAGCTTGCTCTACTGCACTTTTAAGCTGTTGTTCGTGTTTTTTAGTACCGGTGATATTATGTAAGGAGGTAATAACTTCATCTTTACTGATTTTGCAAAACCTTGCTTCAAAATATTTAATTTCATTATCGCCGGTTGTGAACTCGAAATACGACTCGTTTTGCTCCAGACAAACCCTGATTGCGTTTTGAAACAGTTCAGATAAGGGGTCAACTGAGAGTTGAGTCAGATTACCAAGAAGTTTAAGATTATCCAGAAAGTGAATATTGGCGCAGGAGTAATTACAGTTAAGCAGGTTGCCTTTTTTGTCAAAATGTATAATAATATCGGGTAACGATGATATTATTGCCCTGTTGGTTGCTTCACTTTTTCGCAATGATGATTCAACAGCGTTTTTTTTATAAACGGTCGAAAAAATGGCAGCAAAGGTTCTAAAAAAGTCAATTTCGTATTTTGACCATATTCTTGCTTCGGTACAGTCTTCAATTCCAAATACTCCTATTGACTTCTCGTCAATTATTATAGGGAAAGCCAATAAGGATACAGTTCCTCTTTTTCGTAGAAATTCACTCGCTTCCTTTGAGATTTCCTTTTGAGAAGAGGTGTTTATTTCGATAAAACCTTGGTTAGCATTCCAGAAAGGAAGGGAATTATATGGAATTTCTTTGTTTTTTTTCTTCTCGCGAGATATGCCTGCATTTACCCATTCAAATGTGCACGATACCGATTTCCCGGGAAGATTGTCTTCAACTATAAAGATTCTTCCAACATCGGTCTGCTCTCCAACCAACCTGAGGGCATTATTGAGGTTAATATCAAAATCGTTAAAATTGTTCAGACTTAACGATATTTCCGAGAGTATTTCCTGATAAGGATGAAAACGGCCAAAATTTTCTTCTATTGATTTCAATGAAGTCAGGTCGAAATTGGTTCCCAGGAAGCGAATGGGCTTACCGTTCGGGTCTCTTTCTACAACCTTACCTGTGCATAAAACCCATTTCCAGTTGCCATCAATACTTTTCAGCCTGAATTCGTTTTTGAAAAATGAAGTTTCGCCGGCTAAATGCTTTTCCAGCATAAAGTTAACATGCCAATTATCGTCCGGATGAACCAGGTTTTGCCAATCGGCCAGGGCCGAACTTCTATCAATCTGCTTAATACCGTTCTCTTCCGTGTAGGAAAATTCTACAATTTTTCCCGTTGATATTGACCAATCCCATAATGTTGATCCACTCCCGAAAAGCGAAAGCTCTAATTTTCTAACATTTTCCTTTAGTTTTTCTTCGTAGTTTTTGTAATCGGTAATATCGGTAAACGAGGTTAAAACAGCATAGGGACGTTTGGTGGTCGGATGTATTAAATATTGGGTATTAAGTTTTATCCAGGTTATAGTATTATCGGGTTTATGAATTCTTGCTATTTTGTTTAAAAGAGAGGTTCCGGTTTTAATTGTTGTCAATGCAGGTTCATGTATCGAGCATTTAATATCGTTGAATTCCATAAACCACTCAGTTTCCACGGGACTTTCCCCTTTTACCTGTTTGGCGTTAAGTCCGATAATTGACAATGCACTTTCGTTAACAGCATCAATAACTCCATTAATATTCATAAGAATAATTCCTTCTGTTAACGAAGTTACAATGGCCTGATACAAGTGTTCACTCTCCTTAAGGGCGTCCTGAATTTTTTTCTGGTCGGTGATATCCCAGGAAAAACCATAGGTTCCTATTATTTCTCCATCCTGATTGTACCTGGGCATTTTTGAAGTAAGAAGCAATCGTTCTCCTTCGCCGGTATTTATAATTTCTGTTTTTGTAATGCCTTTCTGTGTTCTGATAATTTCCTGTTCATCGTCATATTTAACTTTAGCCAGCTCGTACGGATATGTATCAAAATCGGATTTGCCAATAAGTTCCTCTCTGGTCGTGCGGGATTCATCGAGTTTAACTTTGTTTACTTCAACAAACCGGCTTTCCAGGTCCTTAAAGTAAATAATAGCCGGAATCTGATCAATAAACATTTTAAACATGTTACGTTCAAATTCCAGTTCCTTTTTTATTTTTGACCTTTCTGTTATATCTGTTACAACTAGCTGAATATACTCGTCGCCCTCAGGACAGGCGCTTATGTTTACAGTTTTAAATTGGCTTTTAAGTGTGGTAATCTCAACTTCTTTATTTTCGTAAGCAAACAATACCTCTTTCGTTTCATTTGCACCAAGAAAATTATACAGGTTATATTCTTCCCTAATCTCGCCATAAGGTAGATCCAGAATGTTTGCTCCGGAGCGGTTGTAATAAACTATCTGTCCGTTGTTCCGAATCTTTATTAATCCAACCCCTGCAACGTTAAGTAAAAAGTCCCGATCTATTTTCTGATAATCATTCACCTGGAACAAAGTTGATGCTACTTAAATTTAGTAAAAAAAGTATTCATATCAATGTTGTTAAAGTTCATTTAAATGCATAAATTAAGTTGGCCCCATATTGCTGAGTTTAATCCAATAACGTTATGTTTTTTCTGGTTTGTTGTTGTTTTATGTATTTAATTTATAGCTACTAAGTGCAGTTTTTATTAAAAAGTATTTTGAATTTAGAAAATGTTGATTTTTTGTTCGAAAAAAAAGTTAACTTTAATATAAATCGTTCTAAAATAGAAATGAAAGTCACTCTTTATTGACTAACAGGTGTCTGAAATTATGGTTTTTAACGATTGTTACTGATAATTTGGGTAGTGATGGAGAATTTTATTCTGGTTGTGGATGACAACACTGAAAATTTAAAGGTACTGGGAAATCTTTTAAAGGAAAACGGTTATAAAATTGCCCTTGTGCAAAGCGGTAAGGAAGCAATCTCTATATGCGAAACTATGTCGCCTGTTTTAATTTTTCTGGATGTTATGATGCCCGAAATGGACGGTTATGAAGTTCTGAAGGCATTTAAATCGATGAAAAATGTACGGGATGTGCCCGTAATAATGGTAACAGCAAAAAGTGGGGTTGAAGATGTTGAGGCTGCATTGGATATGGGGGCTGTTGATTATATAAGAAAACCTATTAACAAGACAGAAATTCTAGCAAGAATGCGTACCTCAATCCGCTTGAGAGAGAAAGAACTGGCCCTGGAGGAAATGCTAAGATCAAAAGAAGAGTTTATCCAGATTATTGCCCATGATTTGCGTACTCCTTTTGCTTCCATTGCCGGTTTTGCCGATATGCTTATGAACGATGGTGATTTAAATACAAAAATGAATTCGGAACACAAGGAGTATTTAAAACTTATCATTAATAGTTCAACGTTTCTGGTCGATTATTTCAATAAATTGCTTAACTGGGCCAGTATAGAAGCCAACGGATTAAAAATCAGGCCGGAAAATGTTGCTGTAAAAGATATTATTCAAACGGCCCATTTGCTTTATTCGGATAAATTAAAGGAGAAAAATCTGAATTTTACTGCAACAATAGAAGCAGATCTGGTAATTAATGCGGATAGTTCGCTTTTTCAACAACTAATTAATAATATTCTCAGCAATGCAATAAAGTTTACTCCCGATAATGGTAGCATTAGTATTGTTACTGAAAAACCGGAAAAGCAACTGGACCTTGTAATCCGCGATTCGGGCATTGGCATAAACGGAATAACCTCTTCTGAGCTTTTTGGTAAATCATTTCATAAGTCTACACGGGGAACAAAAGGAGAAAAAGGTACCGGAATTGGGTTACATATTTGCAAAATGATTGCCGATGCACATAGGTTTGATTTAAGTTTCCGTCCGGCACCTTTACAAGGAACAGATTTTGTAATTTCAATACCCCTTTGATT
Organism: Bacteroidota bacterium; assembly: GCA_023429135.1. Lineage (GTDB taxonomy): Bacteria > Bacteroidota > Bacteroidia > Bacteroidales > JAAUTT01 > JAAUTT01. Next base: position 87,827 of record JAEYWD010000028.1, on the reverse strand, counting down.
ATGAAAATATTAATTTTTAGATAAAATATTCTAAATGCCTATTAATTTGAAATTAAACAATTACTAATCTAAAGTTTTAATTATGACTAAGAAACCAGTGTTATTCATTGTTGAAGATGATGAGACTTTTAATAAAATGTTGTCTTCATATTTTACAAGTAAGCATAAGTGGGAAGTTCACTCATTTTTAACTGGAGAGGAAAGCTTAAAGGATTTATATCTGAAGCCTGTTGTTTGGCTCCAGGATTTTGAATTACCGGGGATGAACGGTATTCAGGTTATGAAAAAAGTAAAAAAAGAACTACCCCAAACTGAATTCATATTCTTATCCGGCCAGGGTTCTATTCAGGTTGCAGTAGAAACGCTTAAAGAGGGAGCTTTTGATTATGTTATAAAAGATTCCAGTTCAAAGGAAAATGCCTTAAATAAAGTTGACCAGGTGATGTATATCAAAAGGTTGGAAACAAACAGAAAGTCAATCAAATTGAGCTTTATCGTCGTTTCGGTATGCTATATTTTATCGTGGTTGATATATTTTCTGATAAAGTAATTTTTAATTCAAATCAATTTAAGGTTTCCGGGAATTGATTTTTTGAGATTAAATGCCTGATGTTTAAATTTTTATTCTGCAATACATGAAAACAAATGAATCTTTAATATTTATAGTTGAAGATGATGAAGCTTTTAACAGGTTGTTATCAGCTTTTTTGACTTCGAAAAATATTGGTGTAATTAAATCTTATTACACTGGAGAGGATTGTCTTAAAAATTTTCAGGAATATCCGGGAATAATCGTAATGGATTATGACTTACCAGCAAAAAACGGACTTGAAACCATGAATGAATTTAAAAAATATTCTCCCGGAACAGAGTTCATTTTTCTGTCGGGCCAGGGAGATGTGAAAAAAACTCTTGATGTAGTTAATAGTGGTGTTTATAGTTACATCTTTAAGGATTCGGATGCAAAAGAAAACTTGTATTTCAAAATAACCGAGCTGCAAAAAGTTTTATATGAGAGACGAAAAAATTCCGGACAAGGAGATTCCAATCCAATAATTTACTATTAATACGAATTAAGGTTTGAAACCAAATAAGTTATTGATAATATACCTAATTATTATCAACAACTTACATTCATTTCACTTTTTACAACATAACATATCAGTAAATTAAGGTATGTCTGCCAAACTATGCCCACACCTATGATCCCTAGGAAAAAAGAGTTAGAGATTATAGTTATTTTATTTATCTGTATATATGCAATATTTACAACTGTTGCTAGGGTTCAGGGTAAATCGTTTAAAAACTCCCCATCCCATTAGGGAAAAACTGGAAACAATTTGAAGAAAAGGAATATTCCATTCAGTACCCTTTGATCCGAAGTCTGTTTTCGCAATATTAATCGGTAAAAAACAACAACGCCTATGTACTTACACTCACCTGTAAGAAAAAGGATTTTGAGAACACCGCAAAACGCCGAAAAAATTATGGATAACTTCAGGTTGTTAGATAACGCGGATAGCAAGTAATATCAATCCAATCAGACAAAACCAGTCAGGAATCGCTGACTTATAGCCTTTGTTCCCATGGCATGGTAGTTGTATCGAACAGATGTATTAATACCTGATTTTTGATATACACCTAACAACCAACCTATGGAGCACACTCTTACCGCCGGAAATAAGGTTTCTGCTAACCTGAAAACAATCTTTTTATTAGTTGTAATTTGTGTCGAACTTGCGTGCGCACAACCCACACAAAACATCCGAACCTCTGCAAGAAGAACCGATATAACTCCGGTTATGAATGTCACTGGTCTCAGGCAAGGTGAAACCAACCCGATGCACATCGACGAGCTAAAAATTGATATTAAAGTGGTAGGTCAGCTTGCGGTCACCACCATGGAAATGAGCTATTATAACAGCAACAGTCGTGCTATGGAGGGTGAATTTAACTTTCCCCTGGCCGATGGCATGAATGTTTCACGTTTTGCGCTCGATATCAATGGAAAAATGCGCGAAGGTGTTGTGGTTGAAAAAGAACAAGGACGAAAAACATTCGAAGCAATTGCCCGCCGACAGGTGGATCCGGGATTACTGGAGAAAACAGCGGGTAATAACTTTAAAGCAAGGGTTTTCCCTTTGCCTGCCAACGGATATCGTCGCATTATCATCGCTTACGAACAGGAGCTTCCCGACAAAGGAAACGGCTACCTCTATCAGCTTCCGCTGAATATCAAAGATCAGGTGAAAAAGTTCTCCCTTCACGCCGAAATCGTCAGGCAGGAAGTGATTGCAGATACATCCGAGAACGAATTTACCGACATCGATTTCAAAAAATGGAACGAAGCTTATGTTACCGAAATTAAAAAAGAAAATTATACACCCAATCAGCAACTGGCATTTATCATCCCTGCCAAAAAAGAAATGAATATATACACGGAGAAATTTAATGCCGGTAGCGATTCTTCGTGGTTTTATCTTTGTTTCAATCCCAAAAAAGAAGAACGGTCCAGGGTTTTACCAAAAAAGATAGCCATACTGTGGGATAACTCAAATTCAGGTAAAGACAGGAATCGGGAAAAGGAACTTTCGTTACTGGAGGGCTATATCAACAAAATTGGCGACCTTGAGGTAGAGCTAATCCCTTTTCATATACGCCCGGGAAAAAGCCAGTCTTTCAAAATCAGGAACGGCAACTGGGATGCTTTGCGAAAGGCTATTTCAGAGCTCACATACGACGGAGGTACATCTTTCGGAAACATCAATTTCAGTAATTGTACATGCAATGAAATACTTCTGTTTTCCGACGGACTTTCAAACTTCGGAAATTCCGTTCCAGCTTTGCCCAAAGTTCCGGTAATGGCTATCAATTCAGGTGGGATTGCCAACCATTCGTTTTTGAAAAACATAGCATACAAAACTGCGGGAATATACATTAATCTAGCCCAGCACTCAACCGCCGAAGCAGTAAATATGCTGTCGGTTTCAAACTATCAGTTTATTTCGGCTGAAGTAAAGCAGGGAAATATCACCGATATTTATCCTTCCGGTGCCACACAATTTTCAGGATCATTCAATATGGCAGGTATTTTGAAAGGATCTTCAGCAACCATTACCCTTCATTTTGGATTTGGCAGCGAAACAACACACACGGAAACCATAAAAATTTCGGCTAACAAACCATTAAATTCCGGGATGCTGAAACGCATCTGGGCAGGCAAAAAACTGGCTTATCTCAGTATGAACGAAGAGGAAAATAAAGATGAAATAACCCGGCTGGGAAAAGCCTATGGCATAGTAACCTCAAACACTTCGCTAATTGTTCTGGATAATCCGGAAGATTATTTACGATATGGAATTGTTCCTCCTGAGGAGATGCAGCACGAGTATTATGCAAAGCTGAAGGAAAATGAAAAGTTTGAGGCCGAAAAAACAAATGATCATCTGGAAGCTGTTGCAACCCTGTTCGACGAGCGGTTTAAATGGTGGAATACCTCCTATCCGGTAAAAGGTACAAAACGCAACAAAGGGGAAGCAGCCGACAGCACAATAGTTTACGGAAGCATTGCAAATGATACTGCCGTCGCTGTTGATATGATTACCGTTGAAGAAAATTTTAGCGCTCCTGCAATGATCAGTATGGAGCTGGAAGAAGTCACAGAAGTTGAAGCCCCGGCTCCTCCTGCTATCCTTATGGATGTGAGTGAAGAGAAATCCAAAGCCCCACAACATGAAGCTTCCATCCAGCTTAACGCATGGGATCCACAGTCGCCTTATCTGAAAAGTCTCAATAATTCACCGGCAGGACAGGAATATTCTACCTACCTGAAACTTAAAGAAGAATATGGCACCATTCCATTTTTCTATGTAGATGCATCCGAATTCTTCCTGAAAAAAGGTCAAAAGGAAATTGCGCTCCTTATTCTCTCCAACCTGGCCGAACTGAAACTGGAATCGCCCCAGCTACTGAGAATACTTGGCAAAAAACTGCAGCTCATGAATGAACTTGATTATGCGGTGATGGTATTTGAAAAAATTCTAAAGCTAAGAGGCGAAGAAGCACAGTCGTACCGCGACCTGGGTTTAATTTATGAAGCATCAGGGAAATACCAGCAAGCCATAAATATTCTTTACGAAGCCGTGAAACAACCCTGGGATGGTCGTTTCCCCGGAATAGAGTTGATTATGCTCGAAGAAATAAACAATATCATTGCACAGCATAAAACTGCGGTCGACTACTCGTTTATGGATAAAAGGCTCATTAAGAATATGCCTTTGGATATCCGTGTTGTTCTTACTTGGGATACCGACAATTGCGATATGGATCTTTGGGTTACCGATCCCGAAGGCGAAAAATGCCTTTATTCAAATAAACTCACCTATACCGGAGGATTGATGTCGAACGATTTCACCCAGGGTTATGGTCCCGAGGAATTCCTGATCAGGAAAGCGCTGACAGGCGATTATACCGTTGAAGTTAATTATTTCGGCTCCCAATCGCAGGACATGCTTGCACCGGTGACCCTTCATCTGACTTTCTACACCAACTATGGAAAGCCCGATCAGAAAAAACAGGAAACCTCTTTACGGTTGGATGTAGCCAAAGATGTGGTAATGGTAGGAAAATTCGGTTTTACGAAGAAATAAGTGCCGGTCACTGAGCCTGTCGAAGTGACAATGAGGTTTCGACAGGCTCAACCTCCAGTTTTTACTCAACCTCTACTTCCAATATAATTTTGAACAGTTCGAATAAACCGTTATTTTTATCCCGACTTAATCAGAACTATAATATAACAATGTCATTCCTCAATATTCTCGTTTACGACTACACCGAAAAGGCCCAGTTCGATTACTTTTTTGCGGCTTTATTACTGCTGCTTTTGTTGATTGGTTTTTTACTTATAAAAGCCAGCAAAGCTCCCGATATGACCCGGCTCAAAACCAGCATCATTACTTTAATACAACTCGCCCTAATGCGAACCAACCCTAAAAAGAACCGGTTGTACGGACGAATTGCATTATTTTCAGGAATATTTCTGGCTTTTGTTTACGCTTACAACATTTCTCAAATAAAAAAGCCGGAATGGTTTTACGAAACAGACACCATTTCCGGCAGGGTGGAAAACGTAAGCAGCAAAACTGTAAAAGCCGGTGTTCAAATAAGCTTCCGGGTAAACGGGTATAACTTTCAACTGTTAATGGATAAGGGCTATGTTAACGCCCGCAATCTGGCAGTTAACGATTTGGTTACGATCCTTTATTTTACAGACACCAATCCACACCTCACCCCAGATCAGAAAAGGAAAGTTGTAAGGATTGAGGCTGTGGAATAAATTTGTTATTGACGGCTAGTATAACGAAGAATATATGGCAGGTATGAAGATTTATATGACACTTTGCAGCCTGCTGATAGTCTTATTTTCTTCATGTTCGCGCATCTGCTCCTGATGTTTTAATGGGGGAATGGAAACTTATTTCGATAAAAGGGGAAGAATATTTTAAAGATTTTTACCTGGGATATGGATTTGAGTTTTTCCCTGATGGGAAAGTCATGATTAAAAAAGGATACAATAAAATTGCACAAAAAAACGACGACCGATTAATTATCTATCTGGGTTCTGTCACTCAATTCAAAATTGAAGATGACAGTTTGAGGATTTTCGATCTGAAAGATTCCATATGGGAAAGCTATAAAATCATAAGAATGACCAACGATACATTGCTTCTGAGTAATTCAGTTAACAATATAGAATTATTCCGAAAGATGAAGTATAACTCTGACAATGTCCCATCCTTTGATAAAATAATTCTTTCTTCATCAGGATGCTATGGAATTTGTCCCATGATGAACATTATGATCGATTCTTCGGGATATGTTGAGCTTTTAACCGAAAGACACAACCCGCGAAATGGGCATTTCAAATCTTTAATTTCAGCGGCTAAATTCAAAGAATTAAGAGATAATTTCAGGAAAATCAATTATCTCAAACTTAAAGACAGATATTCATCCTCCTTTACCGATGGAGAATATATCTCGGTCACTTTTTTACAAAACAATAAAATTGTAAAATCCATTTACGATTACGGTTACGATTCCCCGGCTGAACTTCAATGGGCTTATGTTCCAATCAGGTTTTTAAATCAGGAATTAAAACTTGATACCGTTCCTCAAACCATAGTTCCATATTTTAACTTGGAATTTGTCACTTTCAAGGACAAAACTAAACAACTGCGTTTAACCAAGTCCGAAGCCTTTTTGCTCTGGAAATATTTGCAGCATGGCAAGAAGGTTGATCTGAGTGAACATTTATCTTATGAGCTTCTATTAGTGGAGAACTATATAGAAGAAGATATTGAAAAAGATTGTTTTGGACATCTCTATTTTCTTGAAAAAATCGAAACTGATGGCAGGTATTTTAAAATATACCTCAAAAATTCTAGACCATATGTAATCGATATTGGATTTAACTTTATAGAAAGAAATTTCAGTGAACCAGATTTTAAGACAAATGAGCTATGAAGTTCACTCAAATTTATCTTCTGACACTTTTTACATTATTTGGATGTAAGTTCAATAACCATAATGGAGGAATTAATTATTTAAATGATCCTACGTTGTCTACACCAACCGGAATTCTCCTCGACTCCACAAAAAGTTTCCTTCCTCAGCGTTATTACAGGGATACAAGTTCCACCGATAGTACTTTCAGCCTTTTCGAGCAGAAGTGGTTTGCGGCAAATTACCGTTGTTTTAAGGCCCCCGTTCTGTACAATTATTACCTGGGATATGAGAATTACAGATTTTTATGGATCAGGAGTTTTCACCGACCGGTACTTATTACCATCGAAAAAAAAGACAAAATTGAAATCCACACCCGGATACTGGAAAAGCATCCTGATTTTTTTACCAGGATTTATTTCCCTCCAAAGAGCAGAGGCATATTTTCAAATATCCTTCATTCGCACATGGATGCTGCATACGAGCGAAAACAAAACCCTAATGCCGATTCAATTGTAGCGCCCCTGTTCAACGAAAAAGTTGTTACGGACACCACAGTTTTGCTATCACAGCAGCAATGGAAAAAATTCCGGTGTTATATTGATTCCTGCTCCTTTTGGCAAATAGATCCTCCGAAAGACAGGTTTATCATTGATGGTGCTGAGTGGATACTGGAAGGCCAGGTAAGAAACAGATACCAATATTACTATCGGAAAAGTCCGGATGATATTTTTAAAAGATGCTGTATCTACCTGATCGGACTAAGCGCAGCAAAGGACGAGGATGTTTATTGATATAGTGCCAGACACAATAAGATAATTAAAACAGGCAACAATGCTCCAGTCGCCGGGAGAAAAAGCTTTATCCTGATTGTAATGCCTCGATCGTAAATCATTTAATGATATTACAAAACCTGAATGTACTGACGTTTCCTTTTTATGTTGGGCAAATACGGCGAGTCAACAAGAGAGAAGAACAGGAAATATTACCTCCATTTATTTATCTTTTCTGTCTTGTCGACAAAGTTCGATGATAGGGAGTCTATTCTCGATTTCAGCAAAATTTTTCGTCCTTCAATAGTCCGTGTATAAACTAATTCACAGGTTCCTACAAACCGCGACCACTGACGACTGAAATATTCTGCATTTTTCTTGTTCTGCCCAATAATTTCCGGAACTGAATGATAATCCCTTTGGGATATAATTTTCAAAAAGGAACTCTTACGGATGATAACATACCTTGGATCATCAACTAAGCCAATTATCTCATGCAGTGATTTGATAAATGTCGATTTTTCGAAAGTGGACCCTCCTTCTAAATGGCAATAGATAGCTCCAAACTTATCAACCGACGACTGTACTTTCAGCTTTGAATATTCGGTTTGGATAACTCCTGCTTTTATTAACGATCCGAGCAAAGCTTCACCAATCTGATGTATATCTTTCGATATATCGCGATACTTAAAATACAACTTAAAAGTTTTATAAAACAACCGGCCAAAAATGATTAGCCCTACAAACCCAACAGCCATGAGCCATTTTAAAAAATCTTCCATCGTGCGCATGTGTCTGATCGACCTTCCCAAAGCCTGAATCATGCTTTCTCCAAATGCCAGAAGACCCGAACCAAGAAAAGCAAACAAATTGGCTATGGTTTTATAATAATACATCGATTTAACAGCTTTATATTCCTTCTCCTCAGGAAATGGGATCTTAATTTCTTCCGTAAGGACTACTCCATTTTTTAACGCTTCAGCCCATTTCATTTTCAGAAGATTTCTTTTTGCTGCCAATTCAACCATGTTGGAGTTAAATCTTGAAATGTCATAATCACGAAACGTACCTGGGAGGCTTAACCGGCTTATGCCGTTCTCAATACCATTTTCGTCATTATAGGAAATCCCAACAAACCCACGGAAACGCCGCTTTAATAGTTGAATATCATCTCCTCCATCGGTGGCAGAATCGTCAACACATACCAAATGCCATATATTTCCGGTTTTTTCGGCATTATCGCGGCAGGTACGAATGGCTCGTCCCCTCATCTGATTCGACAGAACGTAAGACCCGACAAAACTTGCGAGTATCAGAGAATTAATCACAGGCGCATCCCAGCCTTCACCTAACAGAGATTTTGTACCAACCAGGACATGTATTTCTCCCTCCTCAAAAATTCGGGTTACCAAATGGACAATATCGTGTTTTAACTTTTCGGAGATATAAATCACAACATAACCAGGATCGTACGAAAGTGTGGAATATAAAACATTGTCAATATTAAAACGCTGTGCATGAGTTTTTAATGCTACCAAAGCCGATACAGGCAAAATTACCAAAGTACCGGAAAGTATTGCCAGCTTCATATTCCTGTCATTGGTCCTGCGCAGTTGTTCAAAAATCGGCAATACTCCAATTTTATTAAGTTCCAGTCTATTTTCCGCCCCCTGAATAAGAAATTCTTTACGGATATAGTCGGTAAGAATTACCATCCGCAAATCATCTTTCAACGTTTTGTATTCAATATCAACAATTTCATCGATACTTTTTAGTTTGCTCAGACTTGTATTCAGAAACTTATTCACCTTAGGATTATGGCTAAGACAAACTGTTTTTCGCTCAAGCAGGCCGTTTCGGATTAATTTGTTTGTCAGCCTTTCCTGGTGTTCCTCGAACAACCTGAAATTTCCCTGGTCACCAAACAGGTAAAAATTAAGTAGAATTTCGAGCCACTCCAGGGTAAGGACTGGAACCTTAAACTTTTTGTCGCCAATCACTTCCAAATGAATCTCGCTAATTGGCTTCTTGCACGCCTGCAGAAAAATAAGAACCGATGAATAACATTCCAGGTTACTATAAATCCATTCCAGATTTTCAGTGGGAGTCTGGTAAATTGGATGATTCATAACGGCTTGAATCAAGGTTTCATCATTTTTAAGTTCTTCAAAAACCTTAATCGCTTTTTGACGTTGCTCTAAAATTTGTTGCTTTTCTTCAAATGTGGGCTTCGACAGATAAATATAGTCCTGATGCGGACACAAATCATTTTCAACAACCAGCTCCGGAACTGAAATCTCGGCATCAACAGGACCATTCAGGGTAATATAGCGCTGCCATTCCACAAACGAAACATCGTAAGGCGGAGTGGCAGTTAAACCGACTATAACAGGATTTATAGCGTCCTTGATCGCAGTTAACGATTTCCACCATTCATTTTTTAAGTGGTGGGCTTCGTCGACCACAATAGTTCCTACTTTTTGAGCTTTTAATTGTTTTACAATTTTTGTTACATCAATAACTTTGAATGTATTTCCTTCATTTGCATTTTCACAATCTTCATCCAGTGCAGGTTCTTCATCAATTTCCGAATTGGTGCAGGCAGCATGCAACGCCTGGTAAGTGGTAACTGTTAAAAATTCAGGATTTTTAATATTGTTCGATATCCAATCAGGTTTAACATCGGTTTGCAGAAATAATTCACAGAACCTTTGTATCCACTGGTTTTTAATTGCAACTGTAGGAGCCAGTATGAGAGTGGGCTTATTAATCCGAAGAGCAACTTCAAGACCGAGCACAGTTTTCCCGGAACCAGGAGGAGCAATAACATGCAGGTGTTTGTCTTCCAGGTGAATTTTCAATTCATCCACAACCCTTTGCTGATATCGCCTCCAACTATATTTAAATTGTATTCCCTGGGGAAATCCCTTCAGATTAGTTGTATCTCTGATATTTAAAACTTCAGGCTCATTATTTCCGGGATTTTTAGATTTTATCATGAATCAAGATTAGGCATTGGTTTTTAACAGACTTTAAAATTAGATTAATTTGAAAAAAAACAAAACCTCTTTACCCAATCTTCTGCCTAATTTGTTATTACAATTATTAATCCCAAAAACAAACCATGGAAAAATCAAAAATCCTACGTGGCATGGCAACGGTAAGTTTTTATGCCGACGATGTTAAAGAAGCACGAAACTGGTACTCGAAATTATTGGGTATCGAACCTTATTTTCAGCGGCCCGATGAACAAAATCCGGCTTATATCGAATTTCGTATCGGCGATTATCAGCATGAACTGGGAATAATTGACCGTCGCTGGGCGCCTGCCAAAACCGACGGCCCCGGAGGAGCTGTATTATTCTGGCACGTGGACGATGTTGCTGCAACCATTGAAAAATTAAAGGAAATGGGCGCCAGAGAATATGAACCGATAATCAATCGCGAAGCTGGTTTTATTACCGCTTCTGTTGTCGATCCTTTTGGTAACATTCTTGGAATAATGTACAATCCGCATTATTTGGATATCCTGAAAGCACGAGAGAATGTAGTCGCGGAAATGGGACATGCCTGAGAATGTCTGATAGCATTTATCCGATGGTCGTAGCCATAATATTCCTGGTTATCGACTATCGGATAAAGTTGTATCGCCTTACGCATTCACCTTTCTCTGTTGCGGAAATTTATCGGCAATCAGATTCAGGTTGATGCCATGCTCGAGATAAGCTTTCAGTCCGTCGAGAACGGTTGTAAAACCGCCGGCCAGATCGTTAAACAAGGTAGGTAATTCTTCATCGGAATTCCTGAATCCATAATTTTGTATGGTAACATACGTGCGGTCATCGCCCAGGCGTCTGAATTCAAAATCGACTGTTGTGGGGGGCTGGTCCCATTCAATCAGTATCCTTTCGTTTGGAACAATTTCTTTCACCGAAACTGTTGTGGACACATTGTACATTTCCCATTCCCAGGTAAGGGTTTTACCTTCTTCGAGCTTTCCGCTCCCATGCGTAAACCAAAAGTTTTTTGTGATTGCCGGGTCGATAAATGCTTTGAAAACCTCATCAACAGGTTTCCTGATCAGCATTTGCGCCTTAACTATTCTTGAGGTTGCCATCATATTTGCTGTTTTCTGATAAAACCATTTATCGAAGGGAATGTTCCATAGATTAAGGAGTCCAATTTCATGTTTTTTACTAACAAAGGCATTCGGTAAAACCTAGAAACACTTGTATTGCATTAATATTTAAGCAAACAGAAACTGTTGTTAGTATTTTTGCTGGGAAAAGCAATTATATTTGCTGCAAACATTTTTAAAAAGGGTGGATTTAACAAACGAGGATATCATTCGTGGCCTAAAGGAAGGGGATAGAAAAATCTTCCATCTTATTTTCCAGAAATACTACCCTATGCTGGTGTTTGAAGCAAGAGGCTATCTTATAAATTCACAAGATTTGGCAGAGGAGATAGTTTGCGATATTTTTACCCGTATATGGTTAAACCGCGAAAATCTGAATATTAAAACCTCCATCAGGGAATATCTTGTCAAATCGGTTCACAATAACTGCATCGACTATTACCGGCAACTAAAGCGGCAGGAAAAATATATTGAAGCTGAAAATGTTGAAACATTTCATTCTCTTTTAGATTTGGGGGAATCTCCATTAGACTATATTCTAACCAAAGAACTGGAGGAAAAAATTAATTCCGTTATAGAGGAGTTGCCACCCCAGTATAAAAAATGTTTTAAGCTTAGCCGCTATCAGGATCTTACTTATGAAGAAATAGCCCGAAAAATGAAAATTTCAGTTAACAGCGTAAAAACAAATATAAAAAACGCGTTGGCTATAATCCGTAAAGAATTGTTAACCTTCTTAATAGCTATTGTCGCGTTATTCTATCTATAATCAACTGCAACTTTTTTCTTATTTTTTTCTACCCTCATTCACCCGCTCGCAAAATTTGATCGTCATTATATATAGAAAAACAATTATGGCACCGGAAAAACATTTTGAGCAAATAGACGAACTAATTTATGCCTTTCTTCAGGGGAAAGCTACAAACCAGGAAGTTGATGCATTAAAGGATTGGATCACTATCAGCAAAATAAACAGAGATTATTTTAAACAAACTTATATGATCTGGAAATCGGTATCATTGTCAAAAATGAATACTGATAAGATAGAGAAAGACTACCAGAAAGTTTGTCAGAAAATAATTGTTGATTCTGATGACAACATACCAACTTTAAGGGATACAAATACTGTCCCTTTCTCCCGAAGTTTAATGAAATGGGCTGCTTTGATTATCCTTTCGATGGGCATAGGATCCTTGCTCACCACGCTTCTGCAAAAAAGCGGATTGGATTCCGGTTTGGCTTTAAACATTATCAACGTTCCGTTAGGATCCCAATCGCATATAGTACTGCCCGACGGTTCGGAAGTATGGCTGAATGCCGGCAGTAAACTCACCTATCTGACTGATTATGGAAAAGAAATGCGTAATGTAAATCTTGAGGGAGAAGGTTATTTTAAAGTTGCAAAAATAACAGAAAAACCCTTTATAGTTCATACCGTGAAAGCCAACATTAAGGCTCTTGGTACTGAATTCAACGTAAAAGCTTATCCTGATGAAAATACAATAGAGACTATACTTGTAGAAGGATCCGTAGTGGTTGATAAAATAGGCTCAGGCAAATCCGATAAATCGGATAAAGAAAATGGCATAATACTGAAACCTGGACAAAAAGTTTTGATTTTCAAAAATTTGGTAAACCGGAAACCTAAAGATGAAACCAATCCCGATATCGCTAAATATAAAACAGATGAGATAACCCCTACCATAAAGAGAATTGAAAAAGGTATTGACTTACAGGAATCCAACCCAGCCATAGAAACTTCCTGGAAAGATCCAAACTGGGTTATTCAGGGTGAAAGCGTAGAAGATGTATTTACAAAGCTGGGACGCAGATTTAACATTTCTATTGAAATGGTGAATGATGACCTGAATAAATATAAATTCTCAGGAATAATTCAAAACGAAACACTCGAACAGGTTTTTGACCTGATGAGTTTAACAATTCCTATGGCATACCAAATAGAAAAAGGGAAAGCAGAGGTCCGGCTCAACCCAAATCTTGAACAGAAATATAAAGATGCTTACAAAAAATAGTTAACATAAATGCACAGAAACTAACACTTACTAACTATGAAAAACAACAATCACTCACCTTAAAAAAGAATTGGAGCCAAAAGAAGCTCCAATTCCAATCCATTTCGGTCATTTCATTAAGACATTTCATTGGCTCTGAGATGTCTCAGTTTTTAATTAATAACCTAATAATGCAAATATATGAAAAAAGTTTGTAGAGGGATAGATTTTTCTACGCTGAAGCCCTCTTATAAAATCCTACTATTTATGAAAGTGACATTTTTTCTTATTTTCATATTTACACTTCATGTTTCGGCAAGTTTATATTCCCAGGATTCCAAACTTTCTGTAAGTGTAAATGATAAATCGTTAATTGATGTTATTCGATTAATCGAAAAACAGAGTAGCTATCGCTTTTTTTTCAGTGATAATTACCAGGATTTAAATGCACTGGTAACCATGGAGGCAAAGGATAAGAATATAAACGAACTGTTATCTTTCTTGCTTGATAAAAAAGCAATTACCTACAAGGTTCTGGACAATAAAATAGTAGTAATTACCCCTATTGATAAACCTGTACAGCAACAAATAGTTACTGGCGTTGTAACCGATGGTACCACAAATGACCCTCTTCCGGGAGTTAACATTATTGTGGAAGGAACAACCATTGGGGCAGTTACTGATACTGATGGAAAATACACTATTGAAGTGCCTTTTTCAAAAGCTGTTTTAATGTTTACTTATATCGGCTATAATACCGAGAGAATTGAAGCTAACGGCAGAACCGTTATCGATATTAAATTAATTCCCGACATTAAAAAGCTGGAGGAAGTTGTGGTCGTTGGTTATACTTCTCAGAAAAAAGAAACCATTACCGGATCAATTGCAACCATTACCACACGTGAGCTTAAGCAAAGTCCAACTGCAAATATCAGTAATGCCCTGGCGGGTCGTATGCCCGGCTTAATGGTAAATCAGTTTAGCGGCGGAGAGCCGGGTGTAGACCAGAGTGATGTTTACGTACGAGGTTTCGGTACTTACGGTTCAAAATCGCCCATCGTAATAGTAGATGGCGTTGAGCGCAGCATGAGCTACCTTGCAGCAGAAGAAATTGAATCGTTCACTATTCTGAAAGACGCATCGGCCACTGCCCCTTATGGGGTGCGTGGTGCTAATGGCGTTATAATAATTACAACCAAAAGGGGTAAAATTCAGGACAAACCAACAGTAAATCTGAAAGCAGCAATAGGCATAAACAATACGGCCAAGTTTCCAAAGTATCTGGGATCGGCCGATTATGCCACCTTATATAACGAAGCAAGAATGAATGATAATCCCAATGTTGATCCCACCTCTCTGAATTTATTCAGCAACGAGACCATTGAAAATTTCAGGAAGGCCAAAGGAGACAACTCCGATGGTTTGGGATATAACTGGGATTACTTCGATTATGCGTTTAAACCTGGTCTTCAGAAAGATTATAATTTGTCGATTCGAGGAGGTTCAAACAGAGCCCGTTACTATGTTTTTGCGAATTATTTCGAGCAGAATGGAAATTATGATCACACCGAGTTGGGGGATTATAACACCCAGGCAATTTTTAAACGTTATAATTTCCGCTCCAATATCGATATCGACATAACCAGCAATTTTTATGCACGCCTGGATCTCGGGGCCAGAATAACCGACAGGAATGCTCCCGGAACTACAGCTTCCCGTATTGTTGAGTTCTGTAATACCCAGCCTTCTTATCTTCCTATAATAGTCGAAACAAACGACAACTCTGCAAATTCAAAATATTTAGCAAATAACCCTAAAGGAATGCTTTATGGCGATCAGATTTACAGGTTCAATATATTAGGAGAACTAGGGAGAACCGGATTTCTGGACGAAAAAAACACATACCTTGATGGATCTTTTACCTTAGGCCATAAATTAGATTTTATTACCCAAGGCCTCAAAATTGAAGGAACCTTCTCTTACGATGCATCGGAAGGCCGATGGATAAACAGAAAAGTTAACACTTATTCGGAAGGGTACCGGGAGTATCCCGGATATGCAACCTTTGTACCCATGGATGGCCGTGATGTTTACATGACTCCCGGTCACTATTCAGGTGTTTATGTTACCGGTAATAAATATGATGTGGACCAAACTATCGGGAACTCCATTGATAGAAATTCCACAATAGGTCGCTCTTACACTCAGGTTAAGCTCGATTATAACCGCAAAGTGGGGCGCCATAATTTAACAGCCATGCTATTGGTAAACCGCTCCAAAAAAGATGTTAATAATGAAGTGTCGTATTGCTACCAGGGATTTACGAGCCGAATTGCCTACGATTTCGACAGCCGGTATCTGCTCGAAATTAACACCGGATACAACGGTTCGGAAAACTTTGCTCCCGGAAAACGTTACGGGTTCTTTCCTGCTGTGTCTGCCGGATGGATTGTATCAAATGAAAATTTTATGCAAAGCACCAAGACATGGCTTGATAATCTTAAAATAAGAGGCTCTTACGGTTTGGTAGGAAGCGATAAAGTTCCAAACAACAGAAGATTTATTTATCTCCAATATTATGTTGGAGGAAGCGACTACAGCTTTGGTATAGATAACTTTGGCTCAGGTGCCGGTGGTGGCGTAAGGGAAGACAACCTTGCTAATCCCGACTTATCTTGGGAAAAGGCAAGAAAGACCAATGTAGGGATTGATGCCACCTTATTTGGAGGTAAGCTTACCGTTATGGCCGATTACTTCTTCGAACACCGGTACGACATTATTACCGATCTGAGTGGTGGAGGCAAACTCGGTTTCCCGGATGTTGTAGGAAAGGCAGCGCCTTACATCAATTCAGGGATTGTCGATAATAAAGGTTTCGATTTTGAAGTAGGATGGAATGGTAAAGCCGGAAGAAACCTCCGTTACTACATCAGACCTAACTTTTCGTTCGCACGCAACAAAATTGTATTCATGAACGAAATTCCATATGATGAATCATGGAGAGCAGGCACCGGAAAGAGAATTGATGAACATTTTGTTTATATTTTCGATCACTTCGTGAAAGATCAGGCAGAAGCCAACACGCTTAACCAAATGAATAATGGTGCAGGATTTCAACCCTGGGGAACATTAATTCCAGGAGACGTGGTTTACAAGGACCTGAACGGTGATGGTAAAATAAATGATAATGGTGACCGCACATCAATGGGTAATCCCCGCACTCCTGAAATCATGTTTGGTGTACCATTGGGCATTCAATACAAAGGATTTGACTTTAGCATGACTTTCCAGGGCGCCACCAATACTTCTGTTTTGCTAAACGGAGCTGCCGTATGGGATTTTCCTCTCTTCGGTCAGGATAAATTCGGAAAAGTTAAGGCTATGCACCTCAACCGTTGGACTCCGGAAACTGCTTCCACAGCTACTTACCCAGCTCTTCACTATGGTGATCACAGTAACAACAAAAATGTTAACAGCAGTTTGTTTTTGTATGACGCTTCCTACCTGCGTTTAAAAACTGTTGAAATTGGATATAACTTACCTCAAAAGCTTTTGAAACATATAGGACTGCAGCATGTACGTGTTTACTGCCAGGGACTCAACCTCATAACATGGGATGGACTCGATGAAGTTGATATCGATCCGGAAACCAGAGAAGGATCGGGCGACTGGTATCCAATTCAAAAGGTATACAACTTTGGTATTGATGTAACATTCTAACCTGTTAATTATATCATCTTATGAAAACGAAATTCTTATTGAAATTTTTACAAATCATTTTTATCGGGTTAGCATTTATTGGATGCAGCGATGATTTTCTGGACAGAAAACCCGATGATAGTATGGACGAAACGCAAGTATTTACCCGGTATAATAAAACAAATCAGTTGGTTACCGACTTGTATGCAAATGCTAAATCGGCTAACCGTCCGCTTGTATTTTTTAACCATTTTAGCAGCGCTCCGGTAACCGACGAATGTGAAGGATCCACCGCCGAAGGTAGTTTAACAAATAAGTTTAATACCGGGGACTGGAGTTCCATGGGATTCCCCGACAGAAGCAGTTGCGGACAATATTGGTGGGATTTGTATGCAAAAATCAGAAAAGCCAATGTTATTCTGGAGGGTATCAGAAAATATAAAACACCCGACAATCCTCTTCAACCGGGAGATTTAAACAAGCGAATCGGCGAAACATACTTTTTCAGAGCCTATCTGCATTATCTGGCAGCCCGCATGTATGGAGAAGTTTCATACATGGACCACACGGCAGACCCTCAGGCAGCTATGGACTTTAAACAAATTTCTTTCCATGCTATAGTTGAGAAAATTGTTCAGGACTGCGATTCCGCTTTCGAAAGAGTTCCCGAATTCTGGGGCGGCGCCGATTTCGGACGAGTGGATAAAGGTGCCTGCCTCGGATTAAAAGCAGTTATTCGATGGATGGCCGCCACACCAATGTGGAACGGGGGTTCTTTCCCCAGCGACACCCGGCAGTTTGCATCGGAATACACTTATAATGCGGCACGTTGGGTAAAGGCAAAGGAAGCTGCTAAAGCCTTATTGGATTTTAAAGTAGAGGGAGCGCCCCGGTACAGTTTATACACAGGTCACGATAATACCGATTTTAAAAATGACGCCGGAACAAACACAAGTAATTCAAAAGTTTATGCCCGACT
Organism: Bacteroidota bacterium; assembly: GCA_023429135.1. Lineage (GTDB taxonomy): Bacteria > Bacteroidota > Bacteroidia > Bacteroidales > JAAUTT01 > JAAUTT01. Next base: position 69,725 of record JAEYWD010000028.1, on the reverse strand, counting down.
TTGGGATATGTATTACAGTATGGATGCTTATAAACAGGAAGCTGTTTGGTTTGTCACAAAAGATAAGAATCATGCATGGCAGGGCGACGTTTATCCACCTTCGTGGGGTGGTAGCTCACGTCAGATGCCGGTACAGGAACAGGTTGACGAATACGAATATATAGCTCCCGATGGTTATGGTTATCCGGTTTATAGTTCACGTGCTGTTGCAGATGGATATGATGACGAAAATCCTTACGAGAGTGTGAAAAGAGACCCACGTTTTTACCGTGACATTACTTACCATGGAGCAACTTTTAAAGGGAAAGTAATAAATACGGCCGAGGGTTCCGACAAGGTAAATGCCTCAAACTCCACTACCACAGGGTATTTTCTGAGAAAACTTTTTAAAGAGTCGTGGAACAGAGACAAATCATTTGATATTAACGGCCCTCCAATATGGCGCTTGCCTGAATTTATTTATATCTATTGCGAAGCAGTAAACGAAACCTCGGGCCCTAATCAGGAAATATACGACCTAATTAATCAGGTCCGGGCACGTTCGTTCATGGCTCCCATGGCGCCAGAAGCTTTAACCAATAAAGCCGTAATGAGTGAATATATACAGAGAGAACGTCGTGTGGAATTTTTCTACGAGAATAACCGTATCTGGACCAGTCGCCTTTATCTTGAACCCAGCAGCACATCCGAAATAGCTAAAGAACAAACCTGGGCGACATCAGGCGATAATAACGATACACGCTCTCAGCATTACTGGCCTTACCCGAAATGTCAGCGAATGATCAACGGTATGAAGCCTGTTGAGGACCCAGAGGGGAAGATTGTAATAAACGGTAAAAAGTATAAGATGAAACGCTTTTATGTAGAAAGCCGTGTATTTGTTACTCCCCGTCATTACCTGTTTCCTGTTATGCAGGACGAGCTTAAACGTTGTATTACCCTACAGCAGAATCCTGGTTGGTAAAACCTTTTAATTAACTTAACCTTAATCCTGCCTGGCTGAATGCCCGGCAGGGTTTTCCATTTTGAATTTTTCCGCATTGATGTAATCATAGGACAGTTGAACTTCGGTATTATTCTGCTATATTTGATAAATCAACATCAAGACAATCGGCAAAAAACTGAATTTACAATGGGTTTGGAAAAACGCTGATGGAGATATTGGTGATGAAACCAGTTATTTCGAAACCCGCGACTTCAGCAAACTTCAGGAAGAGATGCTTGAATGGTTAAAGCAGGTAGCTGAATATTTTAACTCTCTAACTGACTATACAAAACTGATGTTAAGCATGCCCTTAGACTATTATGTGGAAGGAGATTATTATGCCATAAGCTCCCTGGGATATTGGAATAAAGAATGGTTTGAAAGGATAAATCAAAAAAACATTATTGACCTCTATGATGATGGGGCTGCATTTTTCCCTTGGTGGAACAAAGGTTTTGACAGTGAATTCTTTCTTAAAAGTGCCTTAGTAACAGCCTGGGTTGATTTAGACTGGAGAACTGCTTTTTCTGATGAAGATCAAAAAAAATGTGAATTTGTAATTGATTGTTTTAACGAGGCTAAAAGACTAAATTTTGAAATTGAATTACCCCTAAAAGAAATAGAACAAATCAGGCAAAATCTCGATAAAAGCTTATACCCATCGGCCCCCAATCCTGAAGGGATAGGTTTTAAGAAAAGGTTCATGAAACGAAATCTTACAGGCAAATGGACAGGGTTAATTCCGGGATATTTTTACTGCGACATGGAAAACGACCAAAGCACAATCGTTTATTGGTTCAATGACAGGACCATAAGAGGCAGTTCCTACGAAATATCAGGGAAAGATGGCAAAGTTATTTCGGCTGATAAAATTCTTAATGATCAACCAACCCGGGAAGGCCTCATATATTTTGATGATGGCACTCAAAAAGGTTGGGCAGAAATCACACAGAATCAGGAAAACGTTGAAGAGTACTGGATGTTAAGTGGCCGCATGGCTATTCCCGGCCATTTAATCCTTGTGACAATATGTTACAAGAACGAAAATGATTGGGATTGGGCAATAGAAACCTGGAAAACTGTAAGAATGTCTGTGCCTTCTGAATAATTTCCATCAGCAATATACCTTTCTGAGAGTTATACATTATTTCACTCTTTTGATTTTGAAGAAGACTGCTGGCATGTTTTCTTCAACCTTTCCATAGCAAGTGTAAAAATCTTCGTTAACCTGAGTAATTTTTATAAATGTTTTTTTCAGGTCATTATTCACAGGAGTTAATGAATATTCACAATCATTAATCCATTCGACTTTGAATTCAACAGTCTTTCCGGTTTTAAGATTGGTTTCTATCTGAATATTATCGCGACGTTTTATCCGGTAATCATCCATCGAAAATTCTCCGTTATGAACTGAAGAACAATTGATATCTACTGGAGTTGTGATATTGTGATAGTATACATTTTCTCTGGCATTATATCCTCTTTGTTTACCATAAAAAACCATGAAAATAAAAGAAGCGATAGTCAGCAAAAGTGAAAAAGACATTAATAAAGGAAATGCAATCTTAAAGCGGTCCGGATAATTTTTGCCTCTTGAAGGAATCAAAGCAAACAGAGCTCCCAGAACTCCTCCTGAAACAACAATCAGCAATACATTACCCAGAACATCCGAAGCAAGGCTAATCCAGCCAAGACTGGATGAATAATCGTAATGAATATAAAAACCATATTGAATTGTAAAATGGATAATAAGTAACAGAACAGCAACAATCCAAAGTTTTTTAATCATAATATCAATAGTTTCAAAGTTAAGTTTTCTTCCTCCTAATTTTAAAATCCCGTCGCAAACAAATTCCTCGCCCCCTTAATGCCGCATTTCTGGTATTGATTGTAAACCTGTGCAGCTTTTTCGCGGGTGGTAGCCGGAAGATCGTTTTGAATCCATGAATCGATGGCGGCGTCCAGCGTATAAGCCTCTGGACACATCAGGTTGGTAGTCCACAGCAACGGGAATGCTCCGGTTTTACTTATAGGTTTGTAAAAATAATTGCGGCTGGCACAAGCCAGAATAATTACTTCGCGTTTCTTTTGATCTAACTGCGATGGATAATTATCAAGAGAGAAATCCATCAACCCATCGTGCCCGACATAAGCTATCAGATCGGCATTGCCTCCGGCCTTCAGTTTTAATGAATCCACTTCCAGTATTAGCTTGTTTCTTCCGGCGGCATAATTCAGCAGGTCGATGGTGGTCTGCTTTATAGCGGCACCGTTATAAGCATCAGCAACCAGGTAAACAGGTTTTTCCTTGTGCTTAAAAATAAGCCGTTCATAAATATCCTGTTCAGGATCGTTTATCTGCTTAATTAATTTCCATTCGGCTTGTTTCTTAAAAAAGGTTTTCACACCAAAGCCACAGCCCCAGTAAAGGTTATTGGCCGGATCCTGCCCATTTCCAATTTTGCGTGGAACGGGTACAATACCCTGGTTATCGTTATCGCAAAGCGCCACGAGAACGTGAATGTAGCGGGGTTGGGAATAACCTGAAATTGAAATGCTAATTAATAAAAAGAGGAAAATAAAACGCATAAACAATTATTTTCAATTTTCAAGATAAAGTTAGTTTTGTAAATAACGGCTATAATGTTACCTGGTAAACATCTCCAGAGAAGCAAACCTATAAATCATTCCAGAGTTTAATTTGTTTTTACTCAACTTCAATAAAAAACGACAAATCGCGCCAGGTACAAACATCGGGGTAACCGTTGGTGCCCGGAGAAATTTTGATACGCTCCTGAAAGTTGGTTGGGAAATGTGCCGACTCCAGAGCTTTCTTATTTGCCGGATCTGTAAAATCTTTCGCAGGATCGGCAGGAACCGGAGGAAAAACGCCATTACCATCGCGACGGATGCCATGCCCACCTTCGTACGAGCCATAATAATTGTTGGCAAGTGTAAATCCTACATCCGATCCCATTTCGTCTATCATTAACAAAAAGGCATATTTTTTCCCGGGCTGTAACTCAATTTTTGCAGAAACAGGAAATTCAAACCGCAGAAATCTACCCTTTACCCTTGAATCGTCGGGGGAAACACTGGTGGTGTCGCTGGTAAAACCAAAATTGGTTTTGGAAGGAAACTTTGCTCCGGTAAAAACGCCAATGCTGGTGTATGTTTCACCGATAAAGTAGTCGTCGCGAATGGAGGCTATGGAATCGCCCGGTCGGTTATGTGGAAATCCATGAAAAGCCTCAACTTTTTCGTTCGACCCATTATTATTTAAAACCGGCTCTCCTGTAATTTCAAAAATCTGAATCGAAATATTTTTACCATACATCCCCTGTCGCACCACATTGGTACCAAATCCAAGACGAACAGTAACTGATTTCCAAATTTTTGTCGCACTTCCGGTATAAGTAAAAGTTTGCCCCAGATCGCGATCACGTTTGATATATGCAATTTCCCTGCCCATGGAATCGAAATATCCTAGCGTCTCGTGCTCAAATGGCGATTCTCCCGACCATTTATAAACATTGGCAGCATCAAAAGCCACGGAGGTATTACCCTTTCCTTTATCGAAACCATCGTAAGCGGCCACAATGTTTTTAGTTGGCTTCTCACTAACAATAGAAACGTGAAGATTATTTCCTGTTGGACTGGTACACGCCAGCATGCAGACTGACAAAGTTAGGAGTATTGCAGTTTTTCTCATCTGAATAGTTATTTACCGCAATTTAATAATAGTTATGCAGAATTCTATAACAAAAAAAGAGGTGCCTCACGACACCTCTTAAGGTTAAGTTAATAACAATTAATGAACTAATAACTACTACTATTTAACTATTTGCTTCGATTTGCTACAGATTTTCGTTTCCCTTATTTGGCTTAAGTAAAGGATTTGAATTTAAGGCTCTCTGCGGGATTGGCAGGATTGTTTTATCCTTTGTATCGACTGGTTTGTCCCACCATTCCTCCCCATACTTGTTCCAACGGATAAGGTCGGTACGGCGATGACGTTCGCCCAAGAATTCACGCCCCAAATCATCAACAAATTCTTCCTCTGTTAACCTGCTGATATTTTGCACATAACTTTGAGCAGCCCAATTTGCAGGAGCAAAGTTTCTCTGCCGAACTGCATCAAGCAGAGTGGCTGCACCATTTACATCGCCTGAACGGAATTTACATTCAGCCAGGGAGTAGTATATTTCGGCCAAACGGATCTCGGGAGCCGAGTTGAACTGGAACATTGTTTTTGTTAAAGGCAACCAGGGGAATTTAATAAAACGTACACCAGTATTTTCTTCTCCTGTACTAACCTGTGAGCCTTCATTCCAGCGACCTCCGGGTTTTTCGGAGAATCGGCCAACCTGGTCAACATAAAATAAAGGTTTGCCATTATATTCTTCGGTACCAGTAACCTTTTTAGTACTATCAAACCCGAATCCCTGTGCATAATTGTATTCGTACTGTTGGCCGATCAGGAAAAAACCTTCATAATCACCCTCAGTGGATGTTGTTCTGAAAGGTTGTTTACGAAAATCGGTATTGCTGTACTTTTCGTATGGCAAACCTCTTTTATAGGTATAAAGATCACCATTCAGGTCCCTGGAGGGAGTTAAAGTTATACCATTCCAGCCACCCCAATCGTTATCGAGGGAATAACGTGCCTGATAGTGCATCATAGCGTTATACATCCAACCGAATTCGTAATAGTTTTTGGCATGAGGAAATTCGAGGATATTTTCGGGAGACCTGTAGCCTTTCACTCCTGAGCGAAAAGGTCCGCGATAATCAGGATCGATACTATAGGTACCGTAAGTGCCATTGATAATCTCCTGGGCAACTGTTGCACAATCGTTATAACGGGGAGTCCCAGTCCATTTTTCAGCATTCAGATACAGACGCACCAATAAAGAAGCTGCGCCACCTTGGTCCCAACGTCCTGCCTTTCCATTCTTGGGTAATCCGGGAATAGATTCTTTAATTTCCTTCTCAATAAAAGCAAATACTTCCTGAGCGCTGGATTGACCTTTAACTGTATTCACATCTTCTACTATAGGTACTTCTCTGAAAAAGTCAATCAGAAACAGGTAGAACCATGCTCTGAGGGTCCGTAGTTCCGAAATATGCTGAGTTTTGTCCGTCTCGGTTAAGTCGAGCTTTGTATAATCCAAGCCCTTAAAGTCTGATAAAAACTGATTGCATTGGGCAATACCCTGGAAAGGGCCTACCCAACTGCCATAAACGTGGTTATCCTCTGCAGTCCATTGGTGACGGTGCAACCGGATCCAGTCTCCGCCATCATAACCATGCTTACCTTTTTGAGTCCAAACAAAATTATCGGCAGTTAATTCCTGCATTAACCATCGGTCTCCATCCCAGGCACACCAGTGGCCATGCTCGTAGGGACGGACAAGTGCTGCAATTACAGAATTCTTATCCTGATAATATATATCCGTAGTGAGTGTATCAAATACTTCCTCATCCAAATCGGTACATGAGGGGGTTGCTACAAGAATAAGCAACAGTATATAGAGGAATTTTAATTTCTTCATTTGTATAATCGTTTTAATTAATTATAACTGATATTAGAATGTAACTTGTAATCCCAGCGTGTAATTACGGGCAATAGGATATACATTAAGATCGCCTATACCTGGTTCCAGACCTGTGATATTAACCGTGGTAGGATCGAGTCCCGAATATTTGGTAATCGTAAATACGTTACGAATACTTCCATAAATTCTGATATTGCTGATATAATTGTTTTTGATGGGAGCTGTCCATCCCAACGTCAAATTATCCAGTTTAAAATAATCACCATTTTCCAGGAAGTAATCGGTCATTACCTTACCCGATTTTATATGGGCATTTCTGCCGAAGGCATCTTTAAGCAGATTCACATTGGGTTCGGCAGTTAAGCCATAATACATCTGGTAAAGATTAAGAATCTGGTAATCGAAACGCCCACGGAAATATAAGGTAAGATCGAAACCTTTATAGTTGAAAGAATTACCCCAGGTTAGTTCATATCTGGGAGCTCCATGTCCAAGGTAAGTTTTATCTGTCTCTTTGGCATCGGACGAGGAAGCAACTACTTTTTCAGTACCTTCTTTGCCTTCTTTCCAAATAAGAATCTGACCCTGTTCATTTACGCCTGCATATTTGTAGCCATAGAAGCTGCCTATTTCCACACCATCTTCCAAACGCTGGGCAGGTCCGGGATTACCAGGAGAAGGAAGATTGTAACGGGTCATAAAGCCCTTATTAAATGTTCCGTTTGAGAATTTATCGAGCTTCGATTTTACATAGGCGAAACTAACATTGGTGTTATATCGGAATTCTTCTTTATCAATAACAGTCCAGTTTACCATTAACTCAGCACCTTTTGCACTTGTTGAGGCCACGTTTGTAAATATCTGATCGTGAAGAAAAGGAGGAAGCGGAGCATCGTAGTTAGAAATTACATCTTTACCTTTTCTGATAAACATATCGAAGCTACCACTCAACCTGTTGCTGAAAAGAGAGAAGTCAACTCCTGCATTATAGGAGAGCTGTTTTTCCCAGTGCAAATCGGGGTTAGGGTTGTTCGAGGGGCCGTAAACCGGAATCCACTGTCCTTCGTCATTTTGCCATTTGCCAAAATCCTGGTAACGGGCTAAAGCTGAGTATCGGCCAAAACCAGAACGACCAGTTTCTCCGTACGATAATCTGATTTTTAAATCGTTGATAGCACTAACATTTTCAAGCACCGACAACTTTGATATACGCCAAGCGGCAGATATAGCAGGAAACATACCCCATTTGTGATCGGCACCGAACTTGGTGTTTCCTTCGTAACGCAATGTTCCCATAAGGAGGTATTTGTCGTCGAAACTGTAATTAGCCCGACCAAAGAATGCTATTGTTTTCTCCTTGCTCTTCCATGAGTCCATGCCAAGCCTTCCATCTTCATTATTCCATTTACCTGCACCAAGATTATTGTAATTAAAAGCATCGGACGGAAAGTCCATATTCTCGGCCCAGTACCCATGGTTATTAAATTCCTGGTACGAATATCCTCCCATCAATTTAATATCGTGCTTATTAATGGTGGTGAAATAATTACCAATCCACTCGAGGGTCAGATCAGTCCATTTTTCGTCCTGCAAGCGGGCACGTCCTGTACGGTTGTTGTCAATAGACTCCTTTGCTTTTGAGGAGTAGTATTCACGTTTATATTGATCGTGATCCTGCCTGGCTACCTTTAACTCGGTGTTCAGGTTTTTAAGGATATTTAACTTCACATTAAAATCGATAATGGAATAAGTCTGATCCGATCCGTTTTCCCTGGCGTTTAACTCCTGAACCGGATTGTAAACATCGTAACCGTAGATCATGGCATATTTTGAAGGATTATTAGGATCCCAAATGGGTAATGTAGGGTTCAATTTTACCGCCTGTTGAAAAACGCCATAGTTTGTATATTCTTCTTTAGCAGTTTTGTACGACAAGTTACCGCCGAATTCCAATAAACCATTCAATGCCTTTTGTTGAAAATTGGCACGAATACCTGATTCTTTGCGTTCCGAAGCAATATCGATAGCTGTTTTTTCGCGGAAATTACCTGAAATTCGAAAAATCGTATTTTCATTCCCGCCCGATACAGACAGGAAATGGTTTTGCCCCATATTATCTTTCCGAATCAGCTCATCATACCAGTTTGTTCTGTACCCTTGATCCGTGTCAATTTTGTGTGCCAGGAATTCTTCGGCCGATAAAATATCAGGTTTTTTGGCTACAACATCGTGATCAATAAAGCTGTCGTAGGTTACGGTAACCTTACCCGATTTTCCTCTCTTGGTCTGAATAAGAATTACACCATTAGCAGCACGCGAACCGTAAATGGCTGCCGCTGAACCATCCTTCAAAACTGTTATTGACTCAATATCCTGCTGGGCTATGTTACGAAGATCGCCACCAGGCATACCATCAATGATAAGTAAGGGGCCGATACCCGCATCGATAGAAGAAGCGCCACGAACCTGAATATCAGTACCACGGTTAGGGTCGGCAGCCGCGGGGTTGGAAATTGTTACACCGGCAATTTTACCTTCAACCATTTGTAAAGGACTGTTGAAAGCGCCCTGCAAAAGATCTTCGCTACGAACAGTTGTAACAGAGCTGGTAAGATCTCTCTTTTGAAGAGTACCATAGCCCACTACTACAACTTCCTCCAGATTAGTAATATCAGCCGAAAGTTTAACATCAATGGTGGACTGTCCTGTATAAGCAATCTTTTGGGTAAGGTAACCAACATACGAGAAAATCAATGTTGCATTCGACGTATTCAGGGTAAGTGTATATTTTCCATCTATATCAGTTACAACGCCAGCAGTGGTGCCTTCTATCACCACATTTACTCCAGGAAGAGCCTCTCCTGTAGATGCATCGATAACTGAACCCTGTACTGTATTTTGCTGAACAGAGGAAATAACCCCGTGTACAGTGTTTTTGGGAGCCAGAATGATTTGCCTGTCATAAACAAGATAACCAACATCTTCTCCTTCGAAAAGATTAACCAGTATATCCTTAATAGTTGCATTTTTTGCATCAATATCAACCTTTTTGCTTACATCAACCAGTTTCTGATTAAAAAGAAAAAAGAATTCACTCTTTTTTTCTATTTCATTCAAAACTTGTTCAACAGATGCATTTTTCAGGCTAAGAGATACAACTGCAGACTGCGAATACGAATTCAGTGCAAATGAATTCAATGTTCCTAGAATTAGTAACAGGGTGGTGATTTTCATCGTCAGTAGTAATTTAGATATAGTTTTTTTTGGCCACGATGACCAAGTGGAATAAAAGATTTTTTCCATACTTTTGCATAGTTAGAAAGGTTAATAAATACTGTGTTCGAACTTATTTTTTGACCGCTAATACAGAGGAAAGGTGTGGGGACACTTTTCCTCTCTTTGTTTAAGAGTTATCCTGTCATAGTTTATTAGTTTTAGAGTTAGTAATAATTAATTTCTGCATTTATAAAGGTGAAATAATAATTTTTCGTTTACTGAAAGAACCGTCAGCTAACCGCACCCTGTTTACCTCCGAATATTTTATAGGCGACGACATTTTAAGCAGTTTTAAGATTTCGTTCAGCGACTCTTCTTCAAAAGTTGCGCGGTAACGGTAATCCTGGAGTTCCTTTCCCCGAAGTTCAATATCTACATTGTAATGCAGACTAATCTTTCTAACAACTTCACTCATGGGTTTGTTCCTGAAAACAAGCCTTCCATCCTTCCAGGCAACAAATTCGTATAAATCGCCCGAGAATGTTTTATACTGTCCGGTGCTGGTATCATAACTGAATCTCTGGTTCGGTTGCAGGGTTATAAGTGTTTGAGCAACCTTTTCACTGCTTTTGTTTATCGTAACCTTACCCGATAACAGAGATACACTTACTTCAGGGTCCGTTTCAATAGATTGAACATTGAAGCTGGTTCCGGTAGCTTTAACATTTATATTTTTTGTTTGAACTATAAAAGGGCGATTCACATCCGATTGAACCTCAAAATATGCTTCGCCAGTAAGTGTTACAACCCTGGTTTTCTTTATAAATTTATCGGGATACACGAGTTTACTACCCGAATTAAGCCATACCCGTGAGCCATCAGCCAATACAACCTTGGAACGGGTACCCAGAGAAGCATAAATTTCGTTGTAGGCAACGGATGTATTTTCTCCGCTACGTTCGGTGGTCCTTCCTAAAAAGTACCCCGAAAGAACCAATGGAAGAAGAAGTATTGCTGCAATTTTCTGCATTGTTTTAATCCATTTTTTGCCTTGCGGCTTTTCTTCAATTCTGCTTAAAACATCATCAAAGGCACTATCTACGTCTACTTTCATTTTCGCGTTTTTAGGATCGCTTATATTCCACAGGTTTTTAATCTGCTGATAGTATTTCTTATTCTCTTCCGATGCCTCCACCCATTGTCCCAGTGTTTTAATCTCCTCCACGGAAGCCATCCCATCCAAATACTTACGGATCAGGATTTCTATATTTTCACTTTCTAAACTTTCCATAAAAACCATGTTTCAAAAACAACGACGATTGATAAATAAAATACCACATTAAAAAAGAAAGATTTTTTTTAGAAAAGAGACGACAGTCGACGGACCTTAGTCCACAGCCAGGTATTGGCTATAAAATACTATAAAATAAAAATAAAAAACCAAAGATTGTCTTTCAAAGCTTCGCGTAAGAGTTGCAGGGCCTTGCTAATCCTTACCTCAACGGTTCGGACGGAAACGTTTTGCTTTTCCGCAATTTCATTGTATTTCAGATCTGCAAAACGACTCAACCGGAATGCTTCGGCTACCTCTTCCGGGAGTGAACTCAAAGCTTTATCGAGGTTTGCGTGTAATTCGGAAAGCAGAATATATTGATCTGTATTATTTTCGCTCAGAAGGGTTATATATGGAGCCACATCCTTGTAGTGTTCCTTTATTTTCTGGTGCTTCAGCCAATCGAGACATTTATTTTGAGTAGCCTTGAGAAGATACGATTTAAGGGAGATAGAAACATGAATAAAATGACGGTTTTCCCAAAATTTCACAAAAACATCCTGAACAATTTCTTCAGCAGCTTCGGAATTTTTAGTAAATGTAAAAGCAAAGTGAACGAGATCCTTATAATATTTTGAAAAGATAAAAGAAAACGACTTTTTATCGCCCTGCTGAAGATTTTCCAATAACTGTTTTTCGTCAACAACTGACATAAGCCTTTAAATGGATCGGTAAAAGTATTAAAAATTTAATCGAATCATCATGCAAAAAATCAAATTGGTTTATTGAATTAAGCGCATCATTAATAACGAAATAGTTTTGTCTCAGACCACATACGACATCCAGTTTGACTTACGATAACATCGGTAGTCGGTCGACTGTAGTTTAGGTTGATTAGTTAAACCTCGATTTCAATTTGTCATTAACAGAAAAAGGCTGTCTCGTGAGAGAACAGCCTTTTTAGCCCATAGTCCATGGCTCAAAATGATAAATACCTAAGGAACATTCACCTGTATTGGCCATCGGCCATGGTCTATTGACTATCGACTATTTTCCTACTTTTTCCCTGTTAACGAGCGGATCAGATTCACTTCTTCCTGCTTGTATGGTTTGCCATCTTTGCGGAAGATATCGTGGAACCAGAGTTTGGGTTCTGATCCGTCGGGAATAGGTTCGTCCCAGGCATAGATGGTGTTTGTTTTACCGGCTACGAGTCCCCAGTTGATGGCGGCAATATTTCTTTCCTTGAGCAGAGGCATAATATTGTCGAACCGACTGCGGTGCTTGCGGGCCATATATTCAGTACAGAGCATGGGTTTCCCATATCGGGCAAGGGTATCAATACATGCACGGTGCAGCGTGTCATTCTGATAATTGTGGTAAGTGATTACATCGGAGTTTTCTACCTGATATTTGTTCAGATCACCAAGACTGAGATTCCATACTCCTGCAGAAAGTGGCTGCGAAGGATTTATTTCCCTGCCCCAGGCAAAAACTTTCTGCAATAAAGACATGGATTTATTACCATAATTCGAGTTCCCCGGTTCGTTGTAAACATCCCAGAGAATAATGCGTTTGTCGTTCGAAAAGGTCTTTAGCACATCTTTTACATACCTCTCCAGTGTAACAACAAGGGTTGAATCCTGGTGAATCAGATCGCCGGGATCGCGTATCCAGCCCGAGTTATGAACTCCGGGTTTGGGTTCGGGCTGTTTACCTGCCTGATAGGTGGGATTCCAGCAATCGTCGAAAAAAACAAAAATGGTAGAGATACCATGTTTATCGGCAATGGTGAGATATTGGTTCATCCTGTCCTTAAATCCGGCGGAGTCAACTTTCCACGCAACATGATGCAGATAAACACGCATCGCATTCATACCAATAGATTCGGCCCAGCCCAGTTCGCGGTTGATGGTAGCGGTGTCGAAGGTTTCGGCTTGCCACATTTCCAACTGGTTAATGGCAGTGCTGGGAATAAAATCGCAGCCTCTCAGCCATCCCCATTGCTTATACCATTCGTTGGCCTGCTCGGCTGTCCAAACATTGCGGATTTCAGCCTGCTTCGGTTGTTCCTTACAACTGTAAAAAAATGCCAGATTGGCAAGTAACAATAAAAGAAAAAATCGCTTCATAATTTGATTGTTTGATTGATTAATTAATAGTTCTAATTATCACTAAAAACAGGGATCTTCTGATCTTTAACTCCGGGTTGATTTCCAGTAATTACAGGCCAGTTGTCCTCCCAGGTTATCTTGTCGAGCATTAGTGGCCTCCGGGTAGCTCCATTGGGCAAAAGAGGAATCTTTTTATCGATGCCATGATAGAGCAGCCAGTCAGTTCCGTCATCATCAGTAACAATTTCAGCATTATGTCCGGGGCCGGCAAAACCACCGGTACTGTTACCTTCCAGAAATAAAGACCCTTCCACGGTAAGCAGATTATCTCCCTGTTTATTGAGATATGGTCCTTTGATATTTTGCGATCTGCCGATCAGCAGTTTATACCTGCTTGCTGCTCCTTCGCAACAGTTCCCGTTCGATGCAAAAAAATAATAATAACCGTTTTTCTTCAGAATATAGGTACCTTCGAAGAAATCGCCGGCTACACGGAATTTCTCTCCGGTAAGTGTCTTTCCATCATCCGAAAGCTGACTGCCATATATCCCTCTGAAACTTCCCCAAAAAAGGTACTTGATGCCTTCATCCTCGATATAAAAAGGATCGATGGAATTTCCAACTCCCACTTCCTCGCTTAACAAGAGCTTTCCCAGATCGGTAAACGGCCCTTCGGGTTTATCGGCTATGGCAAGCCCTATACCAGGATTGGCGTCCCCCCAAAGCGAATAAGAATAGTACAGATAATATTTGCCATTGATGAAATTGATATCGGGAGCCCAAATAAAGCCCTGCGATTTCCATCCAGGCTTCTGAGTAAAAGCGTTTCCGACATAAGTCCAGTTCACCAGATCTTTTGATTTGATGATGGGAACAATGTGCAAACCTCCTACCCCACCCCAGTCATCTTCGGTGGCATATGCATAATAATAGCCATTGGAAGCTTTTATAACTGTTGGATCGGCAAATACCGGCTGAAAAACCGGATTACGGTAATAACCTTCGGGTGGTGGAACATACTTGCTCCCTCCTGTCTCCGGGTCTTTCCGGCAGGAGAGGCTAAGTATGAAAAATGTGAATAGTATGGTGAGTTTGAGTTTCATGTGTTTAAAGATTAAAGTCCTCAGTCGACGGTCCTCAGACCACAGCACAACTGCCACTCGACTTAATTTTTCTTAATGCTCCAGTCAATATTCAGCAATTTTTCAACGACTGTTTCGCCCGATGGTCGTAGCATTGGCACTCCTGCCGGTATGGGAGTTCCAAAATCGGGGTTGCCATCTTTCTTCCAGCCGAATTTCTGAATGCGCACATCGCGATTCCAGCCAGGATCGACAGCCTTTTTTGAGTGGTAAACGATCCAGTGTTCCTTGCCGTCGGGCGAAGTTGTAAAACTGGCATGCCCGGTTCCAAGAACATGATCGGTGCCTTGAAATACAGGTCCGGTTTTAATCCAGTTCCTTTTGTAGAGAAGGCTCGAATCCCGGTGAACAAGTTTCAACTGCCCCAAACGATATTCCTTAAGCCACGATTCGCGGCATGAGTAGATGATAAACAAATTACTATCGGTTTGCAAAACCTCAGGTCCTTCGTTCAAATCGAGCGGCCCGCCGGTCTCCCAACTTTCTTCTGGGCGCGATATCTCAACACGGGGACCCGAAATGGTGTAGGGGTTGCTCATAGGAGCAATATAGAGAAGCTGCGATGTTTTATCAGTAGTCTCGGGTTTAACCCATCCCGACCACACACCATACAACTGCCCTTTATGTCTGAAAACGTTTAGATCGATAGCCCATGTATTTGTGGCAGGATCGAACGGATCGTTGCCTGTTTGTAAAATACCGCGATCGATATATTGACCGAGAGGATCGCTTGTAACAGATTCCAGCACGCCCGATTTCTGATGAATAAACGGCGGCCCTTCGTAACCGGCGGCGTAATAAACGTACCATTTACCATCGAAATAATGAAGCTCGGGCGCCCAGATATTCTTCCGGTTCCAGCCTGTATCGGGACTGCTCCACACCTTACAGTTTTCGCCTTTTTGTGTAAGAAAACGTGAACGCGACACTTCGATACCCCCGTTTGAAGAAGCACACCAGTAATAAAAACTATCCTGACGAATAACCCAGGGATCAGCTCCGTTGAACAACGGATTAGTGAAATAGGTATTGGTTTGCGGGATAATTCTTTCGTCCAGGACCTTTAGCACCGGCAATTTTGAACCTTTTTCCTTTTCAAAAACGACTTTATTGATCAAAACCCTGCGGGGATGCACCTTTTGCCGGTTGAAATGTGCATGCGAAACCATCTGCAGCGCTCCGTTCTTATCCTTAAATAAAGAACAATGGCCCACACCCAGAGAGGTATCGGGCGATTGATAAATTGGGTTACCATTAAACTTGGTCCATGGACCTGTGGGTGACTTTGCAGTGGCATAGCCGATACCATAGTCGGGACTGGCATAATGGTTGGCCGAATACACCATGTAATAGGTTTTTCCGTGCGTAAGTATAAAGGGCCCTTCGTTTACGTTACCTACGGGTTCTTTAGAACTGAATTCCCAAGGTTGCGAACGTCCGAAACATTCCTTCACCGTATTGGGTTTTACCATAAGAAGATCGTCGTTCATCTCGCACATCCAGATAACATTGCCATTGGTAAAGGCAACATAATAAAGATATTTCTTTCCGTCCTTGTCGACAAACAGATGGGTATCAATAGCCTTGGTGTCAAAAAGAGGAACCTGTTTATCCTGCCGGAATGGCCCCAGAGGGCTATCGCTCACGGCCACAGCAATGTGTTCTTCGGCACTGTAAAACATGTAATATTTGTTGCCGAATTTATAAACTTCGGGCGCCCAGAACCATTTCTCACCGTAAACATCGGCCTTGTGCAGCGCCAAACCATCTTTTGCTCCGCATGGGCCTTCCCAGTGAACAAGATCAGGAGACTTAAACACTTCGATACCATTGTCGTTGCTGGTACCATACATGTAATAGGTATCGCCATCAAGTAAAATGTAAGGATCGCCGAAATAAACATGATGGGGACTACCGTAGGTTGAAATTGTACTGGCTGAAATGCTGAGGATCAGACATAGCAAAGTACGTACAAAGTTAGACTTCATATGAGTGGGGGTTGATTGATTAATTCCCAAATTTAGCAATTAATGCATTATATTCTTCATGGCTGATAGTGATCATACATCCATGACGGACCTTGGAAGGTAAACTGTACTTATCCCAGGTGCTATGAAAAGTATATCCGGAAGCCTGATACCACGGACCATTTAAATTATCGGAAATGGATAAACCATAAGACACACCGGGATATTGTTCATAATATAGATACCATGCTTTCCCGTTGGGAGAGGGAATAATTGTTGGCGCCTCTCTGAAATTCGGGCTAACAGGTTGTGATGGCTCGGAATATGGTCCGGTAAGGCTCTTCGACCGGGCAATTCTGATGGTTTTTCCGGTAACCCAGTAAAGGGTTGGGTATGCTTCATCTTTCAGAATGGCATAGTAATTTTCACCTTCCTTACGGATGACAACATCGATGGTGCCAATATTCCAGTCGAAGAGCTTCTGTGGAGCTGGAGAGAATGTTTTTAAATCTTTTGACAAAACATAGAGGGTACGCTGACTTGCCCAGTAAATCTCAGCATCTTCCCTGGTTCCGTTTTTATGCGGTGTATGCCAGCTAAGCAGATATTGCTGCGATGCCTTATCGAAAAATAACTTGGGAGCCCCAATGCGCTGCATTGCTTCCGAATACCCCGGAGTGCTTTTCAGGTTGGGAGTATAGCTACCAAACTCTTTCCAATCAATCAGGTCATCCGAAACCCAGAAACGGATCTGTGGATCGTCGTCGCTATTGTTTCCGGCAATATAATACCTGTTATCGTGTCCTTTGCAAATATCAGGATGCCCCTTATAAGAGTCGAAAACGCGTTTCCCTCCATTGAGCAGCGTCCAATGCAGCCCGTCGGTACTAACCGAATAATATAACCTGCCATAGTCAGCGTGCGTCATGTGACCAAACAGATAAGCTTCGTTTTGTAATTCCTCAGGTTTGGAAGCCTGTCCCGGAGGGTTTGGCTGCTGAGCAAAGGCGGTTATGGTTGAAAATAGAAAGATGAAAGTAGAAAGTATTCGTATCACTGGTAGAAAATATTATGTAAGAAATATCAAATTATAATATTAGCACCTCACCCTAACCCTCTCCTGGGAGGAGAGGGAAAAGCTCCCGGTGCATATAAGCAAAAAGATATAATTAGCAGTTTCAATTTTCTCATTATCTAAAAGCTTCAAAAGAGGCAAAGCCCCTCTCCTCTTGGAGAGGGGTTGGGGTGAGGCTTTCTCTAATACGGCGTATTCTGCGTCAGATTGGGGTTGTTATTCACCTCAATCTGCGGAATTGGCAAACGATGATGCTTACCAACTGTAAAATTGTTGAAGTCAATGTCCCTGGTTTTTAACTCGTTGATACCTTCTTGTGATGTCAACATTCCCCAGCGTTTCAGGTCGTTCCAGCGAACAGCCTCGAAACAGAGTTCGAGTGAGCGTTCCATTTGCAGCCGTTTGCGAAAAAGTGCCTGGTTATTGCCAATTTCGGGATATGCTACGGCCAAAGGTCTTAAATTGGTACTCGGACGCTGGCGAACCAAATCTACATACTGGTAGGCATTGGCTGTCTGGTTTAATTCATTCAGACATTCTGCATACATCAGCAACACATCGGCAAAGCGGATAAACCTAAAATTATTGGGAGCGTGATAATCTTCGCGATCACGGTAATAAGCCGTGGAATATTTGCGGATAAAAGTTTCGTTACCCCAGCCCGGATCCCAGGTACGACCATAAACCAGGTTATCACCAGGAAAATCGTTAGGTAATTCCTTATAGAAAATATTATTCTGAAGTCGCTTATCAAGCTTTCCGTCAACGGTAAGTTCTTTTTTGTATTCCGAAATTAGCCATGCACGTGCTTTACCATCCTGCCAACCTATACCTCCCGGAGCAAAGAACTGAGTCCGTTGGAAGCCCATAGAAGCAGACAGATCATCGCCATCACCACCCTTATTCACATCGCTGAACTGAATTTCGAAAACTGATTCGATGTTGTTCTCATTCAAATGTGTGAAGTTGTCGATGTAGTTCGGTACAATTCCATAATATTGTTTGCCTTCGCCGGTTACAAGCCAGTCGAGTTCGGTCTTTGCTTCAGTCCACTTGTGCTGCTGCATGTATGCTCTTGCAAGTAACGCCTTAGCAGCTCCTTTTGTGACGCGTCCAACATTTGCATCATTCCATTGCCCTGGCAACTTGTCTTTTGCCCAGTTAAGATCGAACTCAACTTGTGCCCAAATCTGAGCTTCCGTTTTTTGCTCAGGCAAATCAGATGGCTCGGATGGCTCCAGGATAATAGGAGCATTTTCCCAAAGAATAGCTATCTGGAAATAGTATAATGCTCTCAGAAAGTAAGCCTGTGCTAAAATCTGATCCTTATCAGTGGCGTTCTTAAATTCAATTCCGGGAACATAAGCAATAACCTGATTGGCACGAAAAATGGCTTTGTAGAAATCGCGCCAGTGCCAATTATTGCCATCCCAAAAGTTGTAGTTGTTGTACATAAAACGGGTCCAGTCGGCCAATTCGCCCCAGGGGCTGGTACTGTGACCTTCATCCGACGAAAGATCATAACGGAAGTAAATCCATCGCGTCCAGGTGGATGGCTTGTAGAACATGTTATAAACCGCATTCACGCCCATCAGTGCATCGTCTTCGGTTTTCCATGCCTGTTCAACCGTAGGGGTATTGGGGTTTTTAATATCGAGCAGATCTTCGCTGCACGATGCGATTATAAAAATCAATATAATTATTGAAAGTATTTTGAATTTTTTCATTGTATTAGCCCTCCAAATTAAAATTTAAACTGTAAGCCAAGAGATACGGCACGTGCATTCGGGTAACGAACTTCGTCGTGACCACGGCGCCAGAGATCGGGAGCGGTAAAGTCGGGATCAAGACCCAGATATTTGGTAAAAGTAACCAGGTTCTGACCGGTAAGATAAACTCTCAATTCCTCAAATTTGGCAGTCTGCAGTAACTTCTTGGGCAAAGTATAACCAAGCGTTACATTCCGTAGTTTGAAATAGCTGCCATCTTCCAGCCAGCGGTCAATGTCGCCGCGTGAATTCCTGTCGTCGCCATACAAAAGTCTCGGAAAATCGCTGTTTGGATTTTCCTGGTAAGGTTCGTGACCTTTGCGGAAGGTAAAATAATTTGAGTTATCGTCGAAACGCTCAGCAGTGGAACGGGGGCCGTTGTATACATCCTGTCCGAAGGCTCCGTACCACATCATCGAGAAATCGATTCCTTTATAACTCATATTAAAATTCAACCCAAGGTCGCATACCGGCCATGGATTACCAACAATCTGGCGGTCGGCTTCGTTAATCTGTCCGTCGTCGTTAAAATCAACATAACGGATATCTCCAGGCTTTGCATTCGGTTGAATCACGATTCCCGAAGAACTCTTATGATTCAAAACATCCTGCGGACTACGGAATAAACCATCGGTTTTTCTGAGATAAAACATTCCAATTGGTTCGCCAAGTTCGGTTTTTGTCATCCAGGTAATGTATTCCTTTTTGCCATAACCCAGGTCGAGTACCTCGTTTTTAAGTGTCGAAAAGTTAGCTGTTACACTATAGTTGAACTCGCCTCTGCGCTCTTTCCATGTTGCAGATAATTCGAAACCGCGGTTACGGATTTCTGCAGCATTGGCAAAGGGATCGCCACCGTCGTTACCTGTTGAAAGCAGTATTGGCATTGGAGTTAGTACATCTTTGGTTGTAGAAACAAAGTATTCGGCAGTAACAGCAAGACGGTTCTCGAGGAATGCCAGATCAGCGCCAAAGTTAGTCTGAGTCTGGGTTTCCCACTTCAGATCGGCATTGGCAAGCTTAACCTGGGTAGCCCCGTTCACAATGTGCTGATCCCGTCCCAACACGTTAATAACACTGGTATTTAGCAACGACATGTAATCCCAGTTTCCGATATTATAAACCGACGAGCCATAGAAACTTCCGCCATAGCCAATCCATCGACCAATACTTGAGTTACCGAGAGTTCCATAATTAGCACGTAATTTAAAATCGTTCACCCAGGGAACTTTAAAGAACGGCTCCTGACTGATTCGCCATGCCACGGAAACAGAGGGGAAATTACCCCAGCGGTTATCTTTCGAGAATTTCGAAGATCCGTCGCGGCGAAATGTTCCGGTAAGAAAGTATTTACCATTGAACGAGTAATTTACACGTCCCAAATATGAAATAAGCGCGTCTTCGTTAATGAAACCTGACGATTCAGGGTTTGAAGTTCCTGCGTTAAGTACGCGGTAATACTCTCCTCCCACATAAACAAGATTCCGTTTTACACCGCCAATCTGCTCATATTCCTGAGTCTGGTAAGTGGTACCAATAACTCCGTCGACACGGTGTTTACCAAACTCTTTAATGAAACTGAGGGTATTTTCTATCAGTTTGGACTGATATCTTCCTTTATTTTCAGCAGCCATCGAAGGATCGTAAGGCTGGTTCAGTGTCCAGTTACCAACTTTACGGATATATTTATATTGCTCACTGCTAGCTTCAAAACCAGCATTGATTTTATATTTCAGAAACTTAAAAATGTCCAGTTCGGCAAAAGCAACACCACGAAGACGTAGGTTGTTGTTTGTAGATTCTTCGAGAGACTCGCGAGCAAAGGGGTTAACGCCGAATGTACGTGCTTTGGCCTCATCGCCATATCCAAAACCACCCGGATGGGTTGGGTCGTAAATAGGAATGGTGGGCAACATTCGAAGCATATCCCAGTGAGGATTGGTAATTAGCTCATCGGAAAAAGCATTGCTGATGGAAAGATTTTCACCTATGCGGAAAATGCCTTTTTTACCTTCGGAGTTTACACGGAAGCTATAGCGTTCAAAGGAAGATCCGATTGAAGTTCCTGTATTCCCAAAATAATTCCCCGAAACCAGGTAATTTCCAAATTGATTTCCTCCCGAAAAGCTCATGTTATAATCGTGTACATTGGCAGTTTTAAATGTTTCTTTTTGCCAGTCGGTATCAATTTCCTCAGGATATTGCTGATACCCTTGACCGATAATCCATGGAAATTTCTCAACTTCAATAGCCTCGCGGTAGGCCATGGTATTATATTTCTTGAAATCGGCGGCATTCATCAGGTCGAATTTCGGGAGTGTCTGTATGCCATATCTTCCTGAGAACTCAACTCTCAGCGGACCATCTTTCCCCTTTTTGGTGGTAATAATTATTACACCGTTTGCAGCTCGGGAGCCATAAATAGCAGCAGCCGAGGCATCTTTCAGGATCTGGATGGATTCAATATCGTTGGGATTAAAATCGCGCGAAGCATTAGTTGGCATTCCGTCGATTACATAAAGAGGCTGTTGGTTCGAGAAGTTGCCAACCCCACGGATCTCGATGGTTGATTCGCTACCAGCCCGGCCCGAGTTTCGAACATTCACCCCGGCTACAAGTCCCTGCATAGCTTCGGCAACAGTAGTCGACTGCATTTTCTGCATTTCGCGAGTATCAACCACCGAAATTGCACCTGTCAGATCTTTTTTATTCACGGTTCCATAACCAATCACAACCACTTCTTCCAGACTTTTTACATCGGGAACAAGAGCAATTATTAAATTAGTCTGGTTGTTAATAGCTACTTTCTCACTTGTATATCCAACATAGGTAAATACAAGAGTTCCGTTGGCATTGGGTACTTCAATTGAAAAACGGCCATCAATATCGGTAACGGCACCTATTGTAGTACCTTCAAAAACCACGTTAACACCAATAAGGGCCTCGCCGGTATTCGAGTCGGTAACCTGCCCCATAACCCTGAACTGCTGTTTTACACTTTCGGGAACAATTACAATAAGGCTTTTATCAAGAATACGGAATGAATTGCCGGTTTTCTCAAGCAAGGTATTCATCAATTGTTCGATGGTTTGATCGGACGATTGGAGAGATATCATCTTATCGGCAATATCGTTATCGCGGTATAAGAATTTATATTGGCTCTGACGCTCAATAAGCGAGAGCACATCTTTAATAGAGCCCCTTTCTACATTAATATTGAATCGCTCGCTTTGAGAGTAAGTTACTGCACTAATTTGCAATAAATTAACAATAAGCAGAAGTGTTATTAGTCTCATAATTAGCAGGAGTTTTTTAGGGTAAAATAATTCCTTACCTCTACAAAAAATTAAAGGTTTTTTCATACTTTCGTAATGTTAAAGGTTACTTAAATCTTTATTTTCACTTAATTAGAAGCGGGAGATGCTGGAACCATTTCCCGTTTTTTAGTTTGTAGTTATCGGTGTTTATATCATAGGCAACCGGGTTTAGTGATACAACTATTATTTATAAATCAATATTTTATTTTTATTTACTTCGTATTTAAAGGGTTCGATAAGACTTAACGCATGCAATACTTCTTCTACCGACTCTTTGTCGAATTTACCCGAAAACACCACCGGTCCAAGCTTGGCATATTTCAAAGTCACTTCAACATTGTACCAGCGTTCAAGCTTTTTTACAATACCTTCGAAGGGCTCACTGTTAAAAACAAGTATGTCGTTCTTCCATGAGGTAATATTCTCTGTTTTTACTTCATTTTGAACCAAAACTTTCAGATCCTCAGGTTCCTTCACAACTTGGTCAGTGGTTTGCGTTTGTGAATTTGCAACACCAAGCTGATTTATTTCACGGTAAAACACAGCCTTTTGATTAGGAGCAAGTACAAGAGGCTTTTCCTCATTCCTGCTTCGGGCGTCGGCCCGATTCCTTAAAATTTCAACTTTGCCTGTTACAAGCGTAGTTTCAGTTAAATTATCATCGGGGTACGATTTTACATTGAATGTTGTTCCCAGTACCCTCACAGTAATATCTTTTGTTTTAACAAGGAAAGGACTTGCAGGATTTTTCTTAACATCGAAAAATGCTTCCCCGTCGAGAATTACCATTCTGTGATTAGTAGCAAAACTTCCCGGATATTTCAGTGTACTGCCGGAGTTCAGAGTCACCACCGAACCATCAGGAAGCTCAATTGTCGATTTTGAACCGTAGGCGACAGTCACTTTGTAAAATTTATTATCCACGATTTTTGGCGGTTGAGGGGCAGGTGTTATAAAGAACCAAGCTAAAGCAAAACCAATTACCAAAACCGCTGCATATCGCAGTACGAATCGAACAATTTTTATTGTACGTGTTTCCGGTTTCTGTTCTTCTTCCGTAAATCCAAGTTTCTGATGCAACTGTCTCAGCACTTCAGCACCCGAGACCATATCAACTTCGGGATTTTCATCCCATACTTTCTGAACCAGCCTGTCCAAATCGGCACTATTATTATCCAGATAACGCAACAACTCCAGGTTTTCGTCGGGGGTGGATATTCCCTGATGAAACCTCTCAAGCAATTTTTCTATTTCAATTCTTTCTTTCATACATATACTATTAAATCGAGAACAGGAGATCAATGATCCCATGTTCAATTTTTTTTTATTTTTTTGATTTAGAAAATAAAGAGGAAGGCGCCAAACTCGGCAACTTTTTTCCTGAGAAACTCTATCGATTTGCTAATTTGCGTGTTAACAGTACTCTCGGTAATTGAAAGTTTTGTGGCAATTTCTTTATACGATAATCCCAGGTTACGGCTTAAATAAAAAATTTCCCGACGGCGGGGTGGAAGTTCAGCAATGGCATTCTCAAGCACGTCCTGAAGTTCTTTATATTCATAGGTATCCTCCGCGAACGTTTCATAATTAAGATCCTGTTTCACGGAAAGATCAATAAAACGCTGGCGGTAAACTGCTTTTTTTAATTGATTAAAAATGGAGTATCGGGCAATAGACTGGATATAAGCAGAAAAAGACTTTTCTTCGTCGATTTGTAAACGATTTTCCCAAACCGCTATAAATACAACCTGAACTATCTCCTGTGCTTCTTCGCGGATATGCAAAAAATGAAATGCCAGATTAAAAATCCGGGAGTAGTAATGGTTGAAAATTTCATCGAAAGCCTTCTGATCATTGTTTCTCAGGCGGCTTATCAATTGTTTCTCATCAAACGGCATCGATAGCAGTGTGTTTGCACAAAGATAAGGATATTTGGAAGCCTGTGCGTTTTAATATTCATCAGAATAGTCTCTACTGACGAAAACGCTGTTTTACAATTCCTTTTACCTGTTTATAAAACAACTCACCGGTAATTTTGTCAGCTATGCGGGTTCCTAAAATTACTGAAAATACAATCCTCTGAATCTTTTATCCGGCATGTTATTCCGTTTGAATGAAAAAAATAAAATTTTGTCAAATAGATGTAACCTTTCACCAACAGCCCTAAACATTTGGCATTGGGTTTGCTTTATAATAGCATATAAACAGAAAAAAAATGAAATACACTAAGAAATTATATAATGCCGATTTTACTTCAGGCAGATTAATTCGCCCAAAAAACCCGGCTTTAAGATTGTTTACCGATCTTGTTATCAGTCCATGGTATTTGTTCCTCTTTGTAGTGGTTTGTGCTTTTTACCCAACTGCTATATTTGCTGATAGTTACAGGTATTTCAGATTGCAGTACCTGAAATTGAATAGTGATAATTTCAGAAACTCAATTCACCATCAGTTTCAAAACTCACTGCAGAGTATGAAAAACCTTTTACCCAATTAATTCAGACCAAGTTAGTTTATAGATTTGATAGTTAGTTAGTTTATTAGTTATTGAAAATCTCCGGTCCAACCTTACCGGGGATTTTTGTTTTTATAGCCAATCCGAATTTATCCGCTCACTTTTCAATTTTTGATTTACCTTTGATCTCATAGAGGAGAAGGAATAATGAAACTGAGTTTTTGCAGTCTGAGCAGCGGCAGCAGTGGTAATTGCTACTATTTGGGAAATGAATTTCATGGAATACTGATAGATGCAGGAATCAGCGCAGGAGCTATCCGTAAGTTTTTAAAAGGACTGGGTATATCTGTAAATACGATTATGGGAGTACTTGTAACTCATAATCATTTCGACCACACCAAAGGACTGGAAGTTTTAACCCGCAAGCTCAACATTCCTGTTTTTACAACCGAAAAGGTGTGGGACAGCATCATTTCGCCACCTATGGCCCAGCATATCAGCAGCGATTGCATCCGGAAAATTCTGCTTCTGCAGAAGTTTAACCTTGCAGGTTTTGATATAGAAGCTTTCCCCGTTCATCACGATGCCCCCGAAACAATAGGTTTCCATATAACTTACAATCAAAAAAAGATCACTATTGTAACGGACCTTGGACATATTTGCCAAACAGCATCGCAATTTATCAAAGCTGCCAATTTACTGGTAATTGAATCGAATTACGACGAACAAATGCTTTCGAACGGCAATTATCCGGCATTTCTGAAGGCACGTATCAAATCGGACAATGGTCACCTTGGAAACCATCAAACATCTGCATTTTTGGCAGAGTGTTTTCATGCAGACCTGAGTCATATCTGTCTGGCCCACCTTAGTAAAAACAACAATACTCCCGAAAAAGCTTTGCAAGCGCTTCAGCAGAAATTTGCCGAAAAGAACCTTGCACTCGGTTCCCTGCAAAAATTAATGGTTCT
This sequence comes from Bacteroidota bacterium, assembly GCA_023429135.1. GTDB lineage: Bacteria > Bacteroidota > Bacteroidia > Bacteroidales > JAAUTT01 > JAAUTT01. The sequence continues at coordinate 43,883 of JAEYWD010000028.1, read as the reverse complement.
GAACAGAAATACTCCAACTGAGATCATCCACTTGTAGAAAAAACATCTGATAGGTTTAACAATTTTACTAACCTGAAAAGTAATTTATAAAGTATTTATAATTTAAATACTCGAGTGGAAGTATTGATAATTTTACTTGCACTAAAATAAATCCGGATAAAATTAATTTTTTAAGGCCTTTCGGTCGTCTTATATTAAACACCCGAATCCAAAATAATTTTATATCATTAGGTAACACTTCTTTATTTTTTACGGTGTATATTTTTATTTATGTATTTATACGCCATTTATACATATAATTTCAGGGGTAATAAATTAAAAATTCATATTTTTGAAAATAAATCCCCAAAACTTCACAATATGAGTAAAGTTGTTTTATCCGAAAAATCCGAAAAAATCAGGTTATTCAGTTTTAAACCGCCTCAGATGAGAACTTTCCATATAACCTGGATGTCGTTCCTTGTTTGTTTTTTTGCATGGTTTGCCATAGCACCACTAATGGCGATAGTACGAGACGAATTTCAACTTACCAAGTCCCAGATTGGAAATATTATAATTGCTTCCATTTCTATAACTATTTTCGCGCGCCTCATTGTTGGCTGGCTTTGCGATAGAATAGGTCCACGCCTTACCTATACATGGTTACTCATATTAGGAGCCTTACCTGTTATTTTTATCGGTTTTGCAAAAAGCTATGAAGCTTTCCTGATATTTCGTTTATCAATCGGGATTATAGGAGCTTCTTTTGTAATAACCCAATATCATACCTCTGCCATGTTTGCAGGTAAAGTTGTTGGATCGGCCAATGCCATTGCAGGTGGCTGGGGAAATCTTGGAGGCGGCCTGGCGCAAATGATAATGCCACTGTTTTTTACCGCCTTTATTGCTTTGGGGGCGTCGTCGTTTATGGCATGGAGGTTCAGTATGGTTGTTCCGGGAGTTGCTATGCTTTTCATGGCATTCCTTTACTACAGATATACTCAGGACACACCAGAGGGGAATATTCCGGAATTAAGAAAACAGGGCAACAATGAAAATATTCAGGAGAAAACCAATATTAACAAAATTATTAAGGATCGCAGGGTTTGGATACTGGCTCTTATTTATGGATGTTCTTTTGGCATGGAAATTACAATTGACAATATCGCTGCTCTTTATTTTATCGATAAATTTGGTGTGAGTTTAACTACTGCCGGACTTCTTGCAGGCACTTTCGGAGCCATGAACATATTTGCCCGTGCTTTAGGAGGTATCTTTAGTGATAAAATCAGCATAAAATACGGACTTAGAGGTCGCGCTGTTATTCTGGGACTTTTTCTTTTAGCTGAAGGTATTGGGGTAATGATATTTTCGCAAGTAGACCTTTTAATATGGTCCATTGTTACCATGCTGATATTTGCCTTGTTTGTAAAAATGAGCAATGGGGCATGTTATTCAGTGGTGCCTTTTATCAATAAAAAAGCCGTGGGAATGGTTTCGGGTATTGTGGGTGCTGGAGGGAACCTCGGTGCGATTGCCATGGGTTTTGTTTTTAAAATGGAGGGACATACATACCAGACCGGGTTGTTCCTTATCGGAGTATTTATTGTAATCATTTCTTTATCAGCTTTCTTTATTGAACCGGTATTCAGGATAAAACCTGTTGCCGATCTGGAGCCGGTATTTGTAAAAATTCCTGCGAAAGGAGAAAATGTTTAGCAACGAACATTTATAAACTTAATTATGGCTTTTTCGGTACCTGAAAAATATAAAAGTACTTGCTCTTATTGTGGCGTTGGTTGTGGGATCTTATTAAGCAGAGATTCCAAAGGTACACTTTTGGTGGAGGGCGATCCGGAGCATCCGGTAAACAGGGGAATGCTTTGTTCAAAGGGTAAAAATCTGAATTATGCAGTTCAGAACAAAAGTGACCGGTTACTACATCCCGAAATGCGTTGGGACAAGAATGCGCAACGAACAAGAGTATCGTGGGAGGCTGCAATGGGACGGATAGCTACTGTTTTTAAAACTCTGATCCGCAAATATGGACCCGACTCCGTTGGCTTTTATGTATCGGGTCAGTTATTAACCGAAGAATATTACATAGTGAATAAACTGGCAAAAGGTTTTATCGGAACCAACAACATCGATACCAACTCAAGACTGTGTATGAGTTCCGCTGTTGTAGCCTATAAACTATCGCTCGGTGAAGATGCTGTTCCTCTGACCTACGATGATATTGAACTTGCCGACTGTTTTTTTATCAGCGGGGCTAATCCTGCATGGTGTCACCCCATTCTTTTCCGTCGGCTCGAAAACCACAAAAGCAACAACTCCAATATCAGAATAATTGTTTCGGACCCTCGTAAAACCCAGTCGGCAAGCATGGCCGACCTGCATTTGCAAATTATGCCGGGAACAGATATTTATCTTCACCATGCCATTGCACGATGGATTATCGAGCACGATTTTATAGACAAAACCTTTATAGAATTGCACACCAATGGTTTTAACGAACTTAAAGAAAGAGCTTTTGAAAGAACTGTGAAGGAAGCTGCTGCTGTTTGTAGAATAACCAAGGAAAGCATTGAACTTGCGGCACAATGGATTGGCGAATCGAAGGGTTTTATCTCCATGTGGGCAATGGGTTTAAATCAAAGCTCGATTGGAGTGGAGAAGAACCTCTCACTAATCAACCTTTCCCTTATAACGGGGAAAATCGGGAAACCAGGTAACGGCCCATTGTCGTTAACCGGACAGCCCAATGCTATGGGTGGCAGGGAGGTCGGAGGGCTGTGTAACCTGATACCCGCACACCGTAATATGGACAACCCGCAACACAGAAAAGAAGTAGCCGATTTCTGGGGTGTGCCCGCCATTCCTGAAAAGCCCGGGTACACCGCCACCCAAATGTTCGAAGCACTTGCTGCTGATAAGCTTAAGGCAATTTGGATTATCTGTACCAATCCCATGGTAAGCCTGCCGAATGTGCGCTTAGCAGAAGAAGCCCTGCGAAAAGCCAGATTTGTTGTTGTACAGGACATTTCAGCCAATTCGTTAACCCGTGAGTTTGCCGATATTGTCCTGCCGGCCGCCGGATGGGCCGAAAAAGAAGGAACAATGACCAATTCCGACAGACGTATCAGTTATCTCGCCAAAGTAGTAGATCCTCCGGGAGAAGCCAAACCCGACACTGAGATACTTATTGATTTTGCAAGGCGGATGGATTATAAAGGATTTAACTTCTCGTCGTCAGGAGAAATATTTAAAGAACATGCCGTACTTACTAAAAATACAAATATTGATATCAGCGGATTGTCATACAATTGGCTTAAAAAGAACGGAACTGTTCAATGGCCCTTTCCTATAAATGCAGAGCAAGGCACTCCACGACTTTTTACCGACAATAAATTTTATACTGAAGACCATCGCGCCAAAATACATGATCCGCTGCCGGAAAACGCATCCACACCTGTGTCCGCCGAATACCCTCTGATACTTACAACAGGACGGATACGCGACCAATGGCATACCATGACGCGAACCGGAAAGGTAAGTCGACTCAATCAGCACATTTCCGAGGCATATGTTGAAATTAATCCCGATGACGCCAAAAAACATCAGATAAAAGAGAGCGAACTGGTAGAAATCACAACTCAGCAAGGCAATTTGCGGTTAAAAGCAAAAATTACTGAAGATATCAAGGCGGGAGTAGTATTTATACCGATGCACTGGGGTAAAATCAACCAATCCGATCTGGCCAGGGCCAATAACCTTACTTCACCAAAAGTAGATCCCCGCTCCAAAGAACCCGATTTTAAATTCACTGCTGCCAGGATAAAGGCTTATCATAAAAAACCGGAAAAAATTATTGTTGTCGGGGCTGGAGCTGCTGCTTTTAAGTTTGTATCGACCCTGAGGGACTTAAGTGCGGATGACGAAATCCATGTGTTTTCGTTAGAAGAGCACCCTTTCTACAACAGGGTTTTACTCCCGGATTATATTACCGGAGCAAAAACATGGAACGAATTACAAAAAATAAATCATCCTGAGCTGAAAGCACTTAATTTACACTTGCACATTTCAGTTTCAATTAAAGCCATTAACAGGCATGAAAAACTTGTGACGGATTCGAACAATTCAGAGCATAGTTACGACAAACTAATACTGGCAACAGGAAGCAGGCCTTCCATGCCTACCCGGTTCAGTCACATAACCAATGGCCTATTCACTGTACGAAACCGTACCGATGCAGATCGCATTATGAATTATGTTCAACCGGGCGAAACTGTTATCCTGGTTGGAGCCGGATTATTAAGCCTGGAAATGGTAGCTGCTTTTTCCGAGAAAAATGTTCAAATAGCACTGGTAAACCGTGTAAATCGCATAATGAGCCGGCAGTTGGACAAAACAGCGGCAAATATACTACGCCAAATCATTGAAGAACATGGCACAAACCTTTACCTGAACGATGAAATTGAAAACATATTTCCCACCGGGAGCAGTTTGCTAAATGTGGTATTGAAAAGCGGACACAGGATAACCTGCAAAGCTGTTGTTTTCGCCATAGGAACCACTCCAAACACAGAACTGGCTAAAGAATGTGGCCTAAAAGTACAAAGAGGCGTGGTGGTGAATGGTCATTTGCAGACTTCGGATCCGGCTATTGTAGCCATTGGTGAAATTGCAGAACATAACGATACTCTTTATGGTATTACAATGGTAGCTGAAGAACAGGCAGAGGCCGCTGCTAAATTCATCGGGGGAGATATAACCAGTGTTTTTAAAGGTTCTGTTTCCATGAATATATTGAAATACCCTGGTTTGGACTTGTGTTCCATCGGGTTTATTGATCCTCCGGAAGATGACGATTCGTACGAAACCATTATTTTTTATGATAAAGCAGCCCGCTATTATAAAAAATGTGTCATTCAGAATAATATTCTGGTAGGAGCCATTTTGTTGGGCGACAAATCAGAGTTTACCGAGTTTAAGGATTTAATTAAAAACAAAACGGAGCTTTCAGAAAAAAGATTGACTCTGCTTCGTAGCGGCAAACCGGCCCAACAAGTGAACGGGCGGTTAATATGTGTTTGTAACTCCGTTGGTGAAGGAAATATTCTGGATGAAATCCATAATAAAAACTATGATTTTGAAAAAATCTGTCTTTCCACCGGCGCAGGTACTGTTTGCGGAAGTTGCAAACCGGAGATAAAAATGATTTTGGCTGAAAATCTTAATGCTGTAAATGTATGATCGGGGTTTCAAAACAAATGGTCAGGATTTTTGCAAAGGGCGGAATACTAACACCGTCCTATTTAATTGGCATATTGAAAATAGCAAAAAAAACAGGCAATAAGCATGTTCATTTTGGCTCACGCCAGGACATTTTGTTCCAGGTTAGCACCGCCCAAATGCCAATTATCAACGATGGTTTTAAATCCCTGCAAACCGATTATGTAGTCCATGGACGCAAAGGGACTCAGTTTCAAAATATTGTTTCGTCATATGTTTCTTCCGATATGGCTGCCGCAACTTCATGGCTTTCGTCGGGAACTTATTTGTTTATACTGGAACAGTTTAACTTTAAACCTACATTGCGGATAAACATTGCTGATCCAAAACAAAGTCTTGTGCCACTTTTTTACGGGCATTTAAATTTTATTGCTTCATCCTTAAAAGATTACTGGTATTTATACATCCGCCGCGACGAAATATCGGTTCCCGAACGATGGCCGGTAATGATCCTTAGCAGTGACATCAGTCTTCTGTCGAAAAATATTGAAACAGAGTGGCCCAAACTGCTATACGGAGGCATATCAGGGTTTTTTGCTTACCTCAATGAGAAAACCAATTACAACTGGCGAAAAATTGAAAACGATCTTACATTGGATTCTATTCCTCCCCAGGATTACGAAGGTTTTGGCAAAATGAATGCTTCGGTGAATTATTGGGCTGGATTTTATTGGCGTAATAACAGCTATGATATATCATTTTTAGAGGAGATGTGCAGCTTATGCCTCCGTACAAACATTTCAAAAATATGTCTTACCCCTTGGAAATCTTTTCTGATAAAAGAAATTAATGAAAAGGATCTGATCCATTGGCACCGTTTATTAGGACGCTTTGGCATTAATATGCGCCATTCGTCCTTTGAGTTAAACTGGCATTTGCCTTTGCTGGATAAACAGGCATTAAAACTAAAAAGGTATATAGTGAAAAAATTCGATAAGGTGGATGTTTGTGTTCATGGACTTACTTTTGGCATTAAAACCAAACAAGAGCCTGCTTTGACTAATGTTTTAATAGAAAAGAAGCACGGCTTAAAATTTATGAAGGAGCTGGATCCTTTTATAACCTATAAAATTTACCATACCCGTAACTTTAATGCCAACACATGGCTTTACGAAGAATACATGACACATGTGTCCCGCAAGCATTTGCCCGGGGCTCTTCAAAATGTGGCATCAAAATATTATGCCCAGTTATTGGATACAGCAGAAAGAATTGAACATAACCCCAAAATTGAAAAAACTGATAATAGTTATGTGTATCAATGTCAGACTTGCTTTAGCATACATGACGAACAAACGGGCGACAGTAACAGGGGAATTGCTGCAAACACCAAATTCTCCGACCTCCCCGAAACTTTTTGTTGTCCCTTATGCGAAGCTCCAAAAAGCAGTTTCAGAAAAACTCAAATGAGTAAAATAATCCAGGAAGCAAATCTATGATAACCGATTATTCAGGCAGACAATTTAAAAAGCTACGTGTAAGCCTTACACACCAATGCAATTATGCCTGCATATATTGTGTGGATAGCAACCCGGATGCCCAACCCGGAGTTGCCCCCACCGCTTCAGGAGATGGCAAAAAACTTCTTTCCTCCTCGGAATTAATTGAAATAATCGGAAAGCTCCATGCCACATTAAACTTAAATGCGGTGCGGATCACGGGTGGCGAGCCATTATTACAGCCACGCATAATATCTATTTTGCAAGCCATACGCACAATGGGTATTTCCGATATCGGTATGACAACCAACGGCCATTTGTTGGGTAACAAAGTTAAGAGTCTTTATAACGCAGGACTTCGCTCGGTAAACATTTCCATAGATGCGGTTACACCAGCCATATTTCAGCAAATGACCCTTCGCAACGGATTGTCAAACGTAATCAGGGCCATCGATGCTTCCATTGAAGCAGGCCTTTCAGTAAAACTTAATACGGTGGTGGTTTCAGGGAAAAATCACCTCGAAATATTGCCTTTGTTAAATTTTGCCCTTCAGCGCGGAATTGTCATAAGATTCCTCGAACTTATGCCTATGGGGCCTTTGCACAAAAAAATGGACGAGAAATTTTTCTCACGCTCAAAAATCCTGAATATGATCGAAACTGCCTACCCAATTGAACCTTTACCGCGTGAAGAAGGATCGACCTCGAATTACTGGAGCATAAACGGCAGGAAAGCTTTTGGCATAATTGCCAACGAATCTGCGCCTTTTTGCAGTGACTGCAACAGGTTACGGCTTGATAGTTATGGAAATATATATGGTTGTCTCAGTTCAATGATCCCCATATCCCTGATCCCTCATTTTAATAAATATCAGATAACTGCAGCTTTGAAACTCGCCATGTCGCATAAACAGTCATCACGTTTTATCGGAAATAGTCACACTATGCAATCAATAGGAGGATAAAAATGGAGAATGTAGATATTAATGTACTTTTTTTCGGGTCTCTTAAGTCAATCTATGGGAATCAAATGAATTTGTCGATCCCCCGGGGATTACAATTAACCGCTTTTATAGCAAAGCTTAAGGAAATGTCGCCGGAAGCAACCGGATTACTGGACTCTTGCCGGATTGCCGTAAACTGTGAATTGAAAAATGATGATTTCGCGATCGACAAATCGTATGAGTTAGCCGTGTTACCACCTTATAGCGGAGGATGATTGCTAATGGACAGTCAAATTGAAATATTAACTTATCGTCCAATTGACATACCGTTATTACTGGCGTCGTTGCGTTCGCCATTAACTGGTGGTATTGTAATGTTTAGCGGAGAAGTACGGAATATTAACAAAGGCCGCCAAGTTAGTCACCTGGAATACGAAGCTTTCGAAAACATGGCCTTGCTGAAAATCAAGGAAATTATAGATTATGCCACTAAGCATTGGAAGTTAAACCATGCATTGTGCGTTCACCGTTTAGGCCGATTGGAAATATCGGACTGTGCCGTGATTGTTTTAACGGCTTCCATGCACAGAGCGGAAGCTTATGAAGCTAACCGGTATATAATTGATACCGTAAAGCGGGATGTGCCTATATGGAAAAAAGAATATTTTACCGATGGTACATTCGAATGGGGTACTAACGATTGTAATTGCATCAAAGGAAACACTCATACACACTCACATCAGATGCAGGCGCATATTAATGATTAACCTGTTCCAGAATATTTTTTGCTGAAACAGGCAACTCGAGCTTCGAAATGAGGTTAACTCCTTTGGATGACATTTTTCGCATTGTCTTTCTTAAAATATCAATCACTTTTTCGTTTTGGTGTTTTCCGGCAAATGGCTCCATATACCATTTCACGAAAACCAAACAAGCCGTATCCATGATCACCTGGCTTTCGGGATTTAATTTATTCCCGTGCTCTTTTAGTATGAAGAGTATGTGATGTATATCAGATTCCCCGATATTTGCCGCCAATAAAATCTTTTTTGTTTCCTGCAGTTGAAAATCCATCACCACCTGCCTCCACTGATGATAACCTCTCCTGTCGTATGGATATAAGGACCGCGACACACTCCAACGTTTGAGGTGCTGGCATTGCGCTGCAATCTTTATTTCAAACGAACTGTCCGGACTAACCAGCTCCAGGACCGAGAGCATCCGTTTACTGTAAAGTAATTCTACCGGAAACAGATTCCCATCCTCCAATTCCATCATTTCATCAGATGAATGGGCGGCATCTATTTTTTCAGTGGCAGTTCGATATTGTTCTTCAGTTATCATAACAAATTTTGTGTTATTATAAAACCATTTAAGCGATGTTTGTTCATTTCTTTTTTAAAAATTTAATTTAAATAATGAGTCTTATTACAATATGAAATAAAAACTATTATTTCCATTGAATTTTTTAATTCTGAATCAAAAATGCCTTCCATTTAATTCTTAACGCATATAAATTCTTTTTTATATAATTATATGCATTTATAGAATAACCCCTCTTAAAATAATTGTTTGGCATTATAAATATATTATAAATAGAGTTTTACCCCTTAATATTTATGTTATAATGATTATTTTTATTATTATTTTTCTATTATACCTTATGAAAATTAAAAAAAATATTATAGTTATTGGAAATGGGATGACAAGTGTAAAATTCTGCCAGAAATTTGAGGAGGCCGGACTTTTATCTCAATTTAACCTTATGGTGATTGGTGAAGAAAAATACCTTGGATACGACAGAGTCCATTTAACCGATTATTATACCGGCACCTCTGCCGATGAACTTACCCTTGCTCCATTAGCATGGTACCATCAGAACAAAATAGAAATTTTGACTGGAAACCTTGTAACCGAAATTGATAAAGAACTCAAAACTGTCAGAACGCAACACGGCGAAATTTTCAGCTACGACATTTTAGTATTTGCAACAGGTTCATCCGCATTTGTGCCACCTATCCCTGGAGTGGAAAAAACGGGTGTGTTTGTATACAGAACATTTGAAGATTTGGACGCTATAAAGTCTTATGTAAGAAGCGTTCGAAAGGGTGTTGTAATTGGCGGTGGTCTACTGGGGTTAGAAGCTGCAAAAGCAATAATGGACAACAATATTGAAACAACCGTGTTGGAACGGATGCCCTGGCTGATGGGTCGCCAGCTTGATGAACGCGGCGCCGCAATGTTGAAATATAAACTCGAGAAACAGGGTCTGAAAGTAATTACCAATGCCAATACGGTTAGCTTTGAAGGTGTCGGGAAAGTGACCGGAGTTGCTTTTGCGGATGGTACTCTGTTCGAAACAGATATTGTTGTTATCTCGGCTGGCATTAAAGCCAGGGACGAGCTTGCCAGAAAAGCCGGTCTTGAAGTAGGAAAAAATGGTGGAATATCGGTAGATGAAGGCATGCAAACTTCCGATCGGAATATTTTCGCTATTGGAGAATGTGCCCTGGCCGCGGGAATGATCTGGGGCCTGGTTGCTCCCTGCTATCAAATGGCTGAAGTTCTGGTGGAGCGATTGAAAGGTGAAACTAAATCGTTTAATGGTTCTGATATGTCGACCAAGCTCAAGCTAATCGGAACCGAAGTGGCCAGCTTTGGCGATGCCCTCGGACAAACTCCGGGCACCATCCCCCTGATCCTCGAAAATCAATTCGCTGGCATATATAAACGTTTAAATCTGAGCACCAATGGAAAATATTTATTAGGAGGAATCCTGATAGGCGATACTTCCGATTATAATATGCTGTTACAGGCCTATAAAAATAAAATGAAGCTTCCTGAGAATCCGGAATCTCTTCTGGCAGCGCCGGGAAAAGGAGGCGGGTTAGCCATTGGGGTTCTGGAACTACCCGATGATGCCGCCATTTGTTCTTGCGAAAGCGTTTCGAAAGGCAAAATATGCAAAAACATCGAGGACCATCAGATAACCCAGATTTCCGACATAAAAAGATACACCAAAGCGGGTACCGGATGCGGCGGATGTATGCCTATGCTCGACGATTTGCTTTTGGCCACCTTGAAAAAACAAGGGAAGGAAGTCAAAAAAACGCTTTGCGAACATTTTCAATATACCCGGCAGGAATTATTCGACCTTATAAAGATTGAAGGTATTACCAATTATCATTACCTTCTTAAAAAGCATGGAAAAGGAGCCGGATGCGAAATATGCAAACCTGCTGTGGCATCTCTTTTAGCAAGTATCTGGAACGAAACTATTGTTAAACACGATGTTATTCAGGACACCAACGACCGTTTTTTAGCAAATATTCAACGGGGAGGAACCTATTCGGTAGTTCCGCGGATTCCAGGGGGCGAAATAACCCCGCATAAGCTTGAATCGATTGGGCGCATCGCCAGAAAGTACGACTTGTATTGTAAAATTACCGGAGGCCAGCGAATCGATTTATTCGGTGCCCGGATTGACCAATTGCCCCACATTTGGGAGGAGCTGATTGCCGAAGGTTTCGAGAGCGGACATGCTTACGGCAAAGCGCTGAGAACTGTAAAAAGCTGTGTAGGCTCTACCTGGTGCCGGTTTGGCCTGCACGATTCGGTTGGTTTTGCCATTGAGGTCGAAAACAGATACAAAGGACTGCGGGCTCCCCATAAAATTAAAGGTGGCGTTTCTGGCTGCATCCGGGAGTGCGCTGAAGCCCGCGGCAAAGATTTTGGCATTATAGCTACCGAAAAAGGCTGGAACCTTTATGTGTGTGGTAATGGTGGCGCTAATCCGGCGCATGCAATATTACTGGCTGCTGATATAGACAAAACAACATGTATAAAATACCTCGACCGTTTTCTGATGTATTATATCAAAACTGCCGCTCCTCTTACCCGGACTTCCAAATGGTTAGGTAAGCTCGAAGGCGGAATGGAACATCTGAAAGATGTTGTAATTAACGATTCGCTTGGTTTAGCCAATGAATTCGAAAAGGACATGCAGGCTATTGTTGATTCTTATAGCTGTGAATGGAAAGAGGTAGTTGAGAATCCGGAACTCAGAATGAAATTTAAAATGTTTGTTAATTCCGACGAGAAAGATCCATCTATCGAATTTGTGCCAATGAGAGAGCAAAAAATGCCTGTTCCCTGGACTAAATAAGATTAAACTGAAATAATATGGAAACAAAATCGAGAACCACTTCATCTTCACCTGTTGAAGTATGGCATAAAGTAGCCAGAGTTAGCGACTTCCCTGAAAATGGCGGTGCCTGTGTATTACACGAAGGCAAGCAGATTGCTATTTTTAATTTTACAATACGCGGCGAATGGTACGCCACCCAGAACATGTGTCCGCACCGATACGAAATGGCTCTTTCACGAGGCATTATCGGCGACACCAATAACGAGCCAAAGGTAGCCTGTCCGTTTCATAAAAAAACATATTCGTTAAAAACGGGGCAATGCCTTAATGGCGATCCTTACGAGATAGAGGTTTACCCGGTTAAAGTGGAAAATGGGTATGTTTATTTAGGAAGTATCTGTCAATAGAAGTTTATATGGAGTTACAGCCTGTTCTATTAATAATAATATTCTTAATTGCTGTTTTCTACTCAATCGTGGGTCATGGAGGAGCAAGCGGGTATATTGCCGCCATGGTCATATTTTCAGTTCCGTCTAACGATGTGCGGCTGTATGCTTTAATCCTGAATCTTTTTGTTTCGGGCATTGCATTTTATTCTTTCCATAAAGCAGGCTATTTTAAGTTTGACCTCTTATGGCCATTTTTGCTTGCTTCAGTTCCTTTTGCATTCCTGGGAGGATCCATATCCCTTCGCCCGCAGATACTCCATATTTTCATTGCAATTGCGTTATTGATTTCAGCTCTACAAATGGTTATCCAAAGGCAAGCCAAAGCGACCGGGCCTGCAACAGGAATTCCCTTGGGTAAAGCTATACCAATAGGGGCCGGAGTTGGTTTTATTTCGGGTTTAATTGGAATTGGAGGAGGAATTTTATTATCACCGGTTCTTATCCTGACAAAATGGGCCACCGCAAGAGCTACAGCTTCAGTTTCGGCAGCTTTCATTTTTTTAAATTCCTTATCGGGACTGGCCGGGCAAATCATTGGAGGCAAAGCCGTTTCGCCCACCATTCTGGTTTATGCCTGTACAGCTTTGGCCGGCGGTTTTATTGGCTCGGGCCTGGGAAGCAATCTTTTTTCTCCATACAGACTTAAGATAGCTCTTTCCTGTGTGTTAACCCTGGCTTCATTCAAACTTCTTTTTTTCAGGTGACCAATGGAAAAATTAACAGGAATATTACTCGCTGGCGGGAAATCACTCCGGATGGGAACAGATAAGGCCCTTAAGGAGCTGTTCGAATACCCTATGATTATTTATCCATTACGTATGCTTAGAAACTTTTGTACCGAAATCCTTATCTCAGCCAACGACGAACGTTTCAATTTTCTTGGACACGAGGTTGTAGCCGACCATATTAAAAATATTGGTCCCATAGCCGGACTTTATTCATGCCTGGAAGAGAGCTCAAATTTCAATAATATAGCTGTAGCTTGCGATATGCCTTTTATAAATGGTACGTTACTTCGGAAAATGACTCGGACATCGAACGATTTTGACGCAATTGTTCCTGTGTTAAATAATAAGCCGGAGCCGTTATATGCCCTTTACCGGAAAAGCATTCTGCCAAAAATCTCGGAAAACATTCAATGCAGAGTTTACGCTATACGAGAACTGTTACAAAAGGCAAATGTCTGTTATATGGAAGTGGAAAAACATGAAACTATTGAATTTTTTAACATTAACACTTTATCTGAAGTTTCGGCTGTTGTAAGTCATTATCAACTAAAAGATGGACAACTTGAAGAAAAAAATATATCAGAACCTTTTAATGGTGGCAGGTACAGGGCGTAATTCCGGAAAAACAAGTTTTATATGCAAAATTTGTGAAGAATGGAATTTATCCTCTCCTTTGGTATGCATAAAAATCTCCAACCACATCCATATTGGGGATGGTGTTGTGCCTGTTTATGCCTGTTCCCGATTCTCCATTTATGAAGAAGCCAATGCTGCATCGGAAAAAGACACAAGCAGAATGCTCCGGGCCGGAGCCGATAAAGTATTGTTTATTGAGGCCGACCGGGAATTCGTTTATAAAGCATTTATTAAAGCTTTGAACTTAATACCTGATAATGCAGCCGTAATTTGCGAATCGGGAACCTTGCGAAGGTTTGCCCAACCATCCTTGTTCATTATGTTGTATACCCGTCAGCTCGAACCAAAGGAATCGTCGAAAGATCTGTTGGAAATAGCTGATTTTATATTCTATTCAGATAATGGCAATCTGCAGATTCCACAGAATCCTGTAATATTTAAAAATAACCAATGGAAATTGAATCACGCATAGTTACAACAGATCAAACGCTTTCTTTATTGAGCGAAATTCTGCCACAGATAAAAACAGAACGGGTTTCGCTGGGTAATTGTTTGGGAAGGACATTAGCGATAGATATTATTGCCGATATCGACCAGCCGCCATTTAATAAATCGGCTATGGATGGGTTTGCATGCCGAAATGAAGATCTGCCTGGCCCACTTACCATTGTGGGTGAAATTGCAGCAGGCGGTATTACTGGAACAAAAGTAGAAAAAGGCAATTGTTACCGCATCTTTACTGGAGCGCCAGTCCCCGAAGGAGCCGATTGTGTAATTATGCAGGAATATACTTCGGTTAGAAACGGGAGTGTTATTTTTACGGCCGAAGAAACCAAACCAAATATTTGCTACCAGGGCGAAGATTTGAGAGCCGGAGCAACCGCAATAAAAGCCGGCACAATACTCCAGCCACATCATGTGGCTATTATGGCCGGATTTGGAATAACAGCCCCTTTGGTAACAGCTCCTGTTAAGGTCGCAATTATTTGTTCGGGCTCCGAATTGGTTGAACCAGATGTAAACCCTGGAAATGCAAAAATCCGGAACAGCAATGCGTACCAGTTATCAGCCCAGGTATCGGCAATGGGTGCTATAGCCGATTATCTGGGCATTGTACCCGACAACAGGAACGATCTTATTCAGCTTGTAACCAAATCTGCAGGAAACTATGATGTACTGCTTATTACCGGTGGCGCATCTGTTGGAGCATACGATTTAGTACCCGGAGTGTTCGCTTCAATGGGTGCCACCATATATTTTAACGGACTGAATATACAACCTGGGAAACCCATTGTTTTTGCATCTTTTGAAAATACATATATGGTAGGTTTATCCGGCAATCCGGTGTCGTCATTCCTTCAGTTCCATTTGGTGGTAAAGCCCCTGTTGCAGCGTTTGAACGGATGCAACTCCCTTTACCATAAAATAATTAAAGCACCCTTAAGAGCTGGAATTAGAAGGAAAAAATCAACCCGGCAACAATTTATCCCTGTTTCGTTTTTACCCTCGGGATATGCAAACCCGATAATTTTTAACGGCTCGGCACATCTTTCAGCACTCAATGGAACCGACGGGTTTGCAATACTAGATGCAGGAATCGGAGAAGTGTCCGAAAATCAACTTGTTAAAATTTTAATTATCTGAAATGGACAATTTATCTCATGTTAACCCGCAGGGAAAAGCCGTAATGGTCGACATAAGCTCTAAACCCGATCAAAAAAGGCAGGCAGAGGCAAAGGGACGAATTTACCTTCAATCTGAAACCATTCTTAAAATTAAAGAGAACCTTCTAAAAAAAGGCGATGTGCTTTCGGTTTCGCGAATTGCAGGCATACAGGCAGCAAAAGCCACTTCCTCCTTAATTCCCCTTTGTCACAATCTAATGTTGACCCACGTATCAGTTAATTTCGAATTTTTCGATTCAGGAATTGATTCACACTGTATTGCCGTATGTATGGGCCCTACTGGCGTTGAAATGGAAGCACTTACCGGTGTTTCCGTGGCGCTGTTAACTATTTACGATATGTGCAAAGCTGTAGACAAAACCATGTATATATCGGACATCTCGCTTGTCTCCAAAACCAAAGATTAGCAGATGAAACCTATCAACCTGACGGCCATAGTTATCACCCTTAGCGACAGGGCATCGCAGGGTATTTATGAAGATGTAAGCGGCTCATCCCTGGAATCAATGCTGAATATTTTTTTTACCAGTCAGGATCTGAAATATTCAGTTACCCGAAAAATAATTGCCGATGATGCTACTCAGTTAAAAGAAAATTTTATACAAGCAGTTACGGCTAAAACCAATTTTATTTTCACTACAGGAGGTACAGGTATTGGCCCCCGCGACATTACACCTGATGTTATACAACCTTTGCTCACGCGCGAAATACCTGGTATAATGGAACTAATCCGTGTTAAATACGGGTTAATATTCCCGGCTGCAGCAATTAGCCGCTCCATTGCCGGTATTGCAGGGCGGTCGTTGGTTTATTGCCTTCCCGGTAACCCTAAAGCGGTAAAGGAATATATGGACGAAATTTTTAAAACCTTATTACATTGCCATCATATGTTGCATGGGGAAAATAAACACCCATAAAAATTATTATTGCTTTATTCCTTCGTCCGGACTCGAAAATAAAACACCGGAACTTTGTCCATCCTTTAGCATAAAAAAACCACAAAATCATTAACGCAATCTTATGAAATCCTGGTTAAGTTTTTTAGTTGTTGTTTACTTTATTGCTGTTTCATGTAATTCTCAGAAATCCCGACTGAAAGAACGTTGGGTACTTCTCGAAAACGAAACCCGGTTAAGCAAGGATTTCGATAGGTTTAACCAGATAATAATAGATCTTACAGGTCCACGCTCCGATGTTCGTTATAAATCCGCGATAAGTGGCTCATATATTCAATTAAAGTCTGGAAATAGCTATAATTTTAGGATAGGCTCCATTTATACCCAGGGAAAATGGAACCTGAAAAACGATTCCACCCTTGTTTTTGTAGCCTCCAGTAAGGATACAATTCCCATGCAAATTGAAAAATGCCGGAACGACACGCTCAAAGTGCGATTTATTTCGGGACACAATCTGGCCATTTACCTCGATGCCTACACCGAAAGTGTAACTCTCACGTTTATTCCCGATACCATTTCGTATTATACCACCAATAATCCTTATAGCTTTAAAGCGAATAAATGGGCGGTAAAAGCCACCCGGAAATTAACCGAAGAGGAAATTAAGGACAAAGTTGTGTATTTTCTCGACTATCTTATTCTGGTCTTGAAAGACTCCCGGAAAAATGAAAATTATCTGGAACAGATTACAAATCCGATAAATGTAGCGGCCAATGGCTTATCTCTTATAAAACCCGAAAGAGTTGACCCGGAATGGCGTAACCTCTTTTACGATGAAAATGGTTTTCAAAAAGCCTATCAACTGCTCATTCTTGCATTTAACTCCGATGTTAAAATTTTACAAACCAATGATACCGTGGAGCTCGATGTAGACATATTGAAGCAGCTAAAGGCTTTTATCAGAAAATACAATTCACAGCAGTAGGACCTTAGACTTTTTTAACAGGTACATAAAAGTCGTCGGGCTTTAAGCCACACTTTTTAGCGATGGCTTTGCAGTAATCAAGTCGCCCAACATTAGAATTTCTTGAGTCGGACCCGAAAGTAAATTTTATACCGGCTTCTTTCGCCATCAGAATAAACTTATCGTGCGGGGTATGCGACATGTCGTTTATCTCGAAAGCAATGTTGCGTGCTTTGGCAGCCTCGATAAGCTGCACCATCCGCTTCTGGGTCCACAATGTATAATAGTCACGCGCAATGCAAACCGGAAGAAATAATGGCCATGCAAAAATATTGATCGGCTCGTTTTTAAGAATCTTCAAACTATAATCCATATACCGTTCCATAAATTCTTCGGTATTTTCCACATAAGTATCAAAATTCCAGATTTGCATGGGCGCTCCGTTTTCAATCGGGATGGTTTGAGGATCCATTAATATATAATCAACCTTTGCAATAAGCTCTGGCGAATAATTCTTATGCCAGCCTATATAAGTAGGCTGAAGACCAACGTACACCGGATACTTGCGTAAATTGTCAATGTATCTTTTCAGGTCCTCGTCGTTCTTTAGAGCCCAAAAGATAGGATGTTCAACAATGCCGAACTTCACATTACGTTTTTCTCCAAGTTCCAGAATGTGCTTGATTGTAAACTCATTGGTGGTGTGTACATGAAGATCGAGTAACGGAAAATCGTAGTTTTCTTCAAAATTCATCTGATTTAAAACGGGCGATGCAGCAATAAATCCGGCCGCCATACCGGAGTTTTTAATAAACGATCTGCGTTCCATTGATATAAGATTTACAGGTTAAGTTAATTTTGCAAGCTAACGAATTTTTAGATTCTAAACTTTCTTTGCACCCTATTGTTATTAATCAAAAATAAAGCTATGAACTATTGGCTTGTTAAAACCGAACCCGAGACTTTTGGCTGGAACGATCTGGTGAGCAAAGGTTCATCCATGTGGGATGGCGTCCGCAACTTCCAGGCACGTAATAATATAAAGAAGATGAAGAAAGGCGATCTGCTCCTGTTTTACCATAGTGGCAAAAGTCCCGGCATTGTGGCTCTGGCAGAAGTTTCGCGCGAACATTACCCCGATCCCACCGCTACCGAAGGTAACTGGCTCGTGGTAGATGTGGTGCCCGTTCGTCCACTGGAACGGTTTATTTCGTTGACCGAAGTAAAGCATACACCGGCGTTGAAGGATATGGTGCTGGTTAATAGTCCCAGGTTATCGGTTCAGCCGGTTACCAAAGAGGAATTCGATATAATTACTGAGCTAGAAAAAAAACAGGAACTTCAGCCCAAATTAATGTAACTTATTGCCACTAATATGGACATTGTTTCAACAGGTAAAAAATACGATTTTAAATACCTGAATTATTCGCTGGGAAGCAAGTCTTCTGAAAGTGCAAAGCTATTGGAAGATTCGCAGGAAAACCATCTTCCATATGGAATATCAACAATGAAACAATGGATGTTCGACGGAATCCGTATTCTTCATACAAAAACCAAATATAATAATCATTACCTTTTCAAAAACCATAACAACGATAAGGTTGTGGGCCTGGAATTTAACATCCGTGGTCGCTACAATATTTACCATCAAAACAACATTTACAAGGTAAATAATCAGCAGCATAACATTGTATATTCCCCGGGAACCCATAATTATTTTGAGAATCACGATCTTGAAACCGAAACATTTAAGATCGAATTCAGCCCTGAAATGTTTATGGAAATTACCAGCGAAAGCAACGATTTGCTCAAGCGATTTGTTTCTCAAATGGTCGCGGAGCAACCTGCAGTACTATCGCTTTCATCGGGGATAATCGATTTACAGCTCACCAATGCTATAAATGAAATTTTGAATTGCCGCTATTCCGGCGGAATTAAAAAAACTTTTTTACTTTCTAAATGTCTTGAAATTTTGGTTCTTCAGGCGGAGTCGTTTATGCATACCGAAAAACCAGGTCATATTTACCCGAAAAATAAAACCGATGTGGAACGTCTGGATTTTGCCCGGAGATACATCATTGAGCACGTGGATTTGCCCCCATCGTTAAGGGAATTGGCGAAACTTTCGGGTTTGAACGAATACAAGCTTAAGCGCGGATTCAGAGAATTATACAACGACACTGTATTTGGTTACCTCACCAATTACCGCCTTATGACAGCCAAACAAAAGCTCGAATCGGACCGGATGTCTATAGCAGAGCTTGCTTACGAATTAGGATTTTCATCGCCTCAACACTTCAGCAAAACTTTTAAGGAACGATTTGGCATGTCGCCAAAAGCAATACGGAAAAATAACGATTATTGAAGCAGGCGTTTAGTCAAAGGCATAACAGCGGGTCGACAGACCAGCCAATACAGTTTAGTCCATAGAGGCTATGCTGCATAGAAATGTAGATTTGATTTTATGTTTTTTAAGGCTGAAGGCCTTGGATAACTCAGCCCAGGGCAAAGCGAAGCGGCGCCCTGGGTTAATCAAACAGAATTATTTTTGGCGGCGTGAAAATATGTTAAAAAAGGCTCTATGCTTAACATCGACGCAATTGTGATTCAATTATTATCAACAATAATATACAACATAGCCTCCATAGACGATAGTCAATAGTCGATAGCAAATACATGTCTTTTTTAACATATCTGGTGTCGTCTGAGGACTGTGGACAAAACTATTTTTTAAGAGCCTAATTCAAAACGATTAACTTCTGATATAAGTCTTACTCCCTCTGATGCACGAATTAGTTTCGCAGCCTGAGTACTTTTGAGGAAATCAAAATAATAGGATCATGAAAAAAGAACTTGAAACAAAACAAGTGATAAAACTGGAAGCCTCGCCTGCCGAAGTCTGGAAAGTTTTAACAAACCCTGAAGATATTAAAAAATACTTCTTCGGAACAAATGTTTCGTCCGACTGGAAAGCAGGAAGTCCCATTGTATTCAGCGGCGAATGGGAAGGACAGGAGTATGTCGATAAAGGGACCATTCTGGAGTTGATTCCCGAAAGGAAACTCGTTTACGATTATTGGAGCTCCATGAGTGGCACTGCCGATTCTCAGGAAAATTACGGGTTAATTACCTACCGGTTGACTCCCGATGGAAATAGCACCATTTTGGAAATTGCCCAACAGGGTTTCGACGATGAAGAAAAACGTGATCATTCTGCCGAAAGCTGGAAATCGGTTCTGGAAAGCATAAAAGAAGTGCTTTACTCGCGCACTGTAGCGTAAAATAATGCAGAAATACAGGTCGATAGCCGCTAGTCCATGGTCAATAGCCAATCGATGGTCCATAGTCAATAAAGCAAATTCATTCATATATTAAAATTCAACCTAAAACAACAAAGTCAACATCTCGTCACCCTCTCCATATGGAGAGGGTTGGGGTGAGGCTAATAAAGTATTCGCTTGTACGAACTCCTTGGACTGCCTAATTTAAAACTCTCCTCAATTTATTTTATCATATCCAATTGTCTTTTCAAATTTTTTATACATTTACAAACCAAACGGTCGGTTTATGAATGAGACAAAAGAACATATCATTATAGAATCCTCAAAACTCTTTCTCCGAAAGAACTTTAAAGAAGTTACCATGCAGGAAATAGTTCAGAAAACAGGACTTTCCAAAGGCGCTTTTTACCATTACTTTACAAGCAAGGAACAACTCTTTACGGAAGTTCTTACTTACTTCTTTACCCACGTTTTTGTGCATAATTATGAAGCATATTCTAAAGAATCGTTTTATGCATTCTATCACGATTATGCCAATGCTGTCGAAAACATTGGCAAACGCTATCTCGACAACATGAAAGAAGAGGAAGATTCATACTTCAATATGAATTATTTCACCCTGATATTCGACGCATTAAAACTCTTACCTGACTTCCGGGAAACAGTAGTATCGGGTTTTAAATCCGAAATAGGGATTTGGAAATCAGTTATAGCTACAGCAAGAGCAAATGGGGAGATTAAATCAGCAATGACTGACGAAGAAATTGCCACGACCTTTGTTTCATTAAGTGATGGGATTTCGATGCATATGATTGTCAGAGGCATTCATATTACCGAAGTGAAAAGTATTTTCATCAATTTGTGGGATAAACTTTACGATCAATTAAAAGCTTAAAATTTTTTATCATCACACAGACCGAACAGTCGGTTTAACACTAAAAGTTATGAATGACATAATTGTTACCGAAAATCTAACAAAGCATTACAAAGATGTGACAGCAATATCCGACATATCTTTAAATGTAAGAAAAGGAGAAATATATGGATTTCTTGGCCTCAACGGCGCCGGAAAAACTACCACTATACGGATTTTATTGGGGATGATCAGGCCCGACTCAGGAAACGCCTATATAAACGGACAAAAAGTGGATAGCAACAACCTTGAGATGTGGACAAAAGCAGGTTATCTGGTAGAAGTACCTTACTCCTATCCCAACCTAACGGTAAGGGAGAATCTTGAAATTATCCGCCAACTGCGCGCTATTGACAACAAAAACTGTATCGACGATATTATTGAGAAACTCAAACTTCAACCCTATGCAAATCGCATTGCCAAAAACTTATCACTTGGAAATGCCCAGAGGCTAGGATTAGCCAAAGCCCTTATCCATAAACCCGAAATACTGATTCTCGACGAACCCACAAACGGGCTGGATCCGGCAGGCATTTTCGAAATCCGGGAGTTACTGCTCGACATGGCTGTAAATCACGGCGTAACAGTTTTCATCTCAAGCCACATTCTTGGTGAAATTGCTAAACTCGCCACACGTATTGGAATTATCAATGAAGGTAAACTAATACAGGAAGTGGATACTTCGCAACTTGAAAAACTCTGCCAGAAGAAATTACAGGTAAACACTATTAATTTCAAAATGGCCAGATCACTTCTGGCTCAAAACGGGTACCTGTTTACACCTTCGGAAGATGGTGTATTGGAAAGCCTGAACCCCGAATTGGTAAACCAACCTGAAAAAATTGCCTCACTGCTTGTAAACGGAGGTTGTCCCCCCACTATGTTATTGGTAAAGGAAGAAGATCTGGAATCGTATTTTTTAAGAATAATCGGAATAAACGGAGGTACCATATGAAAAATATTAAAGCTGCACTAATCTGCGAATTTTTGAAACTGAAAAGATCGGGAATCTTTTGGATTACAATAACACTTTTCATCTTCATCCCGGCAATGTTCGGGCTAATGGTTTACATTTCACAAAATCCCGAACTAATGTCTAATTTAGGCATTGTGGGCACCAAGGCTAAGTTATTTGGCGAAAACGACTGGAAAGGATATTTCGGATTACTTAACCAGTCTATAGCAACTATCGGACTGATAGGATTCGGGTTTGTCACATCGTGGATTTTCGGCAGCGAATATACAAACCGCACTATGAAGGATCTGCTCGCCCTCCCGGTTTCGCGCAATACTATCGTTATATCAAAATTTATCGTTACCATGGTCTGGTGTTTTTTATTGGTTATCATTTTTTTGACGGCTGCTGTTATAGCAGGTAAAACTGTTGGAATACCTGAATGGGAAAATGAAAATATCGGCCTCCAAATATCAAAGTTTTTAGCAATTGCTTTTCTCACAATGCTTCTTTGCACTCCGGTTGGGTTCTTTGCCAGTTGGGGAAGAGGAATAATTGCGCCATTAGGATTTGTAATAATTACCTTAATATTAGCTCAATTTATAGCTATATCGGGGCTTGGCGCCTATTTTCCGTGGGCAATCCCTGGTGTTTACTCCGTTGCGGGAACGGTGCCGGGAATGGTCCTAAACATGGCTAGTTACATTATCCTTATGCTCGCCTTTTTGGGAGGAGCAATCGGTACGGTTCTCTGGTGGAAACGGGCCGATCATCATTAGCAGTATTGACATTCAAAGTTGTTTAACATAAATTTGATTCATGAATCGTATCTACCATGAATCAAAACATTTTACCTGTAGATATTTACAAGGAATTTCCTCCTTCGGCCCCTTGTAATTGCGAAACCTGCCTTAGCTACTGTAAACGCCCAGGCTGGTGGACGGTTGAACAAGCCAGAACGGCCATCTCGAAAGGGCTTGGATACAGGATGATGCTCGAGATTTCGCCCGAAAGGGATTTTGGAGTATTATCTCCGGCTTTTAAAGGGAATGAATGAAATTTTGCCTTTCAAATATTTTCGGGAAATGGATGCACTTTTTTCAGGAAGAATTTATGCGAACTACATGGCTTGGATTACCAACCTTTGGAATGCCGCTTTTGTCACCACGATCGTCCGGGTGAAGGAATTAAATGCCATAATACTATTGAAAACGACTGGAAAGTCAATGGCGCGCAACTTGTTATATTATGGCTGGGTATGATGAAAAAGTAAAAGCCTCAGATCATTCCGTTTTCAACCGCCACAACTATTTCTTCCATCAGAAAGTCTTCACCTACAGGGTCGTATTTAGTTTTAAGATTCAATCCGAAAAGTCGTGCAAATGTCTGCCAAAACATGGCCGAAAGTCCACCTCTGAATTCCTTTACAAGATCGTACGAAACGTTTCCTGTTTCGCGGTAAATTAATTTGATAAGCAATTTGCCCTGCGTTACAGTGAGGGCTTTGAGCTGTTCTTCGAACTGGGAACGAATTTCTTCTTCAACTTTCTTGGCATATTGTTTTTTCTGACGCTCGGTTTCCAGAGTTAGAAAGTAAGCATTCATTTCGTCGAGTTTAACCCTTGCCATTTTGGCATATGGTAACACTTTTTTAATATTATAAACAAGCTTCCAATACTGCTTTTCCTCCCATTTATGCTCAAACTGTTTAGCAGGAGCTCCAATAGTTACCGGATTAAGATTAGCAACAATAATTGTATCCCCATCAACCACCTGAGCCGGAAGATAAATCACATTACTAGTATCGGGTTCCTGGCAGTAGACAAAACCGAACAAAAACACAAAAACTAAAGAAAATAATGTTTTCTTGTCCATTCTTGCTTCGTTTTAAAAACAAGATCAATTATTATGCAAGTTAATATTAAACGGTGAGGATTTTCTAAAGTTTGTACCAGAGAAATGAATTTTTGCCATAACACAAAAAAAAACCAGGAACCTCTCTCAAAGATTCCTGGCTAAGACATTTGACTAAAATACCTTACAGAAAATAACTTATAAAACTATTTCACAACCCCTTTTATCTCCAACACTTGAGGTTCCGGTGTGGCGTTCATGTAAACCGTCACACTTTTTTGGAACGCTCCAGTAGCAGCAGCATTGTAGGTAGTTTTGATTTTTACGGTTTGCCCGGGCTTAATAGGATCTTTCGGATAATCCAAATTTGTACAACCACACGACGGAATGGCATTATTAATGATAATAGGCGCTGTTCCGGTATTGGTAAGTTCAAATTCGGCAGTTTTAGGAACGTTTTGTTTGATTTCTCCAAAATCTATAACATTCGATTTCCATTTGAAAGAAGCCTTACCATCAACTGTAAGTTCAGCTTTATTTGTTGTCTGCGCAAAACTCACCACAGAAAACAATATCATCGAAACTAACAGAAGAATATTTCTTTTCATTTTATTATTTATATTTATAAAACTTACTTTTGAATCCTGAAAACTTTTAACAAATGTACGATCAGTATTGAAAATCCGGTGTTAACGAAACGCTAATGAATGTTAACGAAATGTTAAACCGCTCGTTAAAAGTTTTACTATAATATCAGGTACAGTTACGAAAAATGAGCAATCGAAACATCAGAATAATAATAATATTAGGAATAATTGCCATAGCCAGTGTTTTGGTTTTGCAAATCTACCTGCTGCGAAAAACCTGGCGTCTGGAAGAAGATAAACTCAACCAGCGTCTCCATTCGGCGTTGAAGAGCACTTCCGAAAGGATTATAACCTTTAATAACAGCTCTCTGTCGCCACAGGAAAAAGTAAAACAGCTTGCCCCGGGATATTTTGCCGTTAACATTAACAGTGAGGTTGACAAGAGTGTTCTCGAGTATTTTTTAAAACTGTCGTTTAATGAATTCAACATCAAGCTGAATTTTGAATATTATATATACAACTGCTATTACGATACAATGGAATATGGTAACCGGATTATATATAATCCCGACGAACCGGAATTCAAACCACCTTCACAATTCATCAAATCGAAAGATTTTGTTTATTATTTCGCAATCTACTTTCCCGGCATCCAATCGTATTTATGGCGCGAATTGTCGGTAGTGATTATATTCTCAGCGGCAGTCATTCTTATCACAATTTTCTTTGGATACTCAATACTTATTATTCTGCGACAAAAAAGATTATCAGAACTTCAGCGGGAATTTATCAATACCATGACCCATGAATTCAAAACACCTATTTCGACAATCAATATCGCTGCCGATGTGCTGGCCAATAAGGAAATTATAAAGACTCCCGAAAGGCTGATTACCTACACCAATCTTATCAAACAGGAAAACACCCGGTTAAACAGTCAGGTTGAAAGAGTGCTGCAACTTGCACGGCTGGAAAAAAAGAATTTCGGCCTCAAAAAAGAAGAACTCGACGTGAATGAACTCACCAAAAGTGTTTGCGAAAGTTTTGAGATGAATGCCGAAAAACAGAATTTCGAAATACGTTATCATCTCGATGCGGAAAATGCCTTAATAGTAGCCGACAGGTTACACCTCACAAATATGCTGTTCAATCTGATTGATAATGCCATAAAATACCGTAAGGAAGAACTTATTATCACTGTATCAACCCGTAATGAGGCTGACAACATTGTATTGCAGATTGAAGATACTGGAATAGGAATAAGTAAGGATTATATAAATAAGGTATTTAACCTTTTTTACAGGGTACCAACGGGCAATTTACACAATGTAAAAGGTTTTGGTTTAGGACTGTATTATGTAAAAACCATTTGCCGTAAACACCGTTGGAATATCCAACTGGAAAGCGTTCCTGGCATTGGCAGTAAATTTGTTATAACAATTCCTCAAAAACAAACAGGCTCCAAAAAATGAGTAGCAAAGCTAAAATATTGTACGTTGAAGACGACGAGGCCCTCTCGTACGTTACCCGCGAAAATCTCGAATTACGCGGATACGAAGTAGATTACGCCATCGACGGTGAAATTGCACTGAAAAAAAGTCTCGAAAACAACTATGACATTTGTTTGCTTGATGTTATGCTCCCAAAACTCGACGGTTATACGCTGGCAACAAAAATCAGGGAACGGAACGATGATGTGCCCATTATTTTTCTCACCGCAAAATCGGCAAAGGAAGACAAAATTCAAGGATTAAAACTTGGCGCCGACGACTACATAACCAAGCCTTTCTCTATAGAAGAACTGGTTTTGAAAATTGAAGTTTTTCTGCGACGCAGTCAACGAACAGGTACAGTTAGCAGTAAAGCCACAAACGCATTAAATTTGGGTAAATATGTGTTTGATTATGCCGGTCAGCAGTTAAAGTTCGATAACCAGGTAACCAAACTCACCTTTAAGGAAAATGAGCTCCTTTTGTTTCTGATTAAAGCTGACAGCACGGTTGTTCGTCGGGAAGAAATACTTGAAAAACTTTGGAATGACAGCAGCTACTTTGCCGGCCGCAGCCTCGATGTTTTTATATCGCGTCTGAGAAAATATCTGAAAGAGGATCCTCGGATCGTGGTCGAAAATATTCATGGCGTTGGATTTCGTCTGGCAGTTGAAAACAGTTAGTTTAAAAATCAGAAACAAGGAGTTAATTAAAAAATAAAAAAGACCCTGACATGTTTTTCGGCTATGCCAGGTCTTTTTTTTATATCTTCAGTAGATCTGATTAGTTCTTAGGCGTTAAGTTATATTTGTTTAAGACTTACTATCAACGACTTACGACCATATTCTTTTATTCCCCTTTTTTACCAAGCATTAGCACCTCGTTGGCCCAAATTTCGGTTATATACTGCTTTTTACCTTCTTTGTTTTCGAAGTTACGGTAAACAATTTTACCTTCGATAGCCACTTCGCTGCCTTTTTTCAGGTATTTTTCGACCGTAGTAACCAGTTTACCCCATACTGTAACGTGATGCCACTGGGTGTCGGTAACATATTTTCCGCTATCATCCTTATATCGTTCAGTAGTTGCAAGATTTAGACGGGCTAACACTTTTCCGTTGTCGAATTTTTTAATTTCGGGGTTGGCGCCGAGGTTGCCGATTAATTGTACGCGATTTCTTAAAGCATTCATTTTCGTAAATTTTAATTTGTTTAACATTCGATTATTTTTCGTCCGATCGGTGAAACAAAGTAACATCCTGAAGCAAGCCTTATTCGGTTATTAATCGTTTAAATTCGGATTTAACCGTTTACAAACGCTTACAATTGGAAATTATTTATATATTTAGCTGATATTAAAACCAATAAACCTTATGGAAAAACAATGTCCCGAATGCGGTGAACCCATCAAAGGAAGAATTGACAAGAAATTTTGTTCGGACCTTTGCCGGAATAGTTATAATAACCGCAGCAACAGTAACACCAACAATTTTATGAGGAATATCAACAATATTTTGCGCCGGAACCGCCGAATTATGGAGGAATTAAACCCCGACGGAAAAACCAAAGTCCCCAAGGAAAAACTAACTTCCAAAGGTTTTAACTTCAGCTACTTCACCAATGTATACCTTACAAAAACGGGGAATCAATACTTTTTCTGTTACGAATATGGATATCTCCCTCTTGAAGGTGATTATTATGCATTGGTAAAACGGCAGGAATGGATGGAATGAAAATGAAATAATCACTAAACCTGACATCAATCTTTTATTTTGCAAAGTAAAAAAGTGTAAATTGAACATTTTTATGAACATATGAGACTATTCATTTTCTGCTTTTTCCTGGTTATTTCAGGAGCGTTATCAGCTCAGAATAATAATATTGATTTCGGTAAATTCTTTATCAATCAGACTTTAAGAGTCGATTTCTATCATAGCGGCGATGCTAAAA
Source organism: Bacteroidota bacterium (assembly GCA_023429135.1). Classification (GTDB taxonomy): domain Bacteria; phylum Bacteroidota; class Bacteroidia; order Bacteroidales; family JAAUTT01; genus JAAUTT01. The sequence continues at coordinate 15,692 of JAEYWD010000028.1, read as the reverse complement.
CGGAATTTATTTCGTTGGATAAAATTTACAAACAGGGAGTATGGGCCGGTAATCCCAATCAGTGTATTCAACCTTTTGAACTGGGCTCTTATAAGCTTTTGGTAATGGATACTTTAACCGGTCAGATTCTTTATACAAAAGGATATAGTACCATTTTCAGTGAATATCAGACCACAGGTCCTGCTATCCAGGGAGAAAAAAAGACATTTCATGAAACGGCATTGGTACCTTTTCCCAAAAAACCTATCAGGCTGATTATTCAAAAGAGAGCCAAGGATAATTCCCTTGCTGACATTTACAGTTTAGTAATTGACCCCTCGGATTATCACATAAATACCGAGAAATTTATTATTGAAGGCAATGAAGTAGTAAATATTATAAACAACGGAGAGCCACACCATTGCGTCGATCTGGTAATTCTGGGAGAAGGTTACACACTCGCCGAAAGGGAGAAATTTAAAAACGATTTGAAATATTTCTCTGACCTTTTACTTGGCTTTGAACCTTATAAAACACAAAAAAAACTCTTTAACATCAATGGAGTGTTTGCCCCATCAGAAGAAAGTGGTACCGACGAACCCCGGCAACTCATTTACCGGAATACCCGCTTCGGTTCTTCTTTCAATACTTTTGATGTAGACCGGTATCTTACCGTTGAAGATAACAAAGCAATCCACGATGCTATTGCATGCGTACCTTACGATGCAATCCTGATTATGGTAAATAAGGACAGATATGGTGGTGGCGGCATTTTTAATTTTCAGACGGTATTTGCCATTGGTTCAGATAAGAAAGACTATGTGTTTCTTCACGAGTTTGGTCATGGTTTTGCGGGTCTGGCTGATGAATATTATACCAGTCAGGTGGCTTACCAGGATATCTATATCTCAGGTGTGGAACCTCTCGAAGCAAATATTACCGCTTTGATAGATACTGCTAATCTCAAATGGAAAAAATTACTTTCTCCGGGGATCAAAATTCCTACTGACTGGGGAAAAGACAAGTTCGACAGCCTTAACAATACTATTAATTCACTCCAAAGCCTCCGTGCTTCGACAATTGAACAAATGCAAAAAGCTGGCAAACCCAAAAAAGAAATAGATTCCAAAGTAAATCTTATTGACAAACAAATGGGTGAGCTGTATAAAAAAGCCGATGATTTTATCTTCAACCATCCGCTTAAAGATAAGGTAGGAGTGTTTGAAGGTGCCAATTATCTTTCCAAAGGATACTACCGGCCAACTATTAATTCAATGATGCTGCGTTTCAGCCCGGATCAGCACTCTTACGGGCCGGTAAATGACCAGGCAATTATTAAAATAATAGAATATTACACTCGTAAATAACTCAGATTATGGGATACTATATAGACCTTGAAAAAACATCAATTGATGATTACCAAAGAAAATTAGAATCCGCGTACTTACCACCAAGCAGGCTGATGCTTAAAGACAGATTGGATGACCGATTTGGTTATTTTAAAAGCATCGGGATCAGGAATATAAATGAATTAATTCAACTACTCAAAAAAAAGGACAAATTAGCCGAATTAGCAAAGTTTGACTATTTCTCCGGTGATTATCTGACTATTTTGCTTCGGGAACTGAACAGTACACTCCCAAAACCGAATAAAATTGCCGACTTTACCGAAATAGCAAAAGAAACGATTTACAAACTGGAAAAAATTGGAATTACAAATACAGAAAAGCTTTATATTAAGGTTATAAAAAAATCGGACAGACAGAAACTTGCCGAATCCAACGGAATCAATGATCAGGATATCCTTGCTTTAACCAAACTAGCCGATTTATCGAGAATAAAGTGGGTTGGTGTGACCTATGCTCAGATGCTTTACAATTTAGGAATGGATACAGTTGAAAAAGTAACAAAATCTGATCCAATTGATTTACATGCAAGAATTAATCAAATGATAAAAGAAAGAAACCTCTTCAAGGGAGCAATAGGGCTAAACGACGTGAAAATATTAATAGAATCAGCGAGCGAATTACCCCTGGATATTGAATACTGAAAAAGGAATAACATTCACAGTCAAATATATTCTCTGCGCCTTCGATCGAAAAGGACCCAAAGTTCTTTATTTTCCTATCTCCTGGAGCTTATCCGATTCGTAAACAATTTCGTCCATTTCCGAATTGGATAGTATTTTCATAGCTCTGGCCACTTTTGATGCATTTATGGCTCTATATTTTTTTAAAGATCCAAAAAAGATCAGATTCATTACTCCGGAGAAAACTTTGGCAAGCTCCTCTCCCATTCTGAATTCCCTACGTGTTCCCAGTAATAACGAAGGTCGTACCAATATCAACTTAGCAAACTGAAAAGATTTCATACCATCTTCCATCTCCCCTTTTGTCCGCAAATAAAAATTGCCCGAATCAGCATTAGCACCTATGGACGAGATAGCCGCAAAAACTGGTATTCCTTTGCTTTTCCCCCAGGTTGCAATCTTCATCGGCAACTCATAATCTACTTTTCTGAATTCCTCTTTTGAGCCGGCAGTTTTTATGGTTGTTCCAACACAACAAAATACCTGACTTTCGGGATAAGTAACTTCTTCGGAAATGAAACTCTCCAGCTCGTTAAAGGGAACCTCCTGAACTTTGGGGTTCACAATAACCAGAGGTTTCCTTACAAAAACAATTACTTTTCCATAAGCAGGATCGTTAATTAAGTCCTTTAATAGCAGATTCCCTACCAATCCGCTGGCGCCAAAAACAAATGCTGTTTTTCCTGTTATCATGGCTAAATTCCTAAAAGTATTTCATCAGGAGTTGAAGCTCCAAATAATAGCTTCACCGGGTTTTCAATAAACTGCTTTACTTTCACCAGAAAACCCACCGAATCGCGACCATCGATAATACGATGATCGTACGATAAGGCGACATACATTACCGGGCGGATCTCTACTTTACCATCAACAGCTACCGGGCGGTCAACAATGTTATGCATGCCCAGAATGGCTGATTGCGGAGGGTTTATAATTGGAGTTGAAAGCATCGATCCAAACACGCCACCGTTTGTAATGGTAAAAGTTCCTCCCGACATTTCGTCCAGACTGATTCGTCCAGCACGGGCCTTTGCTGCCAGAGCGGCAATATTCTTTTCAATATCCGCCAGACTCATTGTTTCAACACTCCGAAGCACAGGCACCATCAAACCCTTTTCTGTAGAAACAGCAATGCCAATGTCGTAGTAATCGGGAGTAATTATCTCGTCACCATCAATTTGAGAATTCACCATGGGATGAAGTTTTAAAGCTTCAGCAACAGCTTTGGCAAAGAACGACATAAAACCAACCTTAATGCCATACTTCGCTTCGAACTTGGCCTGATATTTCTTTCGCATATCCATAACAGCGCTCATATCAACCTCATTAAAGGTTGTGAGCATGGCCGTTTCGTTCTTAACTGCCACAAGGCGTTCAGCAAGTTTTTTCCGTAAAGGACTCATATTCTGCCGCTTTACTTCACGACTTGCTGTAACTTCAGGTTTAACAAAACCCTGTTGTTTACTATCTAAAACCATTTCAACCTCATGGGTGGTTATTTTCTGAAGTCCGTCGATAATATCCTTAACAGAGAGCTGGTGCTCTTTCATCATTTTCCTGGCAAGCGGAGTAGCTTTAACATTACCTGGCTCGGCAGAGGCCTGAACCGGAGCTGTCTTTTCAGCAGGTTTTTCTTTAGGGGCTTCGGGTTTAACTTCCAAAACCTTAATGATTTCATCCTTGTTTTCAGGCTTGGCCTCGGCTTTAGCTTTTGTTTTACCGGTCTTTTCCGAATCGATACGGCAGGCAACAACACCTATTTTAACAGTTTCACCTTCTTTAACCAGAATTGAAATACTACCGGACGAAGCCGAAATAAGCGGCAAAGTAGCCTTATCCGACTCCACTTCGCCCAGTTCCTGATCTTTCTCAACCTGATCGCCATCTTCGACAAACCAACGGGCAAGCAATACTTCGGTAATAGACTCTCCGGGACTGGGTATTTTAACTTCAGAAATCATATTTTTATGTGCTAATCGATATACTTTTATAAAAACAAGCTACTTAAAAGAGTTCGATGGAAATAATCCAACTTAACCAGATAATAAGGTTAATAAGCCTTACAGGTTTTTCTACTAAGGTTAGTGGAAATTAGAATAAGGTCTTTTTAAAACCTTATTTTCGAATTTGTATTTGACCTTAGTACAAAAAGATTTTTAAATTGTTTTAAACCTTATTATTTTATTTATTATGCATTTAGGTCGAACTCCTGATTCTTAGGACTTACTTTCCGATGTCTCTTCACTTAATGTTTTATGCGCATTATGTTCCGAAACTTCCACCGCCAGATCGCTTGTACGGTAATTCAAACAGTCCATACCGCAATAACTATCCATTTTTTCACATGTACATGCATGAAATACCTTGTCGAGAATTTTGCGCAATCTCTTCTTGTGAATTTCGGCCAGTCCGGCAGCCGGACTACCACTTGCAGGACGAGATACCAACAGGAATGGAATATCTTTAAATACACGCGAAACAAAAGACCAGGCTCCCATATTTTCAGGTTCGTCCTGAGCCCATATCCACCGTTTAGCGTTCCGGTATTTTTTATGAAGTTTCTTTAATTGATCAGCCGGAAATGGAAATAATTGTTCCACCCTTACAATTGCTGTATCAGTTATTCCTAGTTCCGTGCGTTTTTCAACTAACTCGTAATAAAGTTTGCCATAAGTACAAACAACCTGATTTATCTTATCTGCATCGGGGAAAGTGTCATCAATTACCTCCTGGAAATGTCCGTTTTCAAATTCATCAAGCGATGAAATTACTGATGGATGCCGCAACAAACTCTTTGGAGTAAACACTATAAGCGGAACCCTGAAATCGCGTTTCAACTGACGACGTAACAAGTGAAACATATTTGCAGGAGTTGTGGGTATGGCGAGATTCATATTATTTCCTGCACAGAGAACCAGAAAACGTTCTATTCTTGCACTGGAATGTTCCGGCCCTTGTCCTTCATAACCGTGAGGCAGAAACATCACCAATCCGTTCATCAGGCCCCACTTTTCCTCAGCAGAACTAATGTATTGATCAATTATTACCTGTGCTACATTATGAAAATCGCCAAACTGAGCTTCCCAAATAGTTAAGCCATCAGGTACACCCATTGCATACCCGTATTCAAACCCTAAAACCCCATATTCGCTAAGAGGGGAATTAAAGATATGAAAAGGTCCCTGGCCTTCCTGCAGATGTTTCAGAGGAAAATATTTTTCATCGGAATCTTCCATTACAAATGCGGCATGACGATGCGCAAAAGTACCACGCTCCGAATCCTGACCGCTAATCCGCACCGGATGCCCTTCGGTTAACAACGTTGCATAGGCAAACAGTTCAGCCAAAGCCCAGTCGGCCTTGTTAGAAGCTACAAGTTGCTTTCGGTCCTCAACAATTTTTACACTTTTACTGAAGAATTTCTTATCGGCAGGCAAAGCATTGAATTTTTCACTCAGCTCAACAAGCCTTTTCTTGGATACTCCTGTTGGAACAGGCTTAAAGAAATCGCCATTACGTGCATATCTCAGATGCTTCCAGGCCTGTTTCAGAAAGCTTTCAATTTTAACTTTAGTTCCGGCAAGCGCTATTTCAAGCTTACTGTTTAACAGATCTTCAAATTCCTGCTCAGCCTTTTTAACCTCTTCGGGAGTAAGTATTCCATGTTCAATAAGGTGCTTGCTGTAAATATCGCGAGGATTAGGATGTTTTGCGATGGCAGCATATAACAAGGGTTGGGTAAACCGGGGTTCATCGCCTTCGTTGTGACCATATTTGCGATAACATAATATATCAATAAATACATCCTGATGGAACTTCTGTCGAAAATCAAGCGCAAGCTGAACGGTGTATATCAAAGCTTCCACATCATCGCCATTTACATGAAATACGGGCGATTTTGTGACTTTAGCGATATCGGTACAATAAGTACTCGAACGTGCATCGAGATAATTAGTGGTAAAGCCAACCTGATTATTGATAACAATGTGAATGGTTCCACCAGTTTTATAACCACTTAACTGCGACATTTGAATAGTTTCGTAAACTACTCCCTGCGAGGCAATAGCAGCATCACCATGGATGATAATGGCAGCAAGTTTATCGAAATTCCTTCCATATTTTTGACGTACAAAAGCTCGCGACAATCCCTGAACCACCGGACCCACGGTTTCTAAGTGCGAAGGGTTAGGAACCAGATTTAAGGTTACCTTTTTACCGTTATCGGCTTCAATAGTTGTATTGTAACCAAGGTGATACTTAACATCGCCAAGAGCATTTTCTTCATCGTACTCCTTTGCGGAGAACTCGCGGAAAACATTTTCATAAGGTTTCTTCAGAATATTGGTCAGAACGTTTAATCGACCGCGATGCGCCATACCAATAACAAACTCTTCAATCCCAAGCTCTGAACCTCTTTCGATAACAGAATCAAGTGCAGGAATCATCACTTCAGCCCCTTCAAGTGAAAAGCGCTTCTGACCTACAAACTTCTTATGAATAAAGCTCTCAAAACCAACCGCAAGTTTTAACTGGTGGTAAAAATGTTTTTTGTCATCTGATGTAAACGCAGGAGTATTTTTTGCCTGCTCCATTTTCGATTGAAGCCAGTTTATCATCAGCGGATCCCTGATAAACAAAAACTCTGCACCAATAGATTGGCAATAAGTTTGATTAAGATGCGCAAGGATATCCTCAAGTTTTGCAGGCCCGATACCAATTTCCTGCCCAGCCTGAAAAACAGTATTAAAATCCTTTTCGCTCAAATCGTAATTTTCGAGATCAAGGGTGGGTGTATATTTTCTTCGGGTGCGTACTGGATTGGTTTTAGTGAATAAATGTCCGCGCCTGCGATACCCCTCGATTAAATTCAGTACTTTAAATTCCTTATCAAGATTCTTTGCTGTCTGCCTGCTTGTATTAAAATTAGCTCTTGCGAATTCAAATCCTTTAAAGAAGTTTCTCCAACTCTCATCCAGCTCGTTAGGGTTGTTAAGATAGCGTTGATATAGGTCGTCGATATAACCGGGCTCACTGTTACCTATAAAAGATAAATCGTCCATTAAAAAATTATTTATATTCTCAAATTTACAAAAAGAAATTATTAAAAGCTATCTGACATAGCCTTTAACCTTTTGCTGTATGGTAGAACCACATATATGAGGTTTTGTTTATTGAAACCCTTAGGAGTTATCATGTTTCTCAACATTTGAATTAAATTGTTACAAATAAAAAGGGCCGCTTTGCAGCGGCCCTTTTCTGTAAGCTGTGATTAAAGGATTTTATTGAACTATTGATTTGAAAGTATCTTCGTTGAAATACTTTCCAAATTCCATATCAGTTTTTGCATTAGCTTTTAACTCAGCACTCTTACCAGCAGCAGCGCGGAGGTTATTGTAAAGCATATCGGTATTACCTGTGCGTGCACCAACAATAGCTTTCAGATAAGAAACAAGAGCATCATCACTCTTAACATTGTTTAAGGTAGCTAAAGCAGCATCGTTCTGTTTTGCAAGTAATTTAGCCAAAGCTGCATTAATTTCGTTGGAATTACCAAAGTAATTAATAGCATCAGCGTATTTACCCTGAATAATTTTGATGATACCAAGGTTGTAGCTTACTGATTCGCCCGCGCCCATTGCAGAAGTGAAAAGTTCTTCAGCAGCTTTCAGGTCACCTTTCATCATTGCAACAACACCTAAGTTATTCTTAACAACATCATTATCGTTAACTTGTTTTGCAGCCTGAAGAGCAGTTTGAGCTTCGTCGGCTCTTTTTAAATTGATAAGCGCATAACCTACGTTGTTCTTTGCACGAACATCATCAGGATATTTCGTGGCAGCAGCCTGATAGATGCTAAGTTTCTGATTCATGTCCTGGGTTAAAGCAGCAGCATAAAGCAATTCTTCAATATTAAGACTTTGCGGATCAGAAGTAGCAATAGCTACAAGTTGTTCATCAGATTTTCCAACGGCATCAACATTCAAGATAAATTTTGATCTTCTTAATTCAGGAAGAATTTTTTCTTTAACTTCTTCGAAAGCAGCAGAAATATTCTTAATTTCTCTTTCACGAACTACAGGATCGGAATACATTGAAAGAACACGAAGAATAAGTTCTTTATCGCGAACATCAGATTTTTCGAGTAAAGTTTTGAAACCGTCCCAATCTTCGGCTGTGGTTAAATATTTGAAGAGATTGTCATCAACTTCTTTGTTCAATTTAGCTTTCTTAAGTTCGCCAGCAAAATATTTGTTAGCAGATTCTTTTCTCTTTTCAGCTAATTTTTCGTTGAGTTCAAGAGCTCCATCAGGAGATGCATAAGCCGAAATTGTTAAATCTTTAATTTGCTTTGTTGAATCTTTTTTAAGGGTAGCAAATGTGGTATTGAAGTTCTTTAACTCTTCCTTTTTAGTTTCAGTAGTGCGAACATCAGCTTTGTTAATTAAGTATTTGATGTCAGCCTGATAAGATTCAGGAATTACTCTCTGGAATTTATCGCCCATTGAAATAGCTCTAGGATCTTTCACTACAAGGAATTCAGTTGCAATAACACCATCACCGATTTTCACACCAGGAAAATCAACAGAGGTAGTTTTAACTGTTCCTTTAACTTTTACCTCGAGAGACGAAACTTTCATCTCAGGTTTGTAAGGAACTTTGTCAGTATACGAGAATGATCCTCCTTCAGTATATTTGATAACTTTCTCGTTACCTTGTACACCTTCGCCCTGAACTTTGTAAGACTTGAAAGCAGTTTCACCACCAGCAGATTTTAAAACCGGGGTAGCTTCGAGAACAGCCTTTTTATTAAAGTATTTGGCAGGATATGTTCCTGAAATGGTTACTTCAACTTCACCACCTTTAGATTCCAAAACCTGAGGAGTTGCTGAATATTTAACACCACTGGCTTTGTCTTTCATTTTATTGAGCCCGCCACAACTGCTTAAAACAATTGCTGCAAAAAGAGTTGCTAAATAAGAAAGTTTATTTCTTTTCATAGTTACTTGGTTATTTGATTAAGGACTTATATTTATGTATTACTTTTCCAATTAGAATAAACAAACTTAGTAATGTTTTTTAATAAAAAAAAGAGTTCATTTCATTTATTAAATTTTGACGAATCCCTTAAACGGGAGATTACAAATAATATTGTACAAAATTGCATTTATTTCATAACTTATTCTAATTACAATACATTTCAGTAACTCAAAGGGATTTACCGTAACTGATTACTAAAAAGCCATATTTAATAAATTTTACATTGACACCTTAATATAAAATTATTTCATTTACAATAAAATATGCGACTTGAAACTAATTTAATAACAACTTTAGTCTTCTATTTTAATTTTTCTCATCATATTTCTAACAAATAAAGGACTCCAATATCTTAAATAAGTAGACAAAAAATCAAAATAATTAACAACTCTGCTAAGGCCAATAAGTCTTTAAATTTTGTCAGCCACATTAAGCCTTGTCTGATCAAACATTCTATTCACCAATAATACAACAAAACCTCCGAAAGGTTCGGAGGTTTTTAAGCCTAATTATTATTTTTTGGTCTATCAGGTCTGTCGTGGCGGTGATTTTGATCGTGTCTGTCCGATCTCTCGGGACGATCTCTTCTTTCAGGCCTGTCGTGATACTCTCTTCTCTCGGGTCTGTCCGATTGCTCACTTCTCTCAGGGCGAGGTAACAACGCCTTTCTGGAGAGTTTCAGTTTACCGGTTTTTTTATCGACTTCAAGGAGTTTCACTTCAACTTCATCTCCTTCTTTCAAAATCCCTTCGAGATTTGCAAGGTGCTTCCAGTCAACTTCCGAGATATGGAGTAATCCTTCCTTACCTGGCATTATCTCAACAAATGCACCAAACGCAGTGATTGATTTTACCTTACCCTGGTAAACTTTACCAGCTTCGGGCATTTCAGTAATTGCGTTGATGCGTCTTAAGGCAGCTTCAATCGAATCCTGGTTTTCAGCAAAAATATCAACAACACCCTTGTTATCAACTTCTTCAATAACAATAGTTGTTCCTGTAACACTCTGAATTTCCTGGATAATTTTTCCACCGGTTCCGATAATCGCTCCAATCATTTCTTTAGGAACAACAATCTGAACAATACGCGGTGCATGAGGCTTTAGTTCAGGCCGTGGTTCGGAAATGGTATCGGTAATCTTACCAAGTATGTGCATACGTCCGGCTTTTGCCTGCTCAAGAGCTTTAGCAAGAATTTCGTACGATAAACCGTCGACTTTGATATCCATCTGGGTGGCAGTTATACCTTTTGAAGTACCAGTCACCTTAAAGTCCATATCGCCAAGGTGATCTTCATCGCCAAGGATATCCGATAAAATAGCATATTTACCGGTTTTGGAATCAGAAATTAAGCCCATTGCAATACCGGAAACAGGAGCTTTAATTTTAATACCAGCATCCATCAGGGCCAGCGTGCCGGCACAAACAGTAGCCATGGATGACGAACCGTTTGATTCAAGAATATCGGATACCACGCGAATAGCGTAAGGATTATCGGTTCCCGAAGGAAGAACTTTTTTCAATGCACGCAATGCAAGGTTTCCGTGTCCTATTTCGCGACGGCTGATGCCTCTGGAGGCTTTTGCATCGCCAGTAGAGAACGGTGGAAAGTTATAATGTAATGTGAACTTTTCAGTTCCCTGCACCAATACTTCATCAACTACTTTTTCGTCGAGTTTGGTACCTAAGGTAACAGTTGTGAGAGATTGTGTTTCACCGCGGGTGAATAATGCTGAACCATGAGCTGCAGGCAGAATGTCGAGTTCGCATGCAATAGGACGAATTTGATCAGTTTTGCGGCCATCGAGACGGATTCCTTCATCGAGAATCATGTTACGCATGGCTTCCTTTTCAACATCGTGGTAGTATTTGCTCACCAAAGCTTTTTTGGTTTCGCGCTCTTCTTCGGGAAGGGTTTCTATAAATTCATTTTTAACGGCTTCAAAAGCATCCATTCGTTCATGCTTACCCGATTGTGATTTTGCAACTTTGTAAACCTTATCGTAACAGAATTCTTTTACAGCTTTACGCAAATCTTCGTCGTTAACTTCATGGCAATATTCCCTTTTTTGGGTTTTGCCAACCAGTTCCATAAGCTCAAGTTGAGCCTTACAATGCTTTTTAATTTCGGCATGAGCTGTCTTCAATGCTTCCAGCATATCGGCTTCGCTCACTTCGTTCATCTCTCCTTCTACCATCATGATATTGTCCATGGTAGCAGCAACCATAATGTCGAGGTCGGCTTTTGCACACTCCTCAAAAGTTGGGTCAACAATAAAATTACCATCAACTCGGGCAACACGAACTTCAGATATAGGACCGTTGAAAGGAATGTCGGAAACAGCCAGTGCTGCAGATGCTGCTAAACCTGCAAGTGCATCGGGCATAATGCTGCGATCGGCCGAGATAAGGCTGATCGTAACAAATGTTTCAGCATGATAATCATCAGGAAAGAGAGGACGCAAAGCCCTGTCAACCAAACGTGATACCAATATTTCGTAATCCGAAGGTTTCGATTCCCTCTTCATAAAACCACCAGGGAAACGACCTGTAGAAGCAAATTTCTCTTTATATTCTACCGACAAAGGCATAAAATCTACGTCCTCTTTCGCTTCTTTAGCTGTAACAACTGTTGCAAGCAACATGGTTTTACCCTGTTTCAGCAAAATAGCCCCATCGGCTTGTCGTGCTAATTTTCCGGTTTCCAATACAATTGTCCGCCCATCGCCGAAATCAATTGTCTTTTGAACAATATTGAACATGTTTATTTATTTAGATTGCTTTTAAAATAAAAGTGTAAATAAAAAAAAAGGCAATTATGCATTGCCTTTCAATACCCTTACGAGTACGTTATTATTTACGTAAGTTGAGACTCTTAATTATATTACGATATCTTTCGATCTCAATGTCTTTCAAATAATCCAGCATCCGTCTTCTTTTTCCTACCAATTTTAATAAAGCCATCTGGGTACTGAAATCTTTTTTATTGTTTTTCAGGTGTTCTGTAAGATGGGTAATTCTTTCAGAATACAAGGCAATTTGTGACTCAGGTGATCCAGTGTCAGTAGCCGATTTACCGTACTGAGCAAATAATTCTTTCTTTCTTTCGACTGTTAAATACATCGTATCTAATGTTTTGTATGTTTACATTTCCTTTTTAAGATTCGCAAAAGTATGGATTTTTTTTTAATCGAATACATTTTTTTTAAAAATATTACAGAACAGCTACAAGTAAAAAGCTTCAAATAGCTCGATTAAAACAAAATTATACCAAAAAGCAAAGGTGTTTAGGCTTAGAAAATTTCTGTTACAGCCTAAACACCTAATAACTAAACCCCTATTCTTACTTTTTCCAGAGCTTTTCCATTTCTTCCAGAGTTTTGCCTTTGGTTTCGGGAACAAGTTTCCAGATAAAAATGGCTGCCAGGATTCCCATGATTCCATAGATCCAATAGGAAAATCCATAATTGAATTTTTCGATAAGCTTTACGTTATCGTTCATAATCGGGAAGGTAAGAGATACTACCCAGTTTGCAATCCATTGAGCAGCAACGGCTATTGACATCGCTCCGCGAACGCTGTTCGGGAAAATTTCGGCAAGCAACACCCAGGTTACAGGTCCCCAGCTCATTGCAAAAGCTGCTGTGTAGGTAAGCATGAAAATAAGCGCCATGAGACCCATGTTTCCGCTGTAGAAAGCAAAGCCAAGCGCAATCATACTGACAGCCATTCCAACGGCTCCAATGATCATCAGAGGCTTACGACCGAACTTATCAACGGTAAGTATTGCCACTACGGTGAAGGTAAGGTTTACGACACCAACAATAATGGTCTGAAGCAACGATGTGTCAGAAGAAGCTCCCATATTACGGAAAATATTCCCGGCATAGTAAAGCACCACATTGATACCAACAAATTGTTGGAACACAGATAACATAATACCAATAAATATCACAAAAAACCCATATGACAACCATGGAGCACTTTTCTCATGAATAGTACTTTTAATTTCATTCAGAATTGTAGGGGCATTTTCAGCTCCAGCAATTTTATTGAGTACTTTAAGCGCTTTATCATCTTTACCTTTCATCACCAGGTAACGAGGTGTTTCCGGGACAAACATCAGGAGGATAAGGAAAATACCGGCAGGGATAGCACCTGAGAAAAACATCCAGCGCCATCCTTCGGTAACAAGCCATTGGTCGTCACCCTGACGGGCAATCACGTAATTCACAAAATAAATAACCAACATACCAAAAATGATCGCAAACTGGTTCCACGAAACAAGTTTACCACGCACATTAGCAGGGGCTATTTCGGCAATATACATGGGCGAAATCATGGATGCAATCCCCACACCAATACCACCGATAATACGGTATATTACAAAAGAATAAACGGGCAAAGTACCGAAAAAGTTAAAACCTTCGGGATTCCAGGCTCCAATTGCCGAGAGGAAAAATGCTACAGCAGCAATGATAAGTCCGTTTTTACGTCCCCATGATTTTGAAATAAATCCTGAAATAGCACCACCAATAATACAGCCAATAAGAGCACTGGCAATAACAAATCCTTTAATAGCATCCGAGGTATCTTTTAACTCGGGGCCATCCAAAGGAAGTTGCTTACCCATGAAAGATACTGTCCAGAAAGTAAGTATCGCAATAATCACGGCGCTTGCAATTCCACCCTTCTTACTACCGAGCAACTTTATTATCTGTCCTGAAATGATCAGGAAAACAACATAAAGAACAATAACCAGCAATAATTTATATTGACTGATCAACTGGACAGCATAATCGTAATTAGCAGGATCGAGTATTTTAGCAATGTAAAAATCGACCAGCGATCTTTCGGCACCATTCACAACGGCGGTGTCGTAACCGAACAGAAGTCCTCCGAGTGTGGCTACCAATGTAAGAGCCATAATGTACATCGGGTTACCTTTGTTATAAGATGAAGCCGACGATTTGGAAGAGGTATCGATAAATGCCATATTTTTTTAGATTAAATTATGTAGACGTTAATAGTTCCAACTGTCAGGATAATAAGAGGCTGTATAAATAGCGCATAACCGGAGGTTGAGCCTGTCGAAACCTCATTGTAAATCAGTAAGATTACACTTCGACAAGCTCAGTGTCCGGCACTTTTCACACAGCCTCATACAATATCCCGATTAAATATACATATTAATGATAGCTTCGTAAAGTTCCTGTTTGCCGCTGATCATCTTAGGTTCGCCATTCTTCATAACGAAAGTACGCAGATCTTCAAGCGAAAGTTTTCCTTCTTCAAAAGCTTTTCCATCTCCGCTATCGAAAGATGCATAGCGATCCTTACGCATTTGCAGGTATGGAGATTTTTCAAGAATATTCTGAGCAATGGTTAAAGCACGTGCAAAAGCATCCATCGCCGATATGTGAGCTACAAACATATCCTGAAGATCAGTGGAGTTACGACGAACTTTTGCGTCGAAGTTTACACCACCACCCTGTAAACCGCCTGCTTCAAGAATCACAAGCATAGCTTCAGTAAGTTCATACAGATCAATCGGGAACTGGTCGGTATCCCATCCGTTGAAAGCATCACCGCGGTTAGCATCGATACTTCCGAGCATACCTGCATCGGCAGCAACCTGAAGATCGTGCTGGAAGCTGTGACCAGCCAATGTAGCGTGGTTTACTTCAATGTTCAGTTTGAAATCCTTGTCCAAACCGAAGTGACGGAGGAATCCAATAACAGTAGCCGAATCAAAATCATACTGATGTTTGGTTGGTTCCATAGGTTTGGGTTCGATAAAGAACCATCCTTTGAAACCGTTTTTGCGTGCATAATCCTTAGCCATATGGAGGAAACGTGCAAGATGCTCCTGTTCGCGTTTCATATTGGTATTGAGCAGCGACATATAACCTTCGCGACCACCCCAGAATACATAGTTTTCGCCACCTAATTCGATGGTTGCATCGAGGGCATTTTTAACCTGGGTACCTGCGCATGCCAAAGCATGGAAATCAGGATTGGTGGAAGCTCCGTTCATATAACGCGGATTCGAGAATACGTTTGCAGTTCCCCAGAGCAGTTTAACGCCCGAAGCTTTTTGCTTTTCTTTGGCATAACCCACAATGGTTTTAAGTCTGTTTTCGTATTCGGAGAATGAACTACCTTCGTCAACAAGGTCGATATCGTGGAAACAATAATAAGGTATACCTAATTTTGTAATGAATTCGAATGCCGCATCCATTTTATCCTTTGCAACCTGCATAGGATCGCTGCTTGCTAACCATGGCAAAACGCGGGTTCCGGGTCCGAAGGGATCACCGCCGGTTCCGCAGAAAGAGTGCCAGTAAGCCACGGCAAAACGAAAATGATCTTTCATAGTTTTGCCACCAACCATACGGTTTTCTTCATAGCAACGAAATGCCATCGGGTTTTTGGACTCATGTCCTTCGAACTTGATTTTTCCAACTCCTGGAAAAAACTCTTTATTACCAATTGTTACATTCATAGTGTAAAAGTTTAAAGATTTGATGTTATTTTTTTAATTTGAAAACTGCACTTTGAGGTTCGGAAGCTCCCAGAGATTTAGC
>JAEYWD010000106.1 GCA_023429135.1 Bacteroidota bacterium | reverse complement strand
TTGAGTTCATAGGATTCTTTACTCATAATAATCTAAATTTTAATTCATAATTATTGATTAGATAATCTGGAATAGAAGATTTTTTTGGTTATTGTTATATCGTTTTCGGGTTTGATAATCTTATGGAACTGGTTGTTAAACGGAAAAGGGAATTGAAAAGTTACACTTTATCTCTTGGTCCAAAGGAGGGAGGTAGTCATTGCGACGATGTCAACGATACCACTTTGTTCAAATGTTTTTCGCGTCGCTGAAATGTGCTTTGAATTTATTCCCGGGGTTTCGCATTCGCTGCACCCCGGGCTACAAATAGTGCGCACCTATGGTGCTTGAACAGCCAACTTCCTGTTATTAACGATTAACCCCGGGTTTCGCTTTGCTTCACCCGGGGTTACAAATTGTTTGCATTTACGGTGCTCAATTCCCGTCATACACTAGTTATGGAATGACAATACGCTACCGTTTAAGCGTAATGATTGTATACGAGTATTTAGGGAATGTATACGCTGCATTCTTTTTTGCAAAAGGAATAGTTGCAATTTTGGGAGAAACTCTTGTTTTATTGTCAACGGTGTTTAATGCTGTAAGCTCGCAATCGCCCAAAGTCCAGGTGCTTGCTTTTGCCCCGGATTTTATCCCGGCAACATTTAAAACTGCATGCTGGGGTTTGTCGGAGAGGTTTACAACATATATTGCTATAGAGTCGTTTGTTTTGTTGGTTTTTGCGGTTACATCGAGCAGACTATCAACACTGCTTGTAGCTTCAACAACATTCGGGAGCCAGTCGGACGACATTTTCTCGTCGATTATGGCCGATGGCTGGAACCACATTTCGTTGGAAGTGTAGTGAATGCGTCCCTGATCCCACATGTAATGCTGTCCGTGAGGCTGGAAAGTATTGGCGGTTCCAAGGGTTGAGAAACGATCGCCATAACGCTGAAGCGTATTCCAGTTATGCGCATGCGCTAAACCGCGGTCCCAGTCGCAACGGCTGCCATTTTCTTCCATAGGACAAAGCGTAAGTTTGTAACCGGGATAATCTTTGGCAAGTTCATCCTGCATGTCGATACCCATTTCGTGTGTAAATCCCTTATGATCGCTGAAATTAACAGCTCCGCTGTAATGAGGGTCCCACACCATTCTGTTGGCTTTACCCTGAGCTATAAACCACCCGAACATTTCGGAAGCCAGTTTATACTGAGCACTTCCTCTTGCGTAACTCTGCGGATTAGTTCCAATGTTGAGCGACGCCATTATGTGCATTTCGGGATCGACTTCCCAGGCGGCAAGTGCAAATTTTTTCATACATTCCACATATCCACGGGTCATGGGTCGTTCGTTATCCACCTCGATATATTTTAGATTGTATGGCGCCGGGTGACCATGATCAGCTCTGAGTTTACCCCATTTCGAGGTCACAGGGCCATTCATATACTCCACAAAGTCGCGGATGTCTTCATAAGTTTCGTCCATACTCAGTCCCACCATAGCTCTGGCCCCAATGGTTTCGGCAAACTGAACCAGTTCAACTACGCCAAAGCTATGGGTAGCATAAGGATTGAAGCCACTGCGGAAACAAACGCGACGTTCGTCAACCGGTCCAATCATTTTTTTCCAACGGTAATTGTAAGTATCCGCCCCAACATCAACCATGGATCCGTTGTAACGTATCGCTTTAATTCCCTGCTTTACGAGAGCATCTACAAATTCTTTGCGAACAGGATATCCATTTACACGTCCCCAGGGGCCTGGTTGCAGAAATGCGTAACCTAATTCTATTTCACCACGATTTTTAAGACTTATGCCAAAACTGCCTTTGGAAGTTCCAAAGGAGGGGGTTAGTTCGAATGGGACCTTTTCGTAAGAGCCATCGCCTTTTAAAGGGTAAGACTTTTCTCCCAGAACTTTTCCGTTTTCATCTCTTAGCGATAGAAAAACTGTAGCCGGATTTTTAGATTTAACGCGCAAAACACCTTCATAAGGTTTGCCGGCCACAAGATTGATTCCCTGCTTGTTTAAACCGGAATTGTAAATACCACATTCGCCATTACCTTCCTGAAAACGAATTACCTGGTTCTGACGTCCCATGTACGCCTCTCCGCGTTTTAGTTCAAACTGGTAACTAACATTCCCGGAGATTATTTTGGTCCAGTATCTGCTTATCTGCTCGTTTCCGTTAATCCGTTTTACGAGTCCGGTGCGGATGTTCTCTGGTATACTGTCGTATGGAACAAACCGTCCGTAGAACCTAAAGTTACCAATAACTAAAGGTCGAAAGGGGGGTGCAACTTCACCGTTAAAATTACGACGGGGTTGAATGGCCTGGTCAATGGAATTGTAAATATCTTTTGAATTGAAGTCATATTTTTCGCCCAGGTTATTCCAGTTCACGCGGGTATAGCTGTTTGCAACCGAAAGCAGATGCGGTTGCTTCATTTCATCTAAAACTACATAAACTTTTACATAATCGCTTACCGGGAGGTTCAGTAAATCGATATCAATATTTTCCTCGAATGCCTCGCCATGTATCAACTGACTGAAGATACCTCCATTTGTTTGGTTGTTGAGGTCTTCGATATTGGTACCGTTAAAGTATTTTGTTACCGAAGCAATTTGTTTTGTGGCGTTAACCTGAATCTGAACAATATTGCTGTCTTTCGTTTGCCCGGAAAGCCATAAAGAGCTACTCGCTGCCAAACAGGTTAGGATAAGTTTTTTCATGGGAAAATTGATTTAATGGTATAATTTTTCAGTTGTAATACATAATGAATGTGAGTTCGAACTTAGATAATTAAAAATAAGGTTAATAAGGTTGAATAGTTGTTGTACCTTTTGTACTAAGGTTGAAATACAAATAGAAATAAGGTTTTCTAAAAAAGAACCTTATTTTTACTTCCGCTGACCTTAGTAGATAAGTAAAGCAGGGCTTTGAACCTTATTATATGTTGTTTAGTAAAGTTAATAGCATCGAACACCGGTGAGTTAAGTTATAAATGGGTTGTAATTTAGAAAATCAGGAGGTTTTGCATGATAAACCTCCTGATTATTTTATAATTTCAGTTGAATTTTATTTCAGTTGAATTTTTTGTGGAGCTGAATAGTACCGTTCTGCAACGCCGGATGTTTTTACTGCAATCCTCGCATAAAGGTAGTCGGCAGTTGACAGGCTGGCCGGTATTGCTGCAGTTAAGGAAATCTCCTGGCCCAATGTTACAGCCGAGGCGGCTTTGGTCGCTTCCGCATCTTTATAATTCTGGTCCGTAATAATGGATTTATACAGATATAAAGTTACCGATTCGAGATTTGCCGTAGTGCTGACTTTTTGAACAGTAAATCTGGCAACAATGTTATTTGTCTCTTTCTGGATATTAATCCCCGACGCAATAAAAAAGGGAGTAACCTGTATATCCTGCACAGTTTTGCCTTTTACAGTTACAGAAATAGTATCAGTTGGAGTTTCCCAGGGAGCCCCTTTCAAACGAACAATTTTGTATTCGCCATCAAAAACTTTTGCACTGTAGGTGCCATCCCAGTTAATGTAGATACTTACCTTCGAGCGCAAAGGATAACCATACTGCCACAATTCCAGTTGTGTTCCGCCTGAACGGACCCCAATGGCTTCACCATTATAAATTATTTTCCCGGATAACTCCGATTTAGGTTCATCAACATTATCGTACTCGCATCCTAACAGGAGAAATGATGTGAACAGAGCTAAAATTATAATTGAGTATTTCATATTTTCAAAATTTTAATGGAATGGGTTCTTAACAATTTTCGGGTTATTATTAATTACTGCCTGGTCAATTGAAGAATAGTAATTTCTCAACTGGAAAAATCGTGGCGCCAAAAACCGGGGTGATGGACTTAACCTGTTGAAGATATATTTCCCATTGTCAGGTCCTCCAACGATTCTGTAGGGATACAGTGCCTGGATTACTGCCGAAGGGTTGGTACTGGAACCGTTCCATACTTCGTGAGCAATACGCCACCTTTTCAGATCATAGAACCGGTGATCTTCAAAAGCAAGTTCTATGTGCCGCTCATTCCGGATAATTTCCATCGTAAGTGTTGCGAGGCTGTTTGCAGGAAACCCGCCATGCTTTTCCCTGAGGGTGTTAATGTAACCGGGTGCTTCAGGTAACCCCAGCTCAAATGCTGCTTCGGCTGCGTTAAGATAAATTTCGCCCAGGCGGAACCATGGCCACCAGTTTTCAGAACCTACCCCACGGGTACTTGCCATAGACGTTTCGCTAACCAGCTTGCGTAAATAGAATCCGGTGGTGCTAACTTCGGCCACATTTCTCTGCGGGCCGCTGGCTCCGGTAAATACACCGCCATCAGTATATGTTGAGGCCAGGTTTTCGCTTTCGCGGAGTGTATAAGTGCCATTATTCCATAAAGCTACGCCGGCTTGTATCTGAACATCCAAACCCCGGAAAGTAGTTCCCGGATAAACAATGGAACCATATAAACGGGCATCCTTATTGGCAAAAATATCCGATAGCTTATCGTAAACAATGAAATTGCCCGAGCCATCTTTATCTTTAAGTTTACCCGGTGTGCCATCCAGGTATTCGAAAGCTTCAACCAGGTTTAACGAAGGTGAAATATTGGAGGAAGAAAGGTTGTCCTCACGGGCAGCGCGCACAATGTTGTCGTAAGCAAAACCATGCTTTTTACCTTTTGAGGCAGAAAAGTCCTTTACAAAAATCATTTCAGGATTCTTTGTTTTCGAAACAAACATATCATAATAATTTTTGCCCTTGTCGGGATTTTCTGTGTAAAGACTATATGCCGGGTTTGCCAGGATCTGTTTTGAAGCTTCGAGCGACTTTTGGTAGTATTCGGTAGCCCTTGAAGATGGAATTCCTACTTCTCCTCCAGGAAGAGTAATGGGTTCGGGCATCAGATTGTTGTATTTTGCCAACGAAGCAGCATATAACATGGCGCGGCTTTTCAGGGCAAGAGCAATAAACTTGTTGGCTCTTGTTTTACTACCGTCGTTACCCAGTGTAGCCATTACAGCATCAAGTTCCGAAGCAATAAAGTCGTAAATTTCTTCTTCTTTCGAACGGGGGAGTTGCAAAGGACTGGGGTCGCCGCTATAGTCGTAAATCAACTGGGTGGTAACCAGGGGAACGCCGCCCATTCTTTTTACAAGTTCAAAATAAACAAAGGCACGCATAAACCTAAACTCGCTCGAGAATTGAATCTTTTCGTCAGCAGTAAGTTTTGTGCCGTATTTCTCCAGGTTTTCAAGGGCAAGATTAATATCGCGAATAAGGGTGTAATCCCAGTATCTGCCAAAATCAGCGTTATATGCCGTAATGTTGTTATGGCCATTCTGGTCGAAATGTCCGGCCCACATACCATCATCCAAATCGGTCATGGCCTGGGTATTAAAAACGCCAGCAAAAGAAGGGAGCCGGTCGTAATAGTTTGCCATTAGTGAAATAATCTGTTTGGAATCATTCCATACCTGATCTTCTGTAATGATATCCTTTGGCGTTTTCTCGAACCATGCATCATCAGCACAACTTACTGCAACCAAGAGCATAGCATATATTGATATCTTTAAAATAATATTTTTCATAGTTCTACGGTTTAAAAAGAAACATTTGCCCCTAATATTATTAATCTCTGGGATGGGTAAACAACTGCTGCTCTGGCAGATATTTCCGGGTCAATTTCGTACTTCTTAACATTATCCCACGAAAAGAGGTTAGAAGCATTTACATAGCAACGGATTTTAGAAACTCCAATTTTTGACACGATTTTCTGGGGAATTACATATCCAAGTTCAAGATTTTTTAACCTGAGATAGCGCACATTGTGTACCCAGAAATCGCTCATCCAGTAATTGGAATGACTTGCTCCACCTTTCCGCACAGCAGGGTAATATCCTTCAATCCATTTGCTGCTTGGGTCATAAGGATCTTCGCGATGCCATCTGTCGGTAAGGAGGTAAGCGGGCGATGAGCCGTTTGCATGGAAAGGGTTCTTAAGCTCGTAATCCTGTACCCACGATTGCATGGTACCTCCCGAGAAGTCCAGATTCAGGTTTAGGCCTTTCCAATCGAACGACATATTAAAACCGTACGACATATACGGAGGCCATCCTTCTCCATAGCCAATGGGACGTTGGTCCATGCCATTGATAATGCCGTCGTTGTTAACGTCCTTGTAGATGAAATCGCCAGGCAACATAGTACTGTTGTTCTTTCCGTCGATATTAACCGGGTGGTTTTTAATTTCTTCCATGTCTTTGAATCGGCCAATCATTTGATATCCCCAGAATATGCCTACCCAGCGGTCTTCACCATTCGTGTCCGTGGTGTTGCGGTATTCATCCCACGAATTTCCAAAACGGGGTTTGTAGGTTTCAATAACTTTTCGGCGTGAGTAAGTAGCATTGGCGCTAAACGAATAGTTTAGTTCCCCTAAATTGTTGCTATAGGTAATAATACCTTCGGCGCCATAATAGGCATGAGTATTTAGGTTTTCGTTGGGGAGAGAGTAACCAACTTCGTTAGGAACAGTAACGTCGTAACGTCCGGCTGGGATTCCGGAGATTTTCTTTTTAAAAACATCAAAAGTTGCTGTTAATTTGCTGTTAAGAAATGCAATGTCTAGTCCCAAATCGGTAGTGGTATTGGTTACCCAGGACAGGTTTGTAATTGGGAGTCCCCGTGGACGGATGCCGATTACATAATTGCCATTGAGAATTGCGCTACCGTTGTTATAATTATAGCCCGGTAAATAACCAAACATGCTAACACCACTTTCGCTGCCGGTTTGACCATAAGAAGCACGGAATTTCAAATCGTTAACTACATTTTTTAAACCTTCGAAAAAAGATTCGTCGGAGATGCGCCATCCCAATGAAGCAGCAGGGAAGAAGCCCCACCTACCGCTTCTGGTGTAGAGGTAGGAACCATCGTAACGGCCAATTAATTCCATGAGGTATTTCCCTTTGAAGTCGTAGTTCAGTTTTCCAATGTAACCGGCTCTGGCTTCATACGACCAGTTATCCCCCAGTTCATCCTGTTCCGAAAAAGCCAGCTTTTGGATGGAGTTGTTTGAAGGAACCGTATGTATAACAAGGTATCTGTTGTCGTAGTCCGATTTTTCAAATGCAGCAAGGATCGAGACGTTGTGACTTCCGAAGTTTTTGTTATAATTCAACTGGTACTGCATATACCGGGAAATAACATCCCGACCTGTACGGTACCTCCAGGGATTTTGGTTCCCGTAACTAGGCTGGGTGTCGTAAATGCCTGTTTCTTTGTTGTATTTATAAGCCTGGTAGGTATATTCAAATCCATCAAAATCGTCGCGTGTATAGTTATACGAATAGGTAGCCTTAGCCGAGAGTCCGAATTTGAATTCGTATTTGGCGTATACATTGGCGTTAATATTCCATCTTTTGAAATCGGTCCATCCGGCTACGTCCTTTTTGTAAGTGGCTGGATTAACATTTACATTGTGGGTTTGATTTACATATTTGGGATTATCGTTGGCATAAGGGCTTTCAGTAGGCCACATGGCAAACATGGTTAACATAGGATTAAAATAGTCATCACCTCCGGGAACGCCAACATTAAAGGTGTTTTCAATTTTTCCGCTGATTTGGGTACCGAAAGTCAATCCCTGGGCTACTTTGCTTTCGAGATTTGCCTGAATATTGGTACGCTTATAGAAATATTCTTTTATGGTAGCGTCCTGTCTTGTATTCGAAACCGAAAAATAATAATTCGATTTTTCAGTACCCCCTGAAGCATTAGCATTTACATAGTATTGAGGTACGTTGGGAGTCATTACAATATCATAGTAATCATAGCTCTTGTAACCGGGTTCTGTTCCGGCTTCCCATTTTGCCAGGTCCTCTTTTGTGCAAATAATATTTGGATCGGTGCCTAGGTTTTGTGCTGATTCAACTAAGCCACGCATGTATTGGCCTGCATTTGCAAGCTTGGGGAAACGGGTGAGATTTTGCCAGCCGTAATAACCATTCACATTGATGCTCACTTTTTCACCTTTATTACCCTTTTTGGTGGTTACCAATACTACACCGTTTGAAGCGGCCATGCCGTAAATTGCTGCAGAAGCATCTTTCAGGATTGAGATACTTTCGATATCATCAAGGCTTATACTGTTAAAAACATCGGCACCCGAAACATTCGATGTTTTAACCCATTGTTCGCCCGAAGTTCCTCCATAAGGCACGCCATCAATCACATATAATGGAGCTGCCATATTGCGGATTTCGATCTGAATTCCACGGCCAGGTCTGGCGTCCATGGCACGCGAAGTAACCCCTTGGACCTTTCCTGCCAGCGCACTCGAAACGGTGGTTGAAGTTGCCCGCACCAGAGCTTTAGAATTTACACTGCTTATGGCATTGGTTACATTCCGTTTTGACTGGGTTCCGTAGCCAACAACAACAATTTCTTCAAGATTTTTTATATCAGGGATTAGTGAGATATCAATAACTGCCTTGTCCGAAACAGTTACTTTTTCGTTAAGATACCCAATAAACGAAAATTCAAGAACAGCATCGTTACTTGGAACTGTAATGGTATAATTGCCATTAATGTCGGTAACAGCTCCGCTGGTTGTGCCGCTGATTACAATATTTACTCCTACCAGAGGTTCTCCTGTTGTTTTGTCAGTTACTTTCCCGGTTATTGACCTTGTTTGAAGAAACTCAATAGGTGTTATAACTACCAGATTATTCTCAAAAATTTTAAATGTGTTCTTCGAATTTGACAGTACCTCATTTAAAATCTCAGAAATAGTAGAGTTATGAGCGCTGATCGTGATGCGTGTATCACCAAGAACATCATCCCGATATAAAAATTTGTAGTTCGTCTGCTTTTCAATTTCCGAAAGCATTTCTTTTAAGGAAGCGCTGCTCAGGTTCAGGTTCAACCTTTCATTCTGCGAATATGTAATCGCATGAATTTGAATAAGGTTGACAAAAATTATGATAAACATTTTCATAGTTAGTAGGAGTTTTTTCAGGCAAAAAGACTTTATACCTGACAAAGAGTTATGAACTTTTTTCATAAATTTGACATGTTAAATTTGTTTAATTCTGTTAGACAATAATTTAATTTAAGCGGAAAATGCTCGCACCATTTTTCGCTTTCTTTTTTAAGGGTAGTTTAGCTGTTAGTTTTGTTTCATAGGCAATTATTTTTTTGTTATGGTGATGATATTCTTTTCTATTTTGAATTTGAAAGGAGTTGCATATCTCAAAGCTTCAATGGCTTGCTCTACGGTTTCTTTGTCAAATTTTCCTGATAGCCTGGTTTCCTCAAGTTCCCGGTAATTATCCACAATAATTTCAACACCATACCAACGCTCTATTCTGGTAACTATATCGCTGAAAAGTTCATTGTTGAAAATTAGCTTATTGTCTTTCCAGGCAACCGAAGCAATAGTTTCTGCTCCGGTCTTAACTGAAATGGTTTCCTTTAATGCTGGTTTAACAGGTTCAAATATCTTTCCCTGCTCATCCTGTTTTTTATTATTAACTTGAAGTATTGATTTTGAAGATTTTTCGAGAATTGCACGCTGATTGGGTTTTAAAACAACCAAGGGTGTCTTTTCATCTGAATTGTCATCTTTGTAAATTTCAATAGATCCTGTGATAAGGGATGTTTCAATACTTTCCTCTTCCGGGTAGGCCTTAACATTGAATGTTGTTCCCAGAACTTTAACCTTTATACCCGATACATTCACAAAAAAAGGTTTCTTTTTATCTTTTTTTACATCAAAATAGCCTTCTCCTTCTAGTGTAACCATTCTGGAATCGTTCCCGAAATTGTTTGGGTATTTTAGTTTAGAGCCCGAGTTTAGAATCACCGTTGAACCATCGGGGAGTATTACAGTGCTTTTCGATCCATAAGGTACAGATATTTGCTGATAGGAGCTTATGTATTGCTGAGGAACATTTTTTCCCTGGCTAAAGAAAAAATATGAAATTCCAAATCCGATAAATAAAATAGCAGCATACCTTACTATTCGCAAAAAGAGATTTGGTTGCGAGGGTTTATTATTTTCATTTCTGATCTTTCTTTTTATTTTTTCCAGTTTCGAATTGTCAGCTACACCATAATCATTTCTCTGGGCTTCGGTCCATATCTGTTCAAAAAAAAGGAGCATTTCTCCTTTTGGTTCATTTTCTTTAAAATAGCTGCTCAATAAAGAAAATTCCTCAAAAGAGATATTACCTTCTTTAAATTTTCGGATGAGGTCATCAATGTTGCCTTTTTCTTTCATCATATCATTATTCTATAGTAAAGAGTGTAGTTAGTACACTTTTCCGTGACAGAGATGTGATTTTTTTTAATATTTTTCAAAACTTTTTTTCAGAAAGTCCAAAGCACGCCGTATTTGCGTATCAACAGTGTTTTCGGAAATGTTTAATTTCTGAGAAATATTTTTATAGGTGAGATTATAAAATCGGTTAAGTCGAAAAATAAGTCTGCGTTGAGGGGGAAGTTGGTCAATTAACTTATTCAGAACAGCGATTAATTCGTTAAAGAGCACCTCGTCTTTTTCTATATCCAGGAAGTCGTTTTTAGAATTTACGTGCGATTCGTAGGCGGTGGTTTTGTGAATGGATAGTTTAAGATCGTGATAGGCCGTGTTTCGTGCAAGTGTAAAGATATATCCGGCCAGCGTTTTTTCAATATTAATTCTTTCACGATGCTCCCATAAAGTTATAAATACCTTCTGAACTACATCATCGGCATCATCGTCGTTTAGTAACAGCTTACTGCAAAAGGAATACAGCCTCTGATGGAATTTTTTATAAATGGATTCAAAGGCTTTAATATCCCCATGTTTTAAACCTTGTATCAATTCGTTGTCACTTTCCAAAATAGGTGTAGTTTTAAGTTTGTTAGAGACTCATTTTGTCATAAAACCTTCACAAAAATAAATAGTATTTTATACACTTTATAGTTATTCAATATTAATAAATCTTTTTAATTTTTCTACTGATGGAATTGGAGCTATACTTTTAAAAATGCTGAAATGATACTGATTAATTGTTATATATTTACTGAATCCGGTAAACTTAATCATCGGTTATTGTTCCAAAGTACTTGACCGTATAACGGTGGTGTTGTTACCCGGCTGTGACGATGAGCGACCTGATGAAAGTCGTTTGTAAAAATTGAAACCATAGTGTTCAGAAATGCTTGTATTAACTTATAATGACAATAAAAATGAAGAAAGTGTTAATGGTTTTAATTTCGGTACTGTGTTGCTTTAGTTTCGTGAATTCCCAGATAACCACCAAAAGCCAACTGGCCCAAAAGGCGAATCAAAACACAAATTTTGCCTTTGTTGAAAAACTGGCGCTTGATGTTGTTGCCAAAGGGCTGAATGCTGGCGACGGCTATGGCGAAGTGTGGATCCGCGATTTCAACACCTTTATCGAACTGGCTCTGGATACTGTGCCTGCTGAGCAAATTAAGGAAAACCTGATGGTGTTTTTTAAACTTCAGGGAGTAGATGGCAACATTCAGGATGGTTTTATTCCCAAACAGCATGCCCAGGGAGGCTACGAATATTTTTATTCACCCCTCGACACCCTGCATGCCGGTCATAAAAATACGGTTGAAACCGATCAGGAAACTTCGCTGATTCAGGCAGTTTATAAGTATGTGAAAAAAACAGGCAATAAAGCCATTCTGCAGGAAAAGGCAGGTGGAGAAACGGTTTTGACCCGCATGAGGAAAGCCGTTTATTATCTTCTGGATCATCGTTACAGCTACCGTTATGGGCTCATATGGGGTGCTACCACCGCCGACTGGGGCGATGTTCAGCCCGAACACGACTGGGGTGTTTACCTTACCAGCGACACACATTATGCCATTGATGTTTACGACAATGCTATGTTTGTAATTGCCCTGGATAACCTCATGGAACTTGAGCCCGGTTTTAAAACCGAATTGTTGCCGGTAAGAGAGCAAATTGCTAAAAACATTCGTAAGTATTTATGGGATGCTAAAAATCAGAAGTTTATCCCGCATATTTACCTCAATGGGTCTCCTTTTCCTGCCAGTTGGGACGAGAACCAGGTATATTACCACGGAGGAACAGCAGTGGCCATTGAGGCTGGTTTACTAAGTAAGGAGGAAATAAAAATTTCGCTCGGCAAGATGGTGGCCAACGTAAAGGCAAGTGGTGCTGCAACCATTGGTTTAACGCTTTATCCGCCTTATCCGCAAGGGTTCTTTAAAGGAAAAGGTATGTACCCGTATGGTTACCAGAACGGGGGCGACTGGACATGGTTTGGTGGCCGGATGATTCAGCAACTTATTCGTTACGGATTTTGGAACGAAGCCTATACTCATATTTTGCCCATGGTGGACCGTGTAAAAGTAAATAACGGATTTTTCGAGTGGTATACCGAGAAAAACGAGCCCAAAGGTTCCGGAACTTTCAGAGGAGAAGCAGGAGTGCTTTATACGGCTATTAAGATGATGAAACAGTAAGGCTTTCTCTAATTTGAGTGCATCTAACAAAATACTAGATATTTATTTCTACTTTGACACATTACCTTTTTGCCACTAATGCACTAATGAAAAGTTTTTTCACCGAAAACTTGTTTTCGGTTATTCGTGAATATTATGCATTAACATTCTCTCAATATAACTGCATCCTCCTTTGATAATTTACACGAAAACCCACGCAGTTTGCGTGGCTCAATTCGTGCATTAGTGGCTAATTAAATATTTACAAACTAATCTGTCAAAGTAGAATTATCATGGTTTTGATAATATTTGGTTACAATAACACCTGGTATGCAGGTAAGGCACTCAACCTGCCTCACTGTTTTTCGGATCAAAAAAGCAAAGAGCGATTTGTAAAATTCAGACTTTGAAATCTCATTTTAAACTTCTAACTTAGAAATAAATGAGTATTGAAGAAGACACTGGGCGTTAATTAAAATTTTACACATGCTGCTTCGAAAATTTCTTGTCCCCGAATTTGTTTTTGGAAATGATTCCAGAAAACTGGCTGGCCAGTATGCAAAAAATCTCGGAGCAAAAAATGTTTTAATAGTCACTGATGCAGAAGTTTTGAGGTGTGGTTGGGTAAAGGATATTACGGATACCCTTGAGAGCAAAAACATTGCATATGAAATTTTTTCCGATGTATCTCCAAATCCAAGGGATACCCAAATAATGATGGGCGCTCAATTCTACATACAAAAAAACTGTAATATTATTATTGCCGTTGGAGGAGGAAGTGTTATAGACTGCGCTAAAGGTATCGGGATTGTATCGTCAAATCACAGGCATATATTAGAGTTCGAAGGAGTGGATATGGTACCTGTTCCAATACCCCCGCTTATTTGTATACCTACTACCAGTGGTAGTTCGGCTGATGTCTCCCAATTTGCCATTATTAATAACACCACCAGCAGAGTTAAGATTGCTATAATAAGTAAATCTGTTGTTCCCGACATCGCTCTAGTAGATCCGGTCCCTTTAACATCACTCAATGCTCATATTACTGCCTACACCGGTATAGATGCTCTTGTTCATGCCGTTGAAGCATATGTTTCCAGCGCCAGTTCGGCATTTACCGATATGCATGCATTAAAAGCCATTGAACTTATAGCTGGTAATCTCCGGGAATGTGTCCGGAATCCCTTCGATTTAGAGATACGTGGTAAAATTATGCTTGGGAGCTTACACGCAGGCCTTGCATTTTCAAATGCGAGCCTTGGTTGTGTTCATGCCCTGGCCCATAGTCTGGGCGGATCTCTGGACATTCCTCATGGAATATGCAATGCCGCTCTCTTGCCCGGAGTTATTGAGTTTAATTACAATTATGCGGAATCCAGATATAAGGATATTTATGATATTGTTGTTAAAAACAGGAAAACCTCCGCTTTGTCCAATATTAAATCTTCCTTGAAACAGGCTGCTTCTGAATTTATTCAGGAAACGGGTATTACATTTGAGCAGGGTGCTACAGGTTTGGGATCGGAGGATATTGAAATTCTTGCAACAAATGCTCTGAAAGATCCTTGCAATGCAACAAATCCACGCAGACCTTCTGTAAAAGACTTTGAAATTCTTTTAAAGGAGGTTTTGTGATGAAAAACCAGGAAGAATGGGATAGCCTGAAAGATAAGATTATTGGATTAGGAGATTCCTCATCGCGCAAAAGCTATTTCCCGGAATTACAGAATAAATTATCCCACCTGGAGCGTTTTAGAGCGCTGCTGGATAAAACCAGGGATGGG
The DNA here is from genome assembly GCA_023429135.1 of Bacteroidota bacterium. Taxonomy (GTDB): domain Bacteria; phylum Bacteroidota; class Bacteroidia; order Bacteroidales; family JAAUTT01; genus JAAUTT01. The sequence goes on along the minus strand of JAEYWD010000106.1, from coordinate 90,373 downwards.
ATATTTGAAGCAGAGGCAGGCAGTGGTATAATCATAGAAGCAAATCACGCTGCTGCATCTATTTTAAATACCACCAAAGAAAACCTTATTGGTAATTCAATATATGATTTCTTAGACTCAGATGTTTCGGAAAAAATTAAAAACCTCTGTAATACAATCTCCGAGGGTGAATCCGGCGCTATGACAGCAGAGACCCTTATCAATCTGCCCGAACATTTATTCAGAATTATCCAGCTTTCAGTTCAGATTAGCTTCTTTGAAGGTTGGAGTTACCTGGTAATTATTGCCAGTGATATTACCGAAAGGTTAAAATCGCAGGAGCAGATCAGAGTTTCGGAACTCAACCTTCGTTCGATTTTCGACAGTACTTATGATGCCATACTGATACACGATGAGCTGGGAAAGATTATGGAGGTGAACCTGGCTACCCTTCGCATATTTGAACTTACAAGGGAGGAAGCCATGCAAATTGCAGTTTCCGATCTTTCAGCTACCTCAACCGATATGAAACTTTTGCACTATTACTGGAGAAGGACTCTGGAGGGAGAACCGTTGGTATTCGAATGGAAAGCCATACGCCCCTTAACCCGGACCATATTTTTTGCTGAAGTGGCGCTTAAGAATGTTATCTGGAATGGAGAGGCAGCAATTGTTGCGGTTATTCGTGATATTACTTCACGAAAACGGGTCGAAAATGAATTAATTCAGGCAAATCGGTTTAATAAGGAGATCATATCAGGCGCAGGCCATGGAATCATTGTGTACGATTCAAATTTATGCTACCAGCTCTGGAATCCGTTTATGGAAAAAATAACCGGGATTAAGGCTTCGGAAATACTTGGGAAAAACGCCAGTGCCTTTTTTCCTCATATAAGGGGGAATGGGATCGATAAAATCCTTCATCGCATTCTTCATGGCGAAAAGGAAATTTCTCTTGAATTCGACTATTTTATTCCCCATAGCGGCAAAAGGGGTTGGATGGAAGCTACTTACATGCCTCATCACGATAATGAGGGCAACGTGGTAGGGATTATTGCTACCATGAACGATATTGGTGAGAGAAAACTTGCCGAAAATGCCTTACGAACCAGGGAGGCGCTGCTAAATACAATTATCGAAAATGCTCCTTTCGAAATCTGGGCCCGAAACAGGGACAATGTGGGTATTCTGGAGAATAAAAGACTCGTTAATCATTTTGGCAGCATTCTGGGGAAAAAACCCGAAAATTCTTCAGTAACTCAACAGGATTATGATCTTTGGGTAGCAAATAATCTGAAAGCCCGGAATGGAGAAATTGTTGATACGGAATGCGAATACATTGTAAAGGGGGAAAATCGTTATTTTCAACAGATAGTTGCCCCCATATATAACAACAACAGCGTTGATGGCATAGCCGGTTTCAATATTGATATTACCAAACGAAAACTAGACGAACTGGAGATTAAAAGAGCCAACCGTGTTTATGCTATCACCAGTAAGATCAGCCAAATGATTGTGTTAGCCAAAGAGCCTGATACCATCCTGCGAGAAACATGTAACATAGCAGTAGAGCACGGTAAATTCCTAATGGCATGGATTGGGCTGGCTGACGAAATAAGTCTCGGGATAAAGCCTGTGGCATGGGCCGGTCACGAAGACGGCTATCTGGCAGCAATGAAAGATATATTAATTTTGAACAACCTTCATAAAGAGGGACCTGCAGCCTATGCTTTCAGGATGGGAAAACCTTACAGTACTGCTGATATTATTACCGACCCTACTATGGTCCCATGGAGAGAGGAGGCGCTGAAGAGAGGTTATCGTGCTTCGGCAGCCTTCCCCATCAAAACAGACGGAAAAACAATTGGGGTACTTGCCTTGTATGCTGCTGAGGTGTCATTTTTTAACGATTCTGAAATAAACCTCCTTCAGGAAGTTACCAACAACATTGGCTTTGCTCTTGAAAAACTTGAAGCAGAAAAGGAAAAGCTAAAAGCTCAGGAAAATTTTTTAAAAGAAAAACTTTTCACTGATGCAGTGATCGACAGCGTTCCAGGATTGCTTTATCTATATGATGCAGAAGGCAGATTGAAACGCTGGAATAAAAAGCATACCGAAATTACCGGTTATTCGGACGAAGAACTGAATGATTTTTATGTTCTCGACTGGTACAAAGGGAACCCTGATGATTGTCAAAAAATAGCAACAGAGCTAAAGAGAACGCTCGAAGTAGGTTACGGAGCATCCGAAGCAAATTTAACAACTAAGGACGGGTCCCAGGTTTCCTTTTATTTTACTGCAGTAAGGCTGGTGATCGATGAGAAGGTATATTTTACTGGTATTGGAATTGATATTACCGACAGGAAAAAAGCTCTCGAAGAAATTATTTATAATGAACAACGATTAAGAGTTCTTTCTGATGCTTCGTTCGAAGGTATTTTGTTTTCTGAAAACGGGATTATATTTGACGTTAACAATCAATTGCTTAATTTAATTGGATATTCGAGAGAAGAGGTAATTGGTCATCGTATTATTGATTTCGTGAAAGTTGAATCTCAGGAGGACGTGAAACAGAAAATTTTAACCAACTACGAGGATGCTTATGAGTTACTCGTTAATCGTAAGGATGGAGGAACAATCATATTTGAATCGCGAGCCCGGACAATAATAAAGGATAACCGGAATATAAGAGTTTCTGTAATCCGGGACATTACAGAACGCAAACGCCTTGAAAAGGAATTACTGAACAGTGTAATCAATACGGAAGAAAAAGAACGATTGAACTTTTCGCAAGAACTACACGATGGGTTGGGTCCATTGCTTTCTGCAGCAAAAATTTACGTTCAATGGCTCGAACGGCCGGATAGCAAAGCAGATAGGGTAAGTACTATTCATGATATCGATGACCTGCTCAACGAAGCCATTCATTCAATTCGGGAGATATCGTTCAAACTGAGTCCGCATATATTGCAGAATTACGGGTTGATGGAAGCTTTGGATGCCTTTCTTATGAAAATCAGAAATAATTACAAAATAAATGTTGAACTACATGCCGAAATGCTTCCACGAATTAATGAACTTGTAGAAACAATCATTTATAGGATTTTATGTGAATGCCTCAACAATACGCTTAAACATTCAGGGGCTACCAGTATAAAAATTTTTATCGAAAAAACCGATGATATTCTGTTTGTATTTTATTCAGATGACGGTCGAGGTTTTGATGTTGAAGAGAAACTCAAGGATAAACAGGGTGTAGGATTACTGAACATGAGAAGCCGATTGAATTCAATAAACGGTAAAATCAATTTTCAGAGTTCGCCGGGACAGGGAACTAATATTTATATTAAAGTAGTCCTTCCTGATTTCGCTGACTGAGCTTTAAAAGATCTGATCTGACTTGAAATTTCGCTTAAGTTTTGACTTTTTATTACTATATTTAACATAAGTTCGTGAAAAGATCTAAATTTTAACCCATTCTGCCTATGAAATATGACTATATAGTTTGAGGAAAAATAATTTATAATGCGAATTAAGGTTGGAATTATTGATAAAATTGATTTTGATTTACTTTTGAATGATGTAAATTCACCACGCTGTAGGTGTGGAATGTGAATAGCGCCGGGTTAAACCCGGTGTTGGAAAGCAAATGAAAATTCACAACCGCGGAGCGGTTGAATAAATTATATATTATGAACACCTATACCCAAATTCTCTATCACATCGTTTTTTCCCCTGGGAATCATGAAAAAACTCTTGCCACTGAGAGCAGGCAGCAATTATATAAATACATCTGGGGTATTCTTAAAAACAAGAAATGCCATTTATACCGTATAGGAGGAATGGCAGACCATATCCATATTGTGACTCATTTACATCCTACAGTTTCATTGGCATCTTTAGTAAAAGATATTAAAGTAGCGAGTAGTGAATATATAAAAGATAACAATCTCTTTACCATGTTTTCCGGATGGCAGGATGGTTATGGTGGGTTCACCTATTCATTTAAGGATAAAGATATATTAATTGAATATGTAAAAAACCAAGAAAAACATCATGAAACGAAATCCTATATGGAGGAATTAATTGAATTGTTAAATGAACATGGGATTGAGTTTGATGAAAAATATCTGCTATGAAATATTTAACCACTCCGTGGTTATGGAGGGCTGTCCTTCACATACACCGGGTTTCACCCGGCGCTATTCATATTTAACCGCTCCGCGGTATAAAGAATTTCATTTATTAAAATTATATAATAGATCAATCTTTTCAACCCTTAATTCGCATTTATAGTATTTATAGCGAACTTTCGTTATTCTAATATAGAAGATATTAAATGGTAAAAATTATTATCACCGACGATCACCGGATGTTTCGGGAGACTCTCCGGAAGGTTTTAACAACTGAGGGTATTGCCGAAGTTTTGGGTGAAGCCTCAAATGGTATTGAACTCCTTGAACTTCTTGAAACCCATAAACCCGACCTGCTTTTAATGGATATTAGTATGCCCCTTATGGATGGTATAGAAGCCACCCGTAAGGCAATAGAAAAGCACCCCGGACTTAAAGTACTTACGCTTTCTTCCTTTGGCGATGAACAATATTATTTTAATATGATTGAAGCCGGTGCTAAAGGTTTTGTGGTTAAAAATGCAGGATTTGCAGAACTAGAAAAAGCTATCCTCACCGTTGCTGCCGGAGAAAGCTGGTTCTCATCGGAATTGTTGCAAAAAGTAATTCTTTCCTTTAGCAATAAAACACCGAAAGAAACTCAGGTGGAATTTTCGGAACGGGAGGTAGAAATTATCCGGTATGTTTGCGAAGGTCTTACCAATGAGCAGATTGCTGAAAAAGTATTTCTTAGCTTCGATACTGTAAAATGGCACCGCTCCAATATTCTTTCCAAAACCGGTGCTTCAAATACTGCAGCCCTGGTTATGTTTGCCATAAAAAATAAAATTGTGAATATTTAAAATAAAACCCCGGAAAGAGATTTATCTTCCGGGGTTTTAACACCTAACCTAACCTAACCTAACCTAACCTTAACTACCTAAAAATTTTCAAAATCATTATCTTCATTTTCAAGAATATTTATTCCTTTTGATGTAGCTTTCTTGGGAGTTGCATAAACAGGTCTCTTGTAATTTCTTGGTCGGGAAGAGGTTTCTCTTTTAACCTGTTTGCCTGTGTTAAAGAAAGAGATAATCTCTTTCAAAGTTTCGGCTTGACTGGAAAGTTCTTCTGAAGTCGAGCTCATTTCCTCAGCAGCAGCAGAGTTCTGTTGAGTTACCTGCGACAACTGCTCAATAGCTTTGGTAATCTGGTTTACTCCCGAATTTTGTTCGAGACTTGCGGCGGCAATTTCCTGTACCAAAGTAGCTGTTCTCTGAATATCGGGAATGATGGTCTTCAGTTGTTCACCCGAAACTTCCGTAACTTTGAGGCTGGACGATGAAATGTTATTAATTTCAATAGCGGCTTTCTGACTGGTTTCAGCGAGTTTTCTTACTTCTGCGGCTACTACGGCAAATCCTTTTCCATGTTCACCAGCACGCGCAGCTTCAATGGCAGCATTAATGGCCAGAATATCAGTTTTTTCAGCAATATCGTTTATCACCTTAATTTTTTCAGCGATGGTGCGGATGGCTTCCAGACTCTTTTGTGAGGAATTGCTCACTTCAATAATACCTTCGGCGGTTACCTTTGCTACTTTATCAGTTTGAACTGCATTGTCAGTATTTTGCTGAATGGTGGAGGCCATTTCTTCAATCGACGAGGAAATTTCTTCGGCCGACGATGCCTGCTCATTTGCACCTTGCGCTATCTCAGCCGATGTACTGCTGAGTTGCCCGCTTCCAATAGCAACGTTTTCAGCCGATTCATATATGCGAACCACTATTTCCGATATTCTTTCTACCATATCCGAAAGAGCAATCATAAGTTCATCATTATCCGAACGTTTGGAAAGGGTAACGGTAAGGTCGCCATTAGCAACTTTCTTAGCATTTTCAACAATCATCAGGTTGGCTTCCTTCAACTTCTTGAAATCGGCCATCAGCAAACCAATTTCGTCACGGGAATCAATTTCTATATCAAAGGTCAGGTCGCCAATAGCTAGCTTTTGGGCACCTTCCTGTACTTTTTTGACTCCTTTTGAAATGGTTCCTGATATGAACAATCCGATTAATATACCCAATGCAATAACCAGTGCAAGAATACTGATTATAACTATTACCGAGGTGCTATATTCCGATTTACTTTTGGCATACTCATCCTGGCCGCCTTTGTTGCTGAGAAGAACTGACTGACTAAGAATTGATAACACTTTGTCGTATGACTCCAGCGACGATTTCATCAATGCCATCGTGCCTTCATTGTCGTTTTGGCGCGATACTTTCATGATGTTCTCGTTTATAATCAGATATTCAGTCCAGCTCTTTTTGTACTCGTTAAATAACTGCATTCCTTCATCAGTTGTTATAAGCTGTTTGTACTTTGCTTCATTTTCGGATAGAGCAACCAGGAGTTCCGAAATTTTCTTCTCCGAGAAAAGTTTATCATCCAGAGAGGGAGTCATCACGTGGCGGTACAGGTATCGGCGTACGTCGAGTACATTAACATCCATACTCCCAATGTAAAAAATAGATGGCATCCATGTAGAGGCAATACTTTCGGTGTTCTTGTTGATGGTCCTCATTTGATTAATGTTAGCAACTCCAAGAACTGCAGTTAAGGCAATGACAACGGCAAAGCCCAGCAAAATTTTCATTCTGATCTTTAGATTTTTCATGGTATATGTTTTAGCTTATTAATTCATTTTGTATCATTTTTTCTGACAGACCTGATGTTGCAAGTATTTTTTCGATTTCCAGGACAAGAATAAAGACATCGTCCCTGCGGATTGCTCCTGCTATAAATTTGGAGTCGTAGCTGATACCTAATTCGGGAACTGGTTTTATTTCTTCTGGCGATATTTCAATAACATCCTTGACTGCATCGGCGGTTGCGGCAATAGTGGTTACTTCCTTTTCTCCCTTTATTTCGTATACAATTACCGAATTTTTGGTATGCTTGTCGTATCCGGGTAACCCAAACTTAAACCGCGTATCAACAACAGGAAGTATCTGTCCACGGAAATTTGTAATGCCCAGAATGTGAGCAGGTGCTTTTGGAACAAAAGTAATGGGCTGCTTTTCCAATACTTCGAGGACATTCTTGACGTTCACTGCAAAATAGTCATCGCCCAGTTGAAAAGTGAGATACGTTTCGTTTTCCATTGTCTTATGAATTTATGTTTACTGTTTCAATTTCACTTGATATCTCAAGACGGAGCTTCTCGGTATCCAAAAGCAGCGCTATACTGCCATCACCAAGAATACTGGCACCTGAGAGAAATCGTATGTCGCTGAAAGTCTTTCCTAAAGGTTTGATTACTGCCTGATATTCACCTATAATTTTGTCGGTAACAATAGCATAAGGTTTATTCTGCCGGTTTATTACCACAATTTTTTCACGGGAAGGAACTGAATGATCGCCCGACAGGCTTTCTCTCAAATTAAGAAAAGGAATGAGCTGATTGTTGTACACTATCAGGTTACTTTGTTTACTAATAAGTTTGTTGTCTTTTTGTAATTCGCACGCTTCAACATCTTCAACAGGAATTGCATAGGTGGTCCCGGCCGAGGAGATTAGCAAAGTATCGATAATGGATATTGTTTGCTGTATTTTAATTATAAAGGCAGTGCCAATTCCAGGTGTGGATTTTATTGAGATTTCGCCACGTATTTCGTGAATTTTCTTCATCACAATGTCCATGCCTACACCTCTGCCCGAAACATCGGAAAGTGATTGTGCGGTTGAAAACCCGGGAAGGAAAATCAAATCCAGTATCTCTTTATTGGATAATTGAGTTCCTGCGGAAATAAAGCCTTTTTCTATAGCTTTCTGGTATATTTTTTCCGGATCGATACCATTACCATCGTCACTGATAGTGATGTACACATAGTTTCCACTCTTGTTTGCTTCGAAACGGATGGCGCCCGTTTCCGGTTTATTGCGCTGCAGTCGGACTTCAGGAGATTCTATCCCATGATCAATGCAATTCCTGATGAGGTGGAGAATCGGATCACCTATAATATCAATAATGCTCTTATCCAGCTCTGTATCATCCCCAATGGTAATCAGGTCAACATCTTTGCCCAGATATTTGGACAAATCGCGCACTAGTCGTTTAAACCGGTTTGTGAGGTCAGTAAGTGAAACCAACCGGATGTCCAGAGCATTGTTGCTGAAGAGCTTTGATAGATTTTCTATCTTTTCTGCGGCCCCCCAGGCTTTTTCAGTATTGTTCTGTTCGAGGGATAATAGCAGCTCCGATTTGGTGGTAACTAATTCACTCACCAGATACATGAGCATGTCCAGTTTCTGAGCATCTACAGTGATACGCCCCGATTTTATCACGGTCTGCTTCAGGTTAGGATCGCGTGTATCATTAAGACCCTGAATAACGTCCTGGGTTATTTCGCTAACTTTTCTTCTGGACATTGCAGGCTTTTGGGATTCCTGCTGTCTTCTCTCAAAATCCTTAAGTTCCTCATCCCGTGTCAGAATTGCCGATGGGTTGGTAATGTCAAAGTCGGCTACTTTAACTATTTTGCAGTAATCCGATACGAACATCAGTACTTCTTCAATCTCTCCATACGGTTTTTCAGTAATCAGAAGGATATTCCAGGATTCGGTTCCTTCCGCTGAAAATGGTGAGCTTTGAATTTTGCATTCTCCCAGGGCAAAAAGGTCCTGAAAGGTGTAGACCAGGTTAACACATCGTCTGATAAGTTCATCGTCGGGATAGAAAATAATGCTCCACGATGACAGTCCCGATTTACCGGAAGAAGTAATACTCAATTCAGGAATTGGAGTATCCGATTTGAAACTTTCGATACTTTCCAGTAACAACCTGTGTCGCTCTGTGATTTCTTTAGTTTGGCTCTCGGTGAGCAGGTTACGGATATGATCGGCCGAAGCAAAGGTAATTTCGATTAACGAAGCAGAAACTTCCATTTGTCCTGAACGAACCATATCGTAAAGCGTTTCGGTTTCGTGAGTAATTTCAACTATGCTGTCGAAACCATACATACCGCTGGTTCCTTTAATGGTATGCATAATCCTGAAGGTCTCTCCAATAAGCCCTGGGTTTGTGGGATCTCTTTCGAGCTGAACGAGTATATTATCAAGATTATTTAGCAAATCGCCGGCCTCGACAACAAACTTTTGCTTAAACTGACTTAAATCTATTTGCATACCATTTAGTTTTAAGATCAAATGAAACTGCAGGTCCCAGATTCGGGCTCTATCGCCCGATATGAATATCTGCCGATTCTGTTATCAAAAGTAATGTTCAGGTCCCGGGTAATTATTATCCTATTTTCTGGTTCTGAACCGGAATAAGCTACTGAATTTTGGTTGAAAAAAGGGTGGTGGCCAATTACCCGAAAAGGTGGTAGACTCGTGTTCATGCATATTTTACGGTCCTGAAAGCATGGCTTTCATCATCAGCACAACCGCCATAATTCACCCGAAAAAAATAGGTTCTTGTCATTCCGAATGAAACGAAGTGGAATGAGGAAATTAATTTAAGGGCCTTTTTCAATATCCAGGATTGTTGTATTGTAATGATTAACTGATTTCTATATCTTAAATAGTAATTCCATTTAAAAATATTGGCAATTTGGTGTAGTTTTTTTTCTGTCTCTGTTACTTATACCCTATAAAGTTTTAAAGGATATGAGCAATTATTTGGATAAGTCTTTTGTTGGGAACATAAACCAGAATCTTGGAATAGCTCACAGGATTGCCAGGATTTATTTTGATAATGCTTCAGAACGAGAGGATGTCATCCAGGAAATGATGTTTCACCTCTGGCAATCGTATGGTAAATTCAATAACCAATCTAAATTTTCAACCTGGATGTATAGTGTTTGCCTAAACACTGCACTTACCTACAGACGAAAGTCCCGGAAAGGAAAAGTAGTAAACTTGTCAACCCTACATTTTCAAATACCTGATAACGTAAATGAAGATAAGAATGAAGAAATAAGCCTGCTATTGGAGGCTATTGGTACACTTTCGGAACTAAATAAGGCTATTGTATTGCTTTATCTTGATAATGTAAGTTACGAAGAAATAGCTGCTATTCTGGGACTTTCGCGCTCTAATGTGAGTGTTAGGCTGGTTAGGATAAAAAGGGATTTAGAAACCGAATTGAGGTCTAAAATTTAAAAGAGATTACACCATGAGGATATTGGATGATTTTAAACAAACCTGGAATGAAAAGCAAAATTCCGCTTCTGATAAGGGCGATTATAGCCAGGAGACTCTTGGCAAAATAGTACAGTCGAGAATGAGAAGGCATATGAACGACTCCTTCCGTTATTTTTGGGCCTCTTTTGTGCTGCAAATCATAGTTTATGCAATGCTAAGCCATGTACTGGTAAAATACTGGGACAGAGAAGAAATTATCTTTCTAAGTGTTACAGGAATTTTATTGTATATCCCTTTTACCTTCGTGTTAATGCATAAGTTCAAACGCATGGCCCGCTTCATGTCGGTTCATGGAAATAATCAAACCTTGTATGATAGTATACTTCGTCAGAAAACGCTTTTGGCTGGTTTTTATCGTTTCAAAAAAATATACGAAATATTCCTGATTCCACTTAGTTCGGCAATTGGTGTGTTGGTGATATTTGAATTATATATTCCCGGAACCATTTCCGAAAATCTGACTGCTGCTGTCATTGTGTTTCTTGTAACTCTTGTATCTTGTTTTGCGGCAATAATCTCCGAAAATAATAAAAGTTTCAAAAAGCCCATTGGGCATTTGGAGGAACTATTGGACCAATACAAAAACGAATTTTAATTAATAATCTTAAAATACACATTATGAAAAAGCAAATGATTATTTGTTTAATGGGAATTCTTTATGCTTTTCCCATTACATTACAGGCAAAATATGCTGTTCCTGAAGAAGTTGGAGTAGTGAGTGTAAATGGTATACAGCTTGCTTATGAAATTTTCGGAAGCAGGGAAGAACCCATTCTCCTGATTAGTGGTGTGGGATCGCAACTTACTGATTGGCCGGTAGAATTTTGTGAAGCATTGGTCGGGAAGGGTTATAGAGTTATCCGGTTTGATAATCGCGATGTTGGATTATCATCGAAGCTCGAATCTCTGGGTACGCCCAATTGGGGTGCTATTATCCCTAAAATTAAAACATGCGATATGTCGACTCTTCAATATACCATAAGCGATATGGCTGGCGATGCTATTGGTTTACTCGATGCTTTAAAGCTTCCAAAGGCACACATTGTTGGAGTATCAATGGGGGGAGCTATTGCTCAAACAATTGCCATTGAATATCCTGAAAGAACTCTTTCACTTACCTCAATTGCAGCTTCCTCTGGTAATCCAGATTTACCACAGGGTAATCCCGAAGTGCTCTCGGTTATGGCCACGCCGCCCCCCGTTACAACCAATCGGGAAGAACAAAGTTTGTATTTATTCAAAATATACTGGGCTATGAAGGGAAGAATGTATAGTGATCCTGACAGCATTTTAATGAAAATGGCAAGAAGGAATGTTGAAAGAGCATGGTATCCTGAAGGTACAGCAAGGCAAGCGGCTGCTATTATTATTGCAGATAATTGCGACAGAAGAGAAAAACTAAAGCATATCCGTATTCCGGTGGTTGTAATTCACGGAGAAGATGATCCGGTGGTAAACATTGCTGCCGGCCGTGAGGTAGCATCAACTATCCCCGGAGCTAAACTTATCACTATTCCAGGAATGGGACACGAGTTCCCTCATTCTCTCATCCCTAAAATAGCCGAAGGTATTTTAATTGCTGCAAGGCTGAATAAGCAATGACAAAGCTGCATCAAAACCGAGATTGAAATTACGCAACTTGAGAAATGCTGATATTTGAACTATTGACCTGAATTGAATAGTGGAAAATGTAATCTAACGTTTTAATAAAAAGACGCCTACGCCGAGAATTACAGCATAATTGGATCCATCTTTTACCCAGAGTGACCATCCATCACCATCGGTTTTCTTTTCGGCACCTTTTGGGTATTGGTTTGGCGATAATTCAATGATTTCCTCAAATGAAAGCTCCCTGGACAAAATTTCAATCGCATTCCCCTGGTTCTTGCTTGTTAACATCGATTCCATCTTTTTTTATAATTAATTGTGCGAATTTAGTTATTTCGAACCATGTGAATTTTTAATTTTGATAAATAGATTTGAACAATTGAGCAAAATTCAAGCTGGGGTTTTGAACAATTTTAAAACGGTTTCAATGTATTTTTTTTAAAAATATAAGTACTCTCGACATCAGCATATTAAATAACTAGTATATTTGAAATAAAATTTTTTATTATGACAAAACAGGATATTGTAAACGAGATTTCAAACAAAACCGGAATCGAGAAAGTGACAGTAATGAATACTGTAGAAGCCCTTATGGAAACAGTAAAACACTCTATGTCAAAGGGTAGTAATATTTACCTGAGGGGATTTGGTACTTTTGAGGTTATTAAACGAGCAAAGAAAACTGCACGAAATATTTCTAAAAACACAACCCTCATTATTCCGGAGCACTTCATTCCAAAATTCAAACCTTCAAAGGAATTTGTGCAAAAGGTAAAGATGGAAAAACATTAATTGTTTCAATATTTCAGGCATGCTCAAATGTCTTGTTGAAGGATACAAGACATTTGAGCTTTTTTCAGTATTTATTCGGCAAGGAATGTAAGTATCTCCTTCATGAAAATTTCACTGTCACCACCCCAGTATTTGGAATCGGAGGGACCGGTTCCGCTAAATCTTTCGCCATCTTTTCTGCCTAATAATAATCCGGCCATACCATCGCTCATCAGTATTATCTTCCCTTTTCCGTTTGTTTTATAGGCGCAATGAATATAATTGCCATCATCGTAAACACGACTGATAACTTCACCTCCGACAATAGAACGGCCCCCGCTGTAAGGTAATTCTCTGTGTTTTTCACAAATCTTACTTTTTTCGGCAATCGCTCCGCAGTTATGCCTTACCGGAATGTCCCCGGTAAATTCAATATCAAAGGGCTTCACAAAATCATTTACCCCTACTTCGTTAAGTTTCATCCTTCGCTCCTCATCGAAAATAAGAAGCAGAGAACCTCCATGTTTTAAGTATTTAACAACAGCTTCTTTTTCAGGTGCCGTAAACGGTTTTGTTGGCGAAAACAAAATCAGAGCATGTGTATCCAACAGAACGGAGTCGTTTATTGTAGTTTGCGAAAGAATGATATCAGCCTTTGTTTTTGCCGGTAACAATCCCTGAAAAGTTTTAGCATTCTGGGGATTTTGTCCATGAAACGAATCAAAAACCATAGTTTTCAATTGTTGGGCATTTAGGGTTATACCCATAAATAGAAACAGAACCATTGCCGCTTTTAAAGGCTTTGTATTAATTGTGAATTGTTTTTCCATTTTTTTAAGTTTTAGAATTGTTCGGTAAAGGTATTTTAGGTTTACTTTGTGAATAGTTTCAAACAGAACGCAAAAGGCGTTCAAAAAGCATTCAAATTGTAAATAGTTGTGATATAATATAATGAGTAATCCACATTCTGTTTATATTGTACGTTGTCTTGAGTTAATTGAGCAAAAGCTTCAGTGGGGTACTTCCCGGGAATGGAAGCAGCGCGATTTTGAGCAGTTGTGTGATCTTGTTTTTGAAAAAACCGGAACCAGACTTAGCCTCTCAACTCTTAAAAGAATTTGGTCGGGAACCTTTTCAAGTACTCCACAGCCTGCAACTCTAAATGCATTGGCAATATTTATCGGATATGAGAGTTGGAATCATTTCAGGGCATCGGTAGGGAGTGAAGAGAGAAAAGAAACTATTGTTAAAACCAGTCGGAACTGGAGCCAAAAAAAAGTTATAAAAACAATTGTTGCTCCGTTAATAGCCATAGCAGGTGTTATATTTATTCTTTCCTTAAGTTTCGGTTGGGGGGATAACCAGACTGAAAATACTAATATTGTACCTTTCACTCATAAAATTTTATCAAGCGGAGTACCCAATACGGTTGTTTTTTCATTCAATTTAGACAGCATAAATGCCAGCAGGTTTTATTTTCAGCAAACATGGAACGATAAAACCAGAGTGCCCATACCTGTCAGTAGTAAAAACTATACCAGTATATATTATTACCCTGGTTATCATACTGCCAAACTTTTCGCTGACAATAATAAGATTGCCGAAGAAAAGGTTCTTATAAAAACGAACGGATGGGAAGCCATGGCTTATGCAGGTACTACACTTTCAATTCCTGTGTATTTGAACGACAGTATTAACGATGGTTTATTTTATTTCCCGTCTTCTTTAATTGAAAAGAAAAAAGAAGGGATTACAAAAGGAGACTATTGTGTGAGATTTTATAACATTGCAGCTTTCGATTCTATCTCGGTTGATGATTTCGAACTCACAGCAAGAATTCGAAACAGTATTGAACATGGAGGGCTCACTTGCCAGGATGTTCGCTTCTTTATTTTCGGGGAGCAAAAAATGATGATTATACCGTTTTGCTCACCCGGGTGCGTTGGTAATCTTAATTTATCTGTTTCCGATACTTATATTGCAGGCCAGAATAATGATCTTTCTGCATTGGGAATAAACCTGAACGATTGGCAAAATATTACTTTAACAGGGTACCGGCATTCATTAAACATTACAACCAACACAACATCTTTTAAAACAACCTACAAGAAACCCATGGGTAAATTAATGGGGATAATGATCGAATTTAACGGTTCGGGAGCATTAGATTCTTTCGAGCTGAGAAGTAAAACAGGACCTGCGGTTCTGAAATGGACTTTTTAGCCTTATTACTTTTTAAAATAATAAATCCCCGGGCAAATCACCCAGGGATTTCTATAACTGATTTGTGAATCAATAAAGTAAATTTTTAATTTTTTACGACATACTACCATATTATAAGGTTAAATTTAGTTTGTTATAATTTTTGTATTAAGGTTAAGCGGATTGAAAATAAGGTTTCGTTTTGGAAAACCTTATTTTATGGGTCTTTGCAACCTTAGTACAATGGAGGCCAGATGATATTTAACCTTATTACCTTATTTTTGTGAATTTGCGTAATTTCTTACATCAAACTCAGGTTACTTAGACATACCACTATAAATTTCCTCCACCCTGATTTCTGTTCCTATGTTGCAGCCCCATTCCCTGACCTCTGCCTTGACCTATTCCAGCACAAGGACAGTCGCCCTTTCTCATGCACATACCGTCGCGCATCCCTTTTCGTCCGGCATGGTTATCGAACCATATTTTCTGTTCATCGGTTAGTAATGCACGAACTTTTTGATGCATAGATGATGCTTTTTTCATCATCTGGTTCTGAACTTTTGTGATCTCGTCAATATTGGCGTCAATAGCTCTCTGGTCTGGTTTTTCCACAGTTGAGAGCGTTTTCTGCTTGGCTTTTAATTCACCCATTTGATTCTGAAGAGTCTGAACTTCTTTTAGATGAGCTACCCGGATGTCTTTAATCTTTGCTTGTTGCTCTTCTGTCAGGTTAGGGATGCGTGTGTCGAAGTTGGGACCGGCTTTTGGACCTCTGGGGCCCTGTTGATATGATTGTTGCGATAAAACGTTGCCCGAAATTGCAAGCATCAGTACCATTGCTATGATTGCAGAAAAATGTGATGTTTTCATGTTTTTTTGTTTTAATGTTACATCTGTTTGACACATGCATTCCGAAATTCCTTCAATAAAAAAATGTTTTTTTTGAATTCGCTTATTTTAAAGGTTTTCTTAGTTAGCAGCTCCTGTATTTGAATGTGTTTTGACTACAATTTGCTATGCCGCATCATTGCTATTTTTTAATGTAAGTATAGGATTTCATTAAAAAAATTCATAATTACGCAGATTAAACAACTAAACTGATATTAATCTTCAAAAAGAATTGCAATGAATTCCGGTGCACAGTCTTCTGTTTTTCCCGATTCCAAAAGCCATTATGATATTCTCGACGGATTACGCGGTGTTGCTGCGGTAATGGTAGTTATGTTTCATATTTTCGAAACACATACTGGGGGTAATCATCTTATCCAGTGGATTAACCATGGTTATCTTGCAGTTGACTTCTTTTTTGTGCTATCGGGATTTGTAATTGGCTATGCCTACGATGACCGGTGGGGTAAAATGAGTTTAGGCGGATTTTTTAAACGGCGTTTAATCCGTTTACACCCCATGATTATTATGGGAACGTTAGTTGGAGCTATTCTTTTTTATTTTCAGGATGGAGGATATTTTGAAGGAATTAGCGAAGTTCCGGTATGGAAGATGTTATTGGTTATGTTATTGGGTTTTACCTTGTTGCCCTTGCCTAAAGCCTGGGATATTCGTGGCTGGATAGAAATGCATCCGCTCGATGGACCAGCCTGGACCCTTTTCTTCGAGTATATTGGTAACATACTTTATGCATTGTTTGTAAGAAAATTTTCAAATACCCTGCTGGCTATTTTTGTGTTTATATTTGGTGCTGCACTTATTCATCTTGCTGTTTCAAGTCCTACAGGTGATGTGATTGGCGGATGGGCGCTCGATGGCACTCAGATGCGTATTGGTTTCACCCGGTTGCTTTATCCTTTCTTTGCAGGCTTGCTGCTTTCGCGTATGGTGAAATTAACTTACATTAAAAATGCGTTCTTGTGGTGCAGCTTATTAATTATTGCCATTTTAGCATTTCCCCGGGTGGGAGGTGCTGAAAACCTTTGGATGAATGGTCTTTACGATTCACTTGTTATCATTTTTGCTTTTCCACTTATAGTTTATATGGGAGCAAGCGGAGAGGTGAGAGGTAAATTTGCCTCTAAAATCTGCAAATTCCTGGGCGATATTTCCTATCCCATTTATATAACTCATTATCCTATCATTTACGTTTATACCGGTTGGGTTACCGAGCACAATTTGTCCTTCAGCGAAGCTTATCCACAGGCTATTATTGTTCTGCTTTCGAGTATTGCCCTTGCATATGCATCACTGCATCTATACGATATTCCGGTGCGCAAATGGCTTACCCGAAAGGTTATGTCGAAAAAAGTTCAATAGTACTGATGACAAGCGGGAGGTCAATTAAATGAGGAAGTTATTTGTCTTTTTTTTTCTCTATGTATTGTTCCTGCCGGAAGGTATAGTTGCAGGAATGAACCATCCTGCAACTTCGGGCGGAGACACTATTATAAAAAAAAGGAAGTATAATACAATACGGATTAACATCCAGCCTGTTATCGATGGGTCTTTGAATGATGATTGCTGGAAATTGGGCGAATTTCAGAGTGATTATACCCAATATATACCTGTTTACAAAGCAAATCCCTCCGTACGTACCGAAATAAAGGTTTTGTACGACGACAAGAATGTTTATGTCGGCATCCGTGCTTACGACGATATGGCCAAAGTGAGCAAAAGAATCGGGCGTCGCGACGATTTTGAGGGCGATATTCTGGGGGTTCAGTTTGACAGTTATTTCGATCATCGCACGGCTTTTGAATTTGATCTCACTGCAGGTGGGCAAAAGCTCGATGTACTTGTGGGGAACGACGGGTGGGATGTGAACTGGAATGCCGTTTGGTATGGAAAAGTTGCCTATGAGGATTCTGCCTGGACTGCGGAGTTTCAGATTCCGCTGAGTCAGCTAAGGTATAGCGATGCCGATGAGCAGGTTTGGGGTTTTAACTCATGGCGCTATATTCATAGGCTTCATGAAGAAAATCACTGGAACCTGGTAGCGAACGACGGCACAGGATTGGTTTACACATTTGGAGAACTGCATGGATTAAAAGGACTCAAGAAAGCTAGGCGGGTGGAGCTATCTCCATATGTTTCGGGTAAATATACCACTTCAAAAAAGCAAACCGGGAATCCTTTCGCGACAGGTGGTGCCTTTAAACCTCAGATTGGCCTCGATGCAAAAATTGGAATTACAAACAACCTTACGCTCGATGCCACTATTAATCCCGATTTTGGTCAGGTGGAAGCTGATCCGTCGGTAATGAATCTTACTGCTTTCGAAACTTTTTTTGAAGAGAAAAGGCCGTTTTTTCTTGAAGGAAAGAATATTTTCGATTTCACTTTTGATAACGATCTGTTGTTTTATACACGCCGTTTAGGTCATGCTCCATCTTATAATCCTGGTTACGACACTGTAAGAATGCCTGAAAACACTACTATAGGAGGAGCTTTTAAGTTGTCGGGCAAAACCTCAAAGGGTCTTTCAATAGGGATTATTGAATCCGTTACAGCCGAAGAAACGGCCGAAATTCATAATAACAATTCCGATTTTCGCCAGGTTGCCGAGCCGCTTTCAAATTATTTTATCGGACGTTTCCAGAAAGATTATGATAAGGGAAATACCATTATCGGCGGAATTCTAACACACTCTCACCGGGTTATCAATAAAGATTATCTGAATTTTCTTTCCAGAAATGCCTTAACATATGGTTTGGATTTTACCAGGTACTGGAACGATCGTAAATATTTTTTCGAGCTTAAAACTGTTGGGAGCAGTATTAATGGCGAAAAGGAAGCAATAACCCGTTTACAGGCATCATCGGCCCGCTATTATCAACGTCCCAATGCGGAAAATATCTTTTTTGATACTACCAGAACTTCTTTAAGCGGGATAGGAGCCTCGTTTAAAATCGGAAAGTGGAGCAAAGGGCACTGGCGTTACAGCGAAGAAATAAATTTACGCTCACCGGGTCTGGAGTTGAACGATTTGGGCTATATGACTATTTCGAACATCATCAAAAATAACACAAACATTTCATGGGTTGAAAAGGAAAAAGCCTGGATATTTAAATATTACAACATTACCCTGCTTCAGCAAAATGCCTGGAATGCTATGGGAAACGGTCTGTTTTCGGCCGTAAATATTTCAGCCGGAGGTGAGTTCCTCAACAGTTGGTTTGCCCAAATTGATGGTCAATATAAGTTCCGCACAATGGACGAAAGAATTCTGAGAGGTGGTCCAGCGATGAAAATGCCCGATTTGCTGGAGCTTGCATATGTTTTGAGAACAAGCTCGTCAAAGGATTTGTATTTTAACGTTCGTGGCAACTATAGTAAGTGGTCCGAAGGCGACTCTTACAGTTATACGGTTAATGCACAGGCTAATTACAGACCTGTTTCAAATCTTTTGTTTTCTCTTCAATCATCCTTTCAAAAGAACGTAGACGATTTGCAATACCTCGACCGATACAGTAAATCAGGCAATCAGAATTATTTGTTAGGCAGGATTGATAACAGAAATCTGGGTTTAACCTTCAGAATCGATCTTGCTATTAATCCCGAATTTACACTTCAGTACTATGGAAGTCCGTTTGTATCCATAGGGAAGTATACTAACTTTAAAAAAGTTATTGACCCTTTAGATGCTGATTATAATAAACGATTCAGAATTCTCGGGCCCGAAGTGAATGACGATAATTTTAATTTTGTTGATACGGAAGCTGGTATCACTCATTCAATTACAAATCCCGATTTTAATTTTCACCAGTTCAGGAGTAATCTGGTTTTACGATGGGAATTCAGGGCAGGCTCGGCTCTTTATCTTGTCTGGGCGCAGGATAGAACCGCCTTTGAACAAACCGGTCCTTTCGATTTTGGCAAAGGCTTTCATAAAATGGCCGACTTATTTCCCAAGAATATTTTTATGATTAAGTTTAGCTATTGGCTGTCGAGATAATTTACAGTTCTTATTGTAAAATGTAGATTCCATTATGATTAGATTTTTAAACAACAAACGTCTATTCCAAATCCTGTCGAAAGTCTTTTTTCTCCATATAAATTTTCATTTACTTGGCGCATCTTAAATTTAATGCTATGTTCAGAGCTCATTTTCTTTTTCTGTTGTTGGCAGTTCAGGTTAGTTTTGCCCAGACTTCAAACAAACATATAGTTACGCATAACCGGACAACAATTGTTTGTAATCCGGCAACGGGTTCCAAATCGTTTGTAAAGTGGGGTGTCTTCCCTACAGAAAAGGAGTCGGTGCGTAAAGTAATTATGCACCTTACACTTGGCAGTCCCGATAGCTTGCCTACAGCGCATTGGGATTACCTGGACCGCATCAATCTGCTTCGTAAAGGTGGAGTAAGAGGTGCTATGTTGAACTATGAGCTGGGACGCATGCTTACTCCTTACGGAAGCATTTATGGAAAGGGCTGGAGCTGGAAATGGGATGTGGATGTCACCGACTTCGCACCTTTTCTGCGCGACAGCGTTGAAATTGAATATATTCATACCGGTTATGAGGCTCCAACATTAGGATGGGCGCTGACAATCGATTTTGAAATAATTACTGGTCAGCCGGTAATGAATTTTATTGGTATGACACCTTTATGGAACGCCGGTTACAAATATGGCGATCCTAAGGAAAAGATAGAAGACAATATTCTGCCTGTGAATTACGAAAGTCTCCACAATGCTGCAATCAACCGCATCCGTATTCAGCATACAGGGCATGGAATGGATCGTCCTAAAAACTGCAGTGAATTCTGTTCGCGGTGGCGTATTTTAAAGATTGACCAGAAAGTTGTCGATCAGCGAAATATGTGGAAGGACTGTGGTTGTAATCCGTTATATCCACAGGGAGGTACATGGGTGTACGATCGGGCTTATTGGTGTCCGGGAGACCTTCAGCGTCCAGATATAATTGATGTTGAAACAACCCCTGGCAAACACACAGCTTCTCTGGAGCTGGAGCCATATACAGCAACTGAAAATATCCAGGCAGTTGAACAGATTTCGGCTTATTTATTTCAATATTCAAAACCATTGCAAAAGGTAGACGTCGCCATTGAAAAAATAATGGTTCCAACTGATGAACAACAGTTTCTCAGGCTGAACCCTGCCAGTTTTAACCCGCGGATCGTTATCCGTAATCTTGGATCGGAGCCGCTTAAATCGGTTGCAATAACCTACGGAACCAATGGCTTTACCAGGGAGAATTTTTTGTGGAAAGGTAACCTGAAATTTAACCAGTTAGCTGAAATTATACTCCCGGGTGATGTGAAATCGAAAGATGGTGAGAATTCATTTTCAGTTTCATTAAGTAAACCTAATGGTAAAAATGATGCATGGATGGGGGATAACTCAATGGTTTCCATTTTTAAAGCCCCGGTAAGATATCCCACAAGTTTTGTACTTCAGTTTAAAACCAATAGCAAGCCTAAGGACAATAATGTTTACCTTGTTAAATCGAATAACGATACGGTTTATGTAAAAACATCCGCCCAACTCGACAGCAATAAAATTTACATGGACACACTTCGGCTTACTACCGGGAAGTACGAACTTCACCTAACAGATACCGCTGGTGATGGACTGGAATTTTGGGCCGAACCTCAGAATGGGAGCGGTTATCTGCGTATTTTTGACCTGAAAGGTAATTTACTCCATGCTTTTGAGAGCGATTGCGGTAACGGCGAGATGCTGAGCTTTAATGCCACCTCGGACTTTGTTACAGATACGGTATCGCCCAAATACGCTTTTTCTCTTTATCCCCGCTATGTTACAAAAAATAGCGAGCTGGATATAGTATCCAACCGAACCGGAAATGTAACGGTTCAGATTACCGTGGGCGGAGTTTTAGTTGAAAAGCATGAATATACTGCTATTAAAAATGCAACCTTTAATTACAACATGGAACATCTTCCTGCAGGAAGAATTGTAGTTGAGGTGTTGATCGACGGGGTTAGTCGGTTCAAAGGAAGGGTAAACAAAAGAGTTGCGCGCTAGTAGGTTACGACTATTATTCTTCTGATTTTTGTAACTCAATCCTAAAATATCCGTAACTTCTAACTAAATTTTAGGTGGTTGGGGGCGCATAATTTTAATTCATGAGAACACAGTTTAAACTCTTTTTAATTCTATTTCTCAGCTTTTTTATCATTGTAATTACCATTCTTTTTATTTTCCATTTTCAGAAGGATCAAAAGAGAATGTTAAGTGAGTCTTATGCGGTTCAGCTCGAAAAGAATATAAGTGATTTGATGGTGCTGAATTCCGGGACCTTGCACCAGGTGGCAAACGACTATACTTTCTGGGATGAGATGGTGGATTTTGTTGGTACGCATGACAAGAAGTGGGCCAATGAAAATATTCATACAATGATGGTAAATTTCAAGGTAGATGCTGTATGGGTGCTTGATTCGGCCAGGAATAATTTCTATACCGAAAAATATGAAAATTTGCCTTTGGACGTTAATTTTTCCGATTCCACCTTTATGCTCAATTACCTTCATTCCAACAGGTTTGTTAAAACACATATTATTGCGGATTCGCTGGTGGTTCAGGTAGTGGGGGCAACTATTCATCCTACTAACGATCCTGAAAGAATTACTTCACCACATGGCTATTTTTTGCTCGCAAAAGTTTGGAGCGCAAGTTATTTCCACCAACTGGAAAATATAACACAAACCACACTTGGTTTTAAAAAGGATAAACCCTTGGAATTATCGGAGTTAAGCAATGGCATTATAACCGCTTACAGTCCTGTTGTCGATTGGAACAACCATAACGTTGGTTTTATAAGGGTGGAAAAAAAGCTGAATGTTTTAGGTGACTACGAGAAAACATCCAATAAAATTCTATTTCTTATAATCATTTCTGCCATACTTACACTTGGAATCTTTGCTTATTTTTCAGCATTATGGGTAAACAAACCCTTACGCCTGATTGAAGAAATTCTGATAACCCCGGATACTAAAAAATTACGGCAGTTAAAAACATACAGCCGCGAATTCAGGCAAATAAGCCGGCTTATATTTAATTTTTTCAAGAACAATAAAGAACTGAAGATTGCAATTGAAAAATCGAAAAGAGCCAATAAGCTTAAAACTGCCTTCCTAACCAATATGAGTCACGAGATCCGAACTCCCATGAACGGCATTATCGGGTTTTCGGAGCAGCTTATTAATTCGGACGAACACGATAAGGTAAGGGATAAATACATTACTTATATCAGGCAGAGCTGTAACGACCTTCTTCACATAATCGATGATATTCTTGATATTTCAATGATTGAAGCTAATGAAATGGTGGCAAGGATTGAGAACTTTTATATAAGAGACTTGTTTCGGGAGCTGAACGAGAGGTATAAGCTAGTGATGACTGCTAATTTTCCGAATCTTACACTTCATTTTATTGAATCTGATGATACCGTTCTAAAAGTAAATACCGATAAAAAATTATTGCATAAGATTCTTTCTCATCTGGTGGATAACGCATTGAAATTTACCGAAAAAGGCCATGTAGAGGTTGGATGCTATCTGAAGGATCGGAGTGACCTTGTTTTTTATGTAAAGGACACCGGGATTGGTATAGAAGCGTCGAAACTGGATATTATATTTGATAATTTCAGACAGGGAGATGATACGATTACCCGAAATTTTGGCGGAAATGGTTTAGGGCTGCCTATCTGTAAAGGACTGGTTATGCTGCTTAGAGGTGAAATATGGGTGAAGTCCGAGTTTATGGCTGGTTCAACATTTTTCTTTTCAATTCCTTACCGGCCGGAATAGCTTAAGCTAATTTTATTTCTTAGAATTTTCCTGAATAACATCTTTTCTTTCTTCCTTTCTTTGTTTCATATTTGCAATATTCCTACTGAATAGGAGTTATTACTTAAAGCTTGAAACGTTATTGAATAATGCTTTGGATAGACAATTAATGAAGAAGAAAAAGAAAACTAACGGAAAGTGGGGAAGAAGGATTTTAAAATATGTGATTGTTGTTCTTTTATCGGCATTATTGCTGTTTGGTATGCTTTTCGGTCTGGTTTACGCCGGACTTTTTGGGAGACTCCCCAATCAGAAAGAGCTGACAGCCATCAGCAATGAAGAGGCATCTCTGGTTTATTCCTCCGATAATATTATAATTGGTAAGTATTTCGCCGAAAATCGCACCAATATTAAATGGAATGATATCCCTCAACACCTTAAAAATGCTTTAATCGCAACAGAAGATCGTCGTTTTTTCTCCCATAAAGGTTATGATGCTTTCAGTTATATCCGGGTTTTTGTTAAAAGCATCCTTTTGCGCGATAACAGCGGGGGAGGAAGTACTCTCACGCAACAGCTTGTAAAAAATCTGTACGGTCGTAAACGATATGGATTTCTTACCCTTCCGGTAAATAAAATTAAAGAGGTGATTATCGCTTCGCGCATGGAGAAAATCTATAGCAAGGAAGAGCTCCTTCTGTTGTATCTCAATTCCGTACCCTTTGGCGAAGAGGTCTACGGTGTTGAGTCTGCTGCCCGAAGGTTCTTCAGTAAAGGGGCGAAGTCGTTAAAGATAGAAGAATCGGCTGTTTTAATAGGTATGCTCAAAGCAAATACTTATTATAACCCGGTGTTGAATCCTGAGAATTCCCGAATTCGTCGTAATGTAGTTTTAAACCTTATGGCAAAAGAAGGCTATATTTCTGAAAAGAAGGCTGAGAGCTTAAAAAATCTTCCTTTGAAAGTTAATTACGAGATAACGAACGGATTTCCGGCTGGATACTTTGTTCATCAGGTTAAAATAAGAACCAAACATCTGCTTGATTCCATAAACGATGCTAATAACAGCGAATACAACCTGGAAAAAGATGGTCTGAGGGTTTATACAACCCTGAACATGAAGATTCAGGAAATGGCATTGATGGCAATCAGGAACCACCTGTCGGTAATGCAAGGTTTATTGAATAAAGAACTGGCAAACAGAAAGGCTAAAACTTCGTGGTTGGCAAAGCAGAAGAAACTTTCGGACAATTACGCAAACGACTCAAAGAAACGAAAAGTACGTTTATTTGACTGGAAGGGTCAGCAAACGCAAAATGTAAGTAAACTGGATAGTTTATGGCATTATTATAAAATGCTCCATGCATCGGTTCTTATTGCCAATCCTAAGAATGGAGAGGTGATCACATGGATTGGTGGAAATAATTTTCAAACGCTTCCTTTCGATATGGTTTTATCGCACCGGCAGGCTGCTTCGGCGTTTAAACCATTTTTATATATGACAGCACTCCAGGATGGCATGGATCCCTGTTTGTATCTCGAAAATGCCAAAAATAAGTATGAAGGATACGAAAACTGGGAGCCGGAGAATTACGACAGGTCGTCAACTGCCGATAGCACCGTGGCTATGTGGTATGCTCTTGCACATTCAATGAATCTGCCTTCGGTCGATTTGTATTTTAGAGTTGGAAAAAATAAGCTTTCCGAAGCCTGTGAAACACTTAATTTCCCCCGGTTTACGAACGATGCCCCTTCCATAGCTCTTGGAACGCTCGATTTGTCGCTTCTGGAGATGGTACGTGCTTACGGTGCTTTTGCAAATCAGGGGATGATGACCGACCTTTATATCATAAAAAAAATAACCGATCCAAATGGGAAAGTGTTGTATAAGCATAAGTCTTTAGAGCCAACGAGGGTTTTTGATAGCGAAAAATGTGATATGATAACCGCAATGTTACAGCAGGTAATCAACTCAGGAACTGCAGCCGGGATGCGCAGCAGGTTTGGAGTTCAATCGCAGCTTGCAGGTAAAACCGGAACAGCTCAGAATTATTCCGACTCCTGGTTCTTTGCTTATACTCCCGATATGGTAATAGGAACCTGGGTAGGAGCCAGTTCACCTGAGGTTCATTTTTACAGTCGTAACGGCTCCGGATCGGCTCTTGCTATGCCCATAGCGGCAAACATTCTGAAAAATGTGGAAAACGATGCTCAGTTGAAAAATAAATACCTTACTCATTTTTCAATACCTGAAGAAACTTATGCTTTCCTGGAGTGCGAACCCTTTCGGGAAGTTGGGGTAAAAGGTTTTTTCAATCGCCTTTTCGACAAGAAACCTGATGAGAAACGCGATACTGTTAAAAAGGACAATAAAGAGGAGAACGAACCCGCCATACGATCCCTTATCAGGAGGTTATTTCAAAAGAAAAAGGATTAAAGGATGATAAAGTTTTTGCCTTGATAATTTTCAGGAACTGAATATCTTTACCGCGAAAAACAACACCTACATTCATGAAGAAAATTTCTAATTCGTTATTCGTTATGCTGGTCTTGATGGTAGCCTCTGGCACGGCTGTATGCCAGAAGTCGCCTGCTAAACCGACCTCATTTAAAGTGCCTGAAAAAGCTCAGGTTGTCGTTACTGCTCAGGGGACTGATTTACGTCTTTCGAAGGTTGATGATGTCACATTTTCAGATTTTGGTCAGCCCCTCGAAACTCAGCCTTGTGTTTTTATCGATCCCTCCAAAACATTCCAAACTCTTATTGGTATCGGGGGAGCGCTTACTGATGCATCTGCAGAGGTTTATGCCAAACTCCCTGCTGATAAGCAAAAAGAGTTTATGGAGGCTTATTACAATCCGGTAAAAGGGATTGGCTATACACTTGGACGAACCAATATTGCCAGTTGCGATTTTTCGAGCGGCACCTATAATTATGTTACCGAAAATGATTCTTTGCTGAAATCGTTCGACATTGCTCATGATAAGCAGTATCGTATCCCTTTTATTAAGCGGGCCATTGCTGCTGCGGGAGGTAAACTAACCTTGTATGTTAGCCCGTGGAGTCCTCCTGCCTGGATGAAAGATAATAATAATGTTTTGAAGGGTGGCAAGTTATTGCCTAAGTACCGTCAATCGTGGGCCAACTATTATATTAAGTATATCAGGGCTTTGGAGTTGGAAGGTATTCCTGTTTGGGGACTTTCGGTTCAGAATGAGCCTATGGCTACCCAGCGTTGGGAATCGTGCATTTACACCGCTGAAGAAGAGCGTGATTTTATTAAAACCTACCTCGGCCCCACATTGGTGAAAAGTGGAATGGCTTCAAAAAAGCTGATCGCCTGGGACCACAACCGCGATCTTATTTACCAGCGTGCAAGTACAATTCTTAGCGACCCCGCTGCGGCCAAGTATGTTTGGGGTATAGGATTTCACTGGTACGAAACCTGGACCGGTGGCAGCATGCAATTCGAAAACCTGAGGAGGGTGAAAGATGCCTTTCCCAATACTAACCTCGCTTTTACCGAAGGTTGTGTTGAATCGTTTAAACTCGACAGGGTTAACGCCTGGGATTTAGGCGAGCGTTATGGAATTTCGATGGTTAACGATTTTAACTGCGGTACTTCGTTGTGGACCGACTGGAATGTGCTGCTGGATGAAACCGGCGGACCTAATCATGTAAATAACTTGTGTTTTGCCCCGGTTCATGCTGATACTAAAACCGGGCAACTCATTTATACCAACAGTTATTATTACGTTGGCCATTTCTCGAAATATATCCGTCCGGGAGCAAAGCGTATTGTGGCTTCAACCAATCGTTTCAATCTCCAGGCTACAGCTTTTATAAATACCGATGGTAAAATTGCTGTAGTGGTACTGAATGTTTCCGATACAACAATTCCATACAAACTTTGCATACAGGGAAAAGCAGCTTCGGTTGAGTGTTTACCGCATTCCATTACAACCGTGGTACTTTAAAGTAAAATTTATTTAATAGGGACAGGGATGTTCGGTAATGCCGAACATCCCTGTTTTGTTTTTTTTACTTGGCTTAATGATTTCATTTTTAATTAGTAAAATGAAATATTTCAAAAAATATTCAAATAAAATTTTTTATTACGAAAACATTCGTACATTTGATACGAAATAATTCGTACTAAAATGGATAAAAGCAATTACAGTCCTTCCGATGCCGAACTCGAAATCCTTCAGATACTATGGGATGTTAAAGAGGCCCGTGTGAAAGAAATTTTCGATAAGCTTAGCGGATACAAAGAAGTTGGTTATACAACAGTGCTTAAAACCATGCAGATTATGCACGAAAAAGGTGTTCTGGAGCGTGAGGCGGATGGTAAAAGCCATATTTACCGGGCTCTGGTGGAGAAAAAAGATATCCAGGAGAAATTTCTCGATAAAATTCTAAATAAAGTATATCATGGTTCTGCCTATAACCTGGTAATGAGCGCGCTTGGTAACTATAGTGCTTCGGAAAAAGAACTGGAGCAAATCAAAGAGTTTATAAAGCAACAGGAATTAAAAGCAAAAAAATAACCCTCAAATTCAAACTGTATGGATGCAATATTCAAGTTTATTTCGCCCGAAACTGTTTATTCTCTTGGTTTTATGCTGATCCACTTTATGTGGCAGGCCTTAGTGCTGGCTTTATTTTTAGGGCTGTTCATGCTGATTACCCGAAAATCAAGCCCCGTTCCCAGATATTATGCCGCTGTATTCTCGGTGTTTATGTTGCCTGTAATGGCAATCATTACATTTTTCAAGGCTCGTAGCAGTATTGAGATTGTAATGGTTGCTCATCCCGAATATGCTGCTGCGGCGAAGATGGAGATAAGCCAGAACCTTCTGGAAAAATTTCTGAACCTGTACTCAACCTATATTCCCATCATCGTTTTCCTGTGGTTTATTGGAATTACAGCACTATTGCTGAAAAATCTCGGGTCGTTAATTATTATTCAGCGGTTGAAGAATTATTATGTTGAACCTGTGAGCGAATCGCTGAAAAATATGGTGGAGCAAATCAAAGAGAATTATTTCATTAAAAGGACCATTTATCCGTTGTTATCTTCCAAAGCTTCGTCTCCTATGGTGATAGGACATTTCAAACCTGTGGTTCTGATTCCCCGCATGCTGGCTGGGAATTTATCGCCCGAAGAGATGAAAATAGTTTTACAGCACGAACTGGCTCACATTAAGCGCAACGATTTCCTTATCAATATTTTCCAGCTCATCATTGAGTCACTGTTTTTCTTTCACCCTGCTACATGGTGGATATCGCATATTGCCCGGCAGGAGCGCGAAGAATGCTGCGATGCATTGGCCGCCCAAACCGGCGACGAAAAAATTACGCTTGCAAAAGCTTTAACTTCAATTCAGGAATACAAACTTAAATCTAATTCTATGGCAGTAGCTTTCTTAAACAACAAATCGGGCCTGTATAACCGGATTAAAAGTATATTCGGCAACCGGCCATCATCTCCTTCCTTTCGCGAAGGTGTTATTGTGATGCTCTTTGTTTTTGCTTCAATCTTATTTATGTCGTTTGTGGTAAGCAAAAATTCCGACAGATCTGATAAAAATGCCTGGAAAACCGTTCATACCGAACTTTCAAATGGCGATTACCTGTTTGCAAAGATCGACAGTACTGGAACCATCAGGGAGCTATATGTAAATGGTGAAAAGATCCGCAAGACAAAATATGCTTTTTACCAGGCTAAAGTGGATAGTTTGCAGACACTTCAAAGATATGAGCCTTTTCAAAAAGAAGACCATGTTGAAGAAACTGAAATTTCCAGAACAAACGATATGGAAGATAAATTGGAAGAACTGGAAGGCGAACATCCTGTCTTTATGCTTCAAACTGGCGAAAAGGATGGGAAAGTTGATATGTCCGTTACTGAAAAAGGCTTTAAAATGAATGTGAATGATGGTAAGGACCAGGTGGATATGAATTTTGGAGAAAACGGCGGCCACATGATTGTGAAGGAAAACGGGAAAACTATGTTTCAGATGAAAATTGGCACCGACAAGGTTGAAATGACCATTGATTCGGCTGACGAAAAAAAGCCGGAGAAAGAATAAAAGAATTCTTTAAAGTGATGGTAGAGAGGAGATGTTAAGCTTTTAGCATCTCACCTCTTCTTTTTATCACACCAATTACTTGTAGCTTAATCCATCTCCAAATTTGAACAAGGCATAACCTTTTGGCTCCATATAACCAGGAACATCCGATTTATCCTCCTGAACAGCTCTATCCGAGACAGGCGTTGTAAAAGGCATTTTACCGGTGGGATTAAAAGCTCCGGTCACTACATCCAACAATGCATCGGTGGTGGTGCCAAACGTAGCCAGTATTGTTTTCGTATTTCCCTTGTCAATTTCGCTGATCACCCACGGACTGTTATAGTTAATTGCCAGAATTACAGGTTTTGCATTGATAAGCTCGTTAACATGAGTTACATCAATTCTGTTTTTAGATAACGACAACTCTATCGGATTCCCGGCCGAAGAAAATAAACTTCCTCCGCTGGGCATTAACCAAAGCAGAATTATATCGGCCTCTT
Organism: Bacteroidota bacterium; assembly: GCA_023429135.1. Lineage (GTDB taxonomy): Bacteria > Bacteroidota > Bacteroidia > Bacteroidales > JAAUTT01 > JAAUTT01. The sequence continues at coordinate 60,187 of JAEYWD010000106.1, read as the reverse complement.
CCTTTGTGGAGACAAATTCCAGGTTCCATGTGTTATTTTCTGGTTTGATAATATTAACGGCGCTTCTGCCTCTGCCGTTATCCAGGTAAGTTTCAAAATATATTTTTGTCTTTTTTGCAAGTGGCAATAATTTATTATCATTCCGAAGCAAAACAATGGATTTTCTGAGAGCCAGATCCGCCTTCTTTTTAAATTCGGGATTTCCAACTGTGGTAATAGCTTTTTCAACATCCACATAAGGGTTTTCAAATAATCCTAATTCGAATTTTTCGCGGAGGAGTCGTGCTACCGATTCATTAATGCGGTCTTCACTTACCAGCCCTTTCTTAACTGTCTCCAGCAGCAAAGTTGGATCGGCCGATCCTGAGAAAATATCAACTCCGCTTTCAAGAGCTTTCTGGTATCTTTCATGAATCGTAAGATTCTCAACACCCCAGGGCATCATTTCTATTGGACCGGTATCGGAATTGATAATACCTTTAAAGCCCATTTTAGTTCGCAATAAGTCATTGATTATGTCTTTATTGTACGAAAATCCAACTTCCTCATAAGGGGTTTTAATTGGTTTGGCGTAATAGGGCATTATTGCTGAAGTTCCGGCATCAATGGCAGCTTTAAATGGTTTAAGATGGTAATCGAACATGCCGCCCTGGTAGTGTTGGTCCTTGCCCCACTCAAAATGAGGATCCTGGCCTTCTACCTGAGGGCCACCTCCGGGAAAGTGTTTGGTGGTGAGAGCTACCGATTGCGGACTTAATTTTGTACCCTGAAATCCCATAACAACCTCCCTGATCATATTGGCAGCCAGATCCGCATCTTCACCAAAGGTTCCTTCAATTCGTTGCCAGCGGGGTTCGGTTGCCAGGTCGGCCATGTACATATAGCCTTTGCGTAACCCAACAGCAGTCCATTCTTTGGCAGCTATTTCAGCAAATTCGCGGGTAAGTTTCAAATCGTGCATGGCAGCCAAACCTAATTCGCCTGGCCATTTCGAGAATACGGTTGTACCTACACTTAACCCAATGGAAGCATCGGCTGTGATGTGATTTCGAGGATTGGAAGCTACTATGGATGGTATTCCCAAACGCGTGCCTTCCGATAAGGCCTGAAGGTTATTCGACCATTCGGCCATTACCTTTGCGCTGGTGTTAGCACGTAAAATAAAATGTCGTAAATGGTTAACGGTTATTCCTTTGGTTGTACCGGCAGCCGTCAGAATAGGGTATGGTAATGGCTTACGGGTAAACATATTTGTGGTTTGAAGCAGATCTTCTTCGTTGAAACCGCTTGTAATTTCTGTTCGGGGAGCATTAGCCTGGAAGGAGTTATCGCCGGCAAGTCGTGTAGTACTTATCAGCATAAAACCTACTTTTTCCTCGAGGGTCATCTGCGAAAGTAAATCTTTAACACGTTCTTCCGTAGGAAGTCGCCAATCCTCATATTTATCTAACTTATGGTTTTTATTGAGATCTTTAAACTGAAGCCCCTCAACTTTCATGATTTCTGAAGTTCTGTACCCAAGAACAGGCTGGTTGACTTTTTGCGCCTGTAAATCCATAGACAGGAGGTTTAAAAGTAATCCGATAGAAGTTAGAAAACCCAATTGCAGAAGGTTAAGCTTTTTCATGATTATATTATTAGTTTTAGTAGCTTTTGAATGAGGTAAATTCAAATTTAGGTATTTTTCAATGAAAGCCGGATGTTAAAACGTTTTTATTAGGTTTGAATTTCATTAGGATGGATGAGGAGAACCTAGAAATTTGAAATTAAAGCTTATGTTTGTATTAGCAATACCACTATTGAAGTCCTGATTCAATGCGCAAAAACCTATTAACAGCATGAAATTTTTTTTCAGCATTATTATATTTTCATTACTGTCTCAAACAATTTCCGGGCAAATAGTTAATGGAAGAATAATAGATGCATCAAACGGGAATCCCCTCGAATACGCAAGTATTGGTGCGATAGGAACCCCGTTGGGTTGCATAACTGATAAGGAGGGGAAATTTGAACTTGATCTAAGTTCCTTGTCAAAGGAAGCAACCATTAACGTTTCTATGATTTCTTACAGATCTCAATCATTTTCCTTACAGGAATTTATTACCCTTGGAAAAACTATAGCATTAGTTCCATCTCCTACTCAGTTGTCCGATATAATAATACGTCCGGCAGGTCGTACTTTCAAAATTGGTGTTTTTACTTTCGATCGTAAAGCCTTATACGGATGGACTGGAGCTGAACCAGGAAAGGGTCGTGAAAAAGGGACACAATTTTATTTAGGCAAAAAACCCGTTCGATTATTAAGTCTTCACATGAATTTAGCTGTAAATTCTTTTGATACTTGCTTCTTTAGGATGCACATCCGGAAATTGGAACACGATTTTCCAACAGATGAGTTGCTGACTGAAAATATTGTAATACCAATTAATGTCCAAACAGGTTGGTATGAATTTGATCTCGATAAATATAATCTTGTATTTAAGGACAAAATCGCTTTAACTCTCGAATTGCTTAAGAATGGGAAATTAATAGAAAAGAGCTTGTCTGAGGATGGCAAAAAGATTATTCCCAGGATTTATTTTAATCTCAACATGAAAAGGAGAGGAGAAGGTTTGTTTGTAAAGGATGGAGTTGAAGGGAACTGGCAATGGGCAAAAAGAAATCCTACAATGTACATTACAGTTCAGGAATTAAATAATAAATAGTCTTCAAACCATTAATCATGTTATTACAAGTCGAACTTCATGAAGTCGGACTTCAAATCATTACTTTTTTAAAGTCACCACATCCACTGGGTTGGGGTTTTTGGTAGTTAAAAATTCAAGTGTTAGTTCCTTTTGATTAGCTTTTCCCCTTATTGCACCATATTCCCCGGAGTAGCAAATGCTTGAAAATAATGAAGAGTTGAGTGGATGACTATTGCATGGCGATATGGCCCGGCCGCCAAGACCGTTCACAATATATACCGGACCGGACTGATCTTTTTTTTCAATTCTGTTATAAATATGCTCATGCCCGGCAATAACCACGTCGATTCCCATATTTTGGAAGGACCATTGTAATGCTTTATTATCGCCATGGTCTCCCGAGGAATAAGGAGGATGATGCAAAATTACGATCTTAAAAGGGGTAGAGGCTTTTTTTGATTCGGCTTCCAGCCATATTCTTTGCTTATCGAGGTTTTCCTTGGCCGAATTAATAGAGAAGAATGTAACAGGCCCCCATCTGAAGCTGTAGTAGCTTTCGTTACCGGGCAGTGTGAAAAAGTTATAGTAAGGAGTCAGATTGTCAGGATTGTTCGCATCGTGGTTTCCCGGGGTTGGGAAAAACCGGTTAATTTTATCTTCAAAAGCTTTTCCATTGCATCTGTATTTTTCGGGTGCATCGAAATTGTAGATATAGTCTCCGTAAAACTGGGTGATGTTGTTTTTGATTGTCAGTAGTTTGCCATTGTCATAATTATTATCTCCTGCCGAAATAATAAAATCGGGATTCCAGCTTTTTACCAGTTGGGCGACATAATATTCAGGCATGCCTGCATAACCGTAATCTCCAATTTCGGCAAAAGTAATAGTGTCCGCATCCAGGTTGGTCTCTACATTCGAGGGCTCAATACGGTCGAGTTTGGAACAGGAAATGAATAAAACCAGGAGAACCGGAATAACTAATTTTCCATAATTCTTATTTCTATCCCAATACTTGTGTGGCAAATTTGTTTGCCTTTTAATTATATCTGATAATATCATATCCATATCTAATAATCATAATAATAACTATAACCAGAAATATATTTCTTATAAAGCTGTTGCCGCGTTTAATAGCCATTCTGCTCCCTATTATACTGCCAGTAATATTGCAAATTGCCATCAAAATAGCCAGTACTAGCATGTAATTTCCATGCCTTATGAAAACAATAAGTGCCGAAATATTTGTTACACAATTTATAACCTTTGCATAGGCCGATGCCATCATAAATTCGAAACCAAGAATAACCACAAATCCCAGAACCAGAAAGCTGCCTGTTCCCGGTCCAAAAAAGCCATCGTAAAAACCAACTGTAAAACCAATAATGGAACCCAATACAGCTTGTTTTGAAAAGCTTAAGGTTTTGGTCTGAATTTTCCCCAGGTCTTTTTTAATAAAAGTATAGACTGCAATAAGGATAAGTATAACAAAGATTATTGGTTTTAAGGTGTTTGCATTCAGGTGACTAAGGGCTTTCGCCCCCAGGTTTGAAGATACAAACGCAAAAAATGAAACCACCAGGAGCAAACCGAAATTGTATTTAACTCGTCGGGAATATTGATAAGCTGCTACGGATGTCCCGGAAAGTGCAGCAATCTTATTAGTGCCAAATAATGTAGCCAGAGGCGTTTCAGGAAAACTGATGAGTAACGCCGGTATCTGTATGAGGCCTCCTCCGCCAACTACCGAATCGATAAATCCTGCTACAAATGCCAGAACAGCCAATAGCACCAATGTGTAAATTTCGTAATCTGCTATTTGCGATAAAAGAAACATAAAAGCTCTGTTAACTAAATTCAGACTAAAAGTAAATATTATAACTCTTGTCTGGTGGAAAAAAATGAAATAATTGTATTCAATGGGAAAAGCGGAATTTATCAATGTGATTGAAAATACTGGTTCTTAAGCAAATGTCGGGTTAACGGCAGGTAAATGTCAGGGAAAATTCTCTTAAATTCGTGGTCAGTTTTTAAGTTAATACATAATCTTGCTCAAAAATTCCACCCACTCATGAATCAGCCGGAACTAGGCAAAAAAATTGCCGAATTGCGAAAAGCAAAAGGTTTTACCCAGGAAGAACTGGTAGAAAAATGTAATCTGAGCGTTCGAACTCTGCAACGTATCGAATCGGGCGATGTAACTCCCCGTAGCTATACGCGGAAAATAATTTTCACAGCGCTTGATTATAGTATTCATGAAGAACCGGAAAGTGTTGGCTTTAATTTCCAATCACGGCTCGAGCAACTTAATAAATATCTTCTTGATTTATTTAACTTAAAAACAAACACAATGAAAAAGATTTCAGTTTTATCAATTCCATTAATAATCATAACGGTTATTCTAATTTCGGTTTGCACCGAGAGCAATGCTCAAAAAGCGCAGAAAGCTGTAAAAGAAATAGAAGCGCTCCAGAATAAGTTTAACGACTGGTATAACAAAGGGCTGGTAGACTCCATGTTAACGCTTTATCGCAGTGATGCCTGCGATGTAGTGTCGGGTAAGTGTGGTAAAGATCAGATCCGGGAAATGCTGCAATATCAAATAGATAATAATTCCAGAGTCATCCATTTCAGCAATCTGTCTATCAATGTCAGTGACTCGGTAGCTGTTCAGAAATACACCATATTAGGTACTTTTGGTGGGCAAACCTACAGGACTAATGGTCTTACCGAATGGCGGCTCACTAAGGGAAAATGGTTGGTTGCAAACGACATCTCCCAAAGTGTGTTAGCTCAGAATTAGTCCAACCCGGCAAATTGTGATAAACAAAAAAACTTCGTTCGTAATCGCCGGATTATGAACGAAGTTTTATTATTTTCCTGAACTTTTATTGTGTAACCACAGTAATGTCGAGTGTGAATATATTATCAATGGCCTTATTTCCCAGATTGTCGAAAAAAGTGTTTGAACCATATCTCACGTCGAATTTCGAACGGTCAATTTCTACCTTTGAGGTATAGGTGTTGTTGTTGCCTTTTACAACGTCAAAAGTTATTTCTTCAGTTTTGCCTTTTATGGTAAGGTCACCCGTAACAGTGGCTTTTCCATTGGTGAATTTGGTAGCCTTTTTAATATTCAGCGTTGAGGTTGGGAATTTTTCAACTCCAAAAAAGTCGTCCGACTTAAGGTGACCTACAAGTTTCTGGTTCATACCTTCATCTGTAATATCGGTATCTGTAATCGATTTCATGTCGACTACAAAGTTTCCTTTTACAATATCTCCGCCTTTTAATTCAAGTTCGCCGCTTTTCAGTTTAATTTCACCGGTATGGGAACCTGTAACTTTCTTACCTGTCCACACTATTTTGGACTTCTCGGTATCTACTTTTTTTTGTTGGCCAACTACTGCTTGTGCCGAAATAGCTAAGACAAATGCTAAAACAAGACTAACTGTTTTCATGTTACGATTTTTTTTGATATGACTTTATTATTTATTACTTATTTACTGAAACAAAATTACGGAGCATTATCCTTCCGGGAAATGTAAAAATTAAGGGAACAATTGTATAAATTATCGGACTTTTAAGTCTTAAATAAAAAATATTCCACAATGGCCTAATTAAGGGATGTCAGGGCGATTGTAGTTGTAAGGAATTATTTCGATATTGCAGTTGTATGAAACTGAAATGGAAATATAGTTTTGCCTGTGCGATTGCCTTATTCTTCATTTTATTGGCCAACGCTCAGACTTTACCTGATACTTTAAACCGTAAATTGCTGAAGCGGATTATAGTGGCCGAAAGTGTTACTTCTGTTTCGGCAATTGCAGGTTTGTATTCATTCTGGTATGCCGATTATGCACATTCTTCGTTTCATTTTTTTAACGATAACAGGGAATGGCTGCAGATGGACAAGGTGGGACATGCCACAACAGCATATAACATGGGTAAAATAGGTTATGAGCTGCTCCGCTGGCCCGGTGTTGAGAAGAAACGGGCACTCTGGTACGGAGGAACATTGGGATATGCTTTTTTAACCACCATCGAAATTATGGATGGTTTTTCTGCCGAATGGGGCGCTTCTCCCGGAGATGTTCTTGCTAACACATTAGGAACGGCGTTGTTTATGGGGCAGCAATTTGCATGGGATGAGCAGCGGGCGTCCCTGAAATGGTCGTTCCATAAAACGAAGTATTCTAAGTATACTCCCGATGTTTTAGGCGAGAATCTCCTGCAGAACATGATCAAAGACTATAATGGACAAACTTATTGGTTGTCTGTTAATATTCACTCATTTTTGCCGTCGGATTCCAGATTTCCCAAATTTTTGAATGTAGCCTTTGGTTATGGTGCCGAAGGTATGCTGCGGGGGCATGTAAATCCTGCTGCAATTAATGGCGTTGCTGTTCCTGTCTTTGAGCGTACCCGACAATATTACCTTTCACTCGACCTTGATCTAACCCGAATTAAGACAAACTCCCGTGCTTTGAATAATTTATTTCATATTATTAGTGTTGTGAAATTCCCTTTTCCAGCCATCGAATATAACTCTGGCAGACAATGGAAAGTTCATGGCTTCTATTTTTAGCTTTGGCAATTTGGAAGATGAAATCTAAATACCACAATGGTTACAGGAAGTTTATTTTGATTTGATCGGGATTTTTTATAATTACGCAGTGAAATCGTTAACATTGATAAGTAATTTGAATTGGGCTCATAATGAATAAAAAGGAATAGGTTTGTCCACAGACCTCCCCCTGTAGTCCCAATAACTATCGGAATCAGGAGTTTGTCGATTATACTTTAATTTATTAGCTAAACGCCTGTTTTAATAAGTATTAACTAAAATATAGATAACTAATTATTAACAAAATAACCATGGAACAACAGCTTTTAGACAACGACTTACAAACCATGCCTCAAAATGAACCTGTCAGGCAGTTTGCCGGTTTCTGGATCAGAGTAGGAGCAACTTTTATCGATGCATTCGTGTATTTACCTCTTGTGGGTTTAAATTTTTATAATCTTTATGAAATCAAAAGTTTGCCGCTTCAACTGATTATTGCACTAGCAGTAACAGTTTATAAGCCATTTATGGAATATAAATATGGAGCAACTTTAGGTAAAATGGCCGTGAAAATTAAGGTTGTAAATACCAATTTTGAACCTTTAACTATGTCGCAGGCTATTGTTAGGTATTCGCCATGGTTGTTAAGCCAGATAGTTTCAGTTATAGGTACTGTGCTGTTGTATTTGAATCCTGCTTTTCAGGAAGCTACTACAATGGTTGAAGTTGGAACTCTGCAAAACGAAGGATTTTCATCCATTCTGGGAACAACAACTTCTTTTCTGGTACTGGTATCGTGTATTGTAGTTGCTTTTAATAATACAAAGCAAGGTTTACACGACATGCTTGCCAATACTTATTGTGTCTATAAATAATAGATAATTCAAATCATGGCATACAGTTTTCTTAAATGATAACTGTATGCCATAATCAACCTTTAGTATGAAGAGTTTACAATTAATACCTTTTTGCTTTTGGTTTTGTTAGCTTTCATTGGTGGTTGCAAAAAGGGAAGAAAATTCGAATTTGGGCAATCTGAGTCTCACTTTTAAAATCATCTCTTTGATTTTTTTGTTCAATATTGATGAATATAGTTATAGCTCCCGATTCGTTTAAAGAATGCCTGTCTTCACGGATGGTAGCAATGGCAATTGCCGAGGGCGTTAAATCTGTTTATCCCGATTGTAATATTTCCTGTATTCCGGTAGCCGATGGTGGTGAAGGTACGGTGGATGCACTTGTGGAAGCTACTAAAGGTCAAATTTTGCAGGTAGACTCTGTAGATGCGTTATTAAGGCCTATTCGTTCTTTTATCGGTATCCTTGGCGATGAAAAAACTGCCGTGATAGAAATTGCTGCTGCATCGGGACTAGGTTTAATTCACCATTCAGATCGAAATCCTCTGATTACTTCAACTTATGGTACTGGGATTTTAATCAGGAATGCTCTGGAGAGAGGATTCCAAAACATAATTATCGGAATAGGAGGGAGTGCTACCAACGATGGTGGTATGGGAATGGCAGCAGCGCTGGGGTATAAGTTTCTGGATAAAAAAGGCAAGGAAGTAAGCCATGGCGGAGGAAACCTTAGAAATATTTACAGTATCGATAATTCCGGCGTAATGCCTGAACTGAAAAATGCCAAATTTATAGTCGCCTGCGATGTTATCAATCCTCTTTGCGGTCCGCAGGGAGCCTCGGCCGTTTTTGGACCACAAAAAGGTGCTACTCCCGAAATGGTTGATGAACTGGACGCAGGATTACAACATTTTGCCGGTATTATTAAAGAAACCTTGGGTAAAGATATTTTAGATATTCCCGGATCGGGTGCTGCCGGCGGTTTGGGAGGTGGGTTGCTGGCGTTTACCTCATCAGCGTTGAGACCTGGTTTTGAGATCGTAAAAGAAATTACAAAACTGGAGCAGCGCATACGGGAGGCCGATCTCGTTTTTACAGGCGAAGGGAAAATTGATTTTCAGACCCAGTTTGGAAAAACTCCTTATGGTGTTGCAAGAATCGCAAAAGAGTATCAAAAGCCTGTTGTTGTTCTTGCCGGAACTATCGGCGAAGGTGCTGATATATTACTGAATTTGGGAGTTTCAGCCATGTTTTCGATTGCCAACAGACCTATGACTTTGGAAGAATCCATAAAGCAGGCGCCTGCACTACTTAAAAATACAACTGCGCAGGTTATGCGGATGGTTTTCCTCAGACTAAAAAAATTGAAATAACATAAGGTATGTTAACTTCTAAGAATAAAAATCCACAGGCTGTTATCTGTTGTCAGTAGTCTGACTACTGAGGATTAGTTTAACTTAGCGTATTTTCTACGCTAAACTTACCATAAAACTGGTTTATATTAATATTTTAGATTAATTTTGAATTAGTATTCATTAACTTAATCTGCTATGAGAATTAAACTTCTAACTATTACTGCATCCATCATGCTGTTGTTTAGCAATGGTGTGTTTGCGCAAAATCAGTATCCCTTTCAGAATCCTCAGCTTTCAGTTGACGAACGTGTGGAAGATCTTGTTTCTCGTTTAACGCTTCAGGAGAAGCTTACCCAACTCTTTAATCATTCTGAGGCCGTTGACCGGCTTGGGATTCCCGCTTATGACTGGTGGAACGAATGTCTTCACGGAGTTGCACGTGCTGGACGGGCCACAGTTTTTCCTCAGGCAATTGGTCTGGCAGCTACTTTCGATCCTGATATGATGCACCGTGTTGCCGATGTAATCAGCGACGAAGCGCGGGCCAAACATCATTTTTTTGTATCGAACAATATTCGCAGCATTTATACCGGACTTACCTTCTGGACTCCTAATATCAACATTTTTCGGGATCCAAGATGGGGCAGAGGACAGGAGACTTATGGTGAAGACCCTTTTCTAACAGGAACAATGGCTGTAAGCTTTATCAAAGGTATTCAGGGTAACGATCCCAAATACCTGAAAGCAATTGCCACAGCCAAACATTATGCGGTGCACAGCGGACCGGAATATACCCGTCACTCCGATAATTTTTATGTAAACGACCGCGATTTATACGACACTTATCTTCCGGCATTCAAAATGACGGTTCGCGATGCCAATGTACAGTCGGTGATGTGCGCCTATAACCGTTTCCGCGACAAACCATGTTGCGGTAGCGACATTCTGCTGAGCAATATTCTGCGTAATCGGTTTGGATTCAATGGCTATGTGGTTTCCGACTGCGGAGCGATTTCCGATTTCTATACCAAAAATGCACATAAAGTAGTTGCTACCTCGGCTCAGGCTTGGGGTTGGTCGCTTTCAACAGGTACCGATCTTAACTGCGAAACCAGTCGTAGTTTTATTACCAGCAATATCGATTCGGCTATCAATGCCGGGATAATAAATGAAAGCGATATTAATGTTTCAGTTAAACGGTTGTTTAAAGCACGTTTTATGATGGGAATGTTCGATCCGCAGGAACAGGTGGCTTATTCAAAAATTCCCTTATCGGTTGTAGGTTCGGAAAAGCATCTGAAAATGTCGCAGGAAGCTGCTGAAAAATCACTTGTGTTATTAAAGAATAATGGTGTGCTTCCGTTGAAAAATGCTAAAAAAATTGCCCTTATTGGCCCCAATGCGAACAATTTTGCGATCCTGATCGGGAACTATAATGGCGATCCTATTCGCCCTACCACCCCATTGAAAGCTTTCCGCGACAAAATGGGAGCTGCCAATGTTTTATATTCGCAAGGATGCCCAATAGTGCCTGGCATTTATGGTGACCAGGATATTATTGCTCCTGAATTTCTTTTCCATAGCGAAAATGGTAAGCTTCAAAAAGGTTTAAAAGGAGAGTATTTTGAAAATGCCAGGTGGGAAGGCCAGCCAAAGTTAGTAAGGGTTGATCCTAAAATTGACTTTACCTGGTTAAAAACTCCTATAAATAACGTTCTGGAAGAAAATTTCTCTGTTCGTTGGACCGGTGTTTTGGAACCCAGGAAGACAGGTAATTACATTTTTGGTGGTAATGTTCGTGTTAAAATTAATAATAAAACCATTGGGCGTGAGGGTATTGAACTTGAGAAAGGTAAGCAATACGATCTTGTAGCCGAATTAAGAGTTGCCATTGCACATCATGCCAATGCCATTGAACCATCTGCTCAACTAACCTGGGTTGAATCAACCCGCGATTATCGCAAAGAAGCCATGGAAGCAGCCTCAAAAGCCGATGTGGTAATTTTCTGTGGGGGTATCTCTGCCGATCTTGAAGGTGAAGAAATGCCTTTGGAAATTGATGGTTTTACTCATGGCGACCGTACACATATCAATCTTCCGAAAGTACAGGAAGAATTATTAAAAGATCTTCATAAAACCGGAAAGCCAGTTGTTTTTGTGAACTTCAGCGGAAGCGCCATGGCTTTGAACTGGCAAGATCAGAATCTGCCTGCCATTGTTCAGGGTTTTTATCCGGGCGAAGCCACAGGAACAGCTCTGGTGCGTATGTTGTTTGGCGAATTCAATCCTTCGGGACGTTTACCGGTAACCTTCTATAAATCGGAAAAGGATCTTCCTTCGTTCATGAATTATAACATGGAAGGTCGCACCTACCGCTATTTTAAAGGTACACCGCTTTATCCGTTTGGCTACGGATTAAGCTATACCACTTATAAATATTCGAATTTGAATGTTGCCGAAACGGCCGAAACAAAATCGAACGTTACTGTTAGCGTTGAGGTAAAGAATACAGGAAATATGGAAGGAGAAGAGGTGGTTCAGTTGTATGTTACGAATAATAATAGTAAAACTGCTCCAATTGCAAGTCTTAAAGCCTTTCAAAGGGTATTCCTGAAAAAGGGTGAACAGAGAACGGTTACTTTCAGCTTAAAACCCGAAGCTTTTTCGCTGACCAATGCCGATACCAAGCAAATGGTAGAGGTTGGTAATTATGTAATTACCGTTGGAGGAGCAGCTCCAGGGAAAAATTCACTTACAAAAACTATAAAATTGACTGGAGCTCCTGTCGAGATTGAATAGTTATATTATTTTTAATGAGGTTGCCTTAAATGAAAGGCAACCTCATTTTATTTTTATAACTGTTATGAAATTACCATCAAAACTTTTAACAGGGACATCGCTCTTGCTGGTTCAGCCCTTTTTGCACAATCTTCCGCTAAAAAAGCTTTCAAACTACCTAATTTTGTTCTCATATTTATGGACGATTTAGGGTACCACGATTTTGGATACTATGGAGGTATGCAACTCCTAATCCCGACAAGCATAAAAGAGTAGATGGCTATTTGAGGATTCACGTCTGAAAAAACACTGGAAGATAGTGTCTTGCCAGTGTTTTTTATTTAGTCGACTTGAGGAATTCCTCCTATGTTAAATTCTGTTTGCAAAAGTACTTCATTGCTTTATTCAGAAAATCTGCAAACTCTGGCTGATGCTGATCATTAATCATGGTATAACGGTTGTCGGCAACATACAGGTCTCCTAATCCCGAATAAGACTCAGCCTGATTGTCGTTCGAATTGGCTGTTCCCCAGAATTGCCTGATTACATTATAATGTACTGCAATTAGTTTTTGTACGTTTTCGTTTTCCGGCTTTTCGTTTCTCGCGGCAAATAAATCCTCGAAAACCTTCCTAGCCTTAAATTTCAGGGCCTCGAAATCTTCTTTTTCCAATGATAAAAGATAATCTTCGGATTGCTTTACGGCACTGCTGCCAAATTTTTCTGATGCTTCTTTTCGAAAACTTTCGGCTTCCCCCCTGTGAAAGCCCTCATATAATTCTTCTGGTTTTAACATTTCTTTTCCCTTTTTAAGTTGATAAATAGTTTTGTCAATGGTTTTTATAAGTATTGAAATGTTATCCTGCTTTTCTTTTAAAGAAGTTTTATGGTCTTCCAGTGCCTCTAATACATCAAAAACAGGATCGTCCAGTATGTCTGAGATTTCTTTGAGAGGGAGTCCTAATTCTTTGTAAAAGAGGATCTGTTGAAGTCGTAGAAGTTCTTCCTTTCCATAATAACGATACCTGGCCTCGGTGCGAATTAATGGTTTGAGCAGACCAATCCTGTCGTAAACGTGAAGCGTGCGCACACTTACTCCGGCAAGTTTCGAGAGCTGTTTAACAGAATATTTTTCCATAACTTATTTAATTGACATTGCAAAGCTATGGTATGACCTAAGGTAAGAGTCAAATTTTTCTTCAACTTTTTTAAAAAAAAATTATCTGATCCTGTATTCTACTCCATTGATGATTGCACTTTTTAATGTATCTCCAATACCCCAGGCATACGACTGACTTATTAACCGTCCTATTCCCGGTGCCAGAATAATAGTATGTTCATCGTCTACAGCCTGGATGAGATCGTAATCGAATTTCATGCAGTTTGATATTTGCCGGTTATTTATAACTACTTTCATGTTATTCGATATTTTGGTGACTTTCCAGAAATGGTTATTATCGTCTTCGGGGTATGTCCATGAGCTCTTTGCAGGTGCAGCAAAATCGTATTTCAGAATTTCTCTTTTTTTATCCGATGAAATCATAAAAACCTTTCCATCACTGGTTTTCCTATAATACTCTTTGTAAGTGAAAAAGACTGTATCGGCAACAATGCTCTCGTTTACAACTTCGTAATATTCTTTATTATTTATAGTTACAATGTCTTTCACCGTCATTCTTGAGTTTGAATAATTCCAAACATTTCCTGTTATCAATGGAAGGTAGTCATTCGATAATTTATCAGGATTTTCTGTATAGAATATGTTTTCTCTTTCGCAGCTTGCAATTACGATTAACATTAATGTGATTGTTAAAACTGCAAGTTTTCGGGATGTTAAAGTTCTTATTGCGCTCATAATGTTTGTTTTTTTACTATGATGCAAACCCGATGCAATAGTTGCGTGGTTTGGGAATTTGTCAATAAAAAAAGCCCTTCTGTCGCAGAAGAGCTTTTTATAAAAACTATAAACTAACTTATAAACCAATTACAATCCTTTCGAGAGCATATAATACATCTCGTTCCATTTCAATTCTTTCTTGAAGTCGGAAATATTAGTGTCCTTATTGATCTGAATAAGTTCCACATCGGCCATGTCACAGAAATCCTCGATGTACTCGGCTGTTACAGCCTGGCTGAAGGCATTGTGATGAGCACCACCCGCTAAAATCCAGGCAGCAGCACCAACTTTCAGGTTAGGCATCGGGATCCATAATGCATTTGCAACGGGCAGTTTTTCGAGCTTGGCTTCGGGTTTTACACATTCAACATCGTGCACCACCATGCGGAAGCGGTTGCCCATATCAACAAGACTGGTGCAGGTTGCCGGCCCGATAACTGTATTGAATACGAGACGTGCGGGATCTTCCTTGCCACCGATACCAAGTGGGTGAACTTCTATTTTTGCTTTACCATCGGCAATGCTCGGGCAAATTTCGAGCATGTGCGATCCAAGGGCTTTGTAACCACTTGGGTTGAGATGATAAGTGTAGTCTTCCATAAAGGAGCAGCCTCCTTTTAATCCGGCTCCCATTACCTTTACGGCACGCACCAGGGCTGCATGTTTCCAGTCGCCTTCTGCTCCAAAACCATAACCTGCCGCCATTAAACGCTGCGAAGCAAGGCCGGGCAATTGTTTTAATCCGTGCAGGTCTTCAAAAGTTGTTGTGAAAGCTTTAAAATTGCCTTGCTCCAGGAACCATTTGAAACCGGCTTCGATACGGGCCTGGTAACGAACATTGTCATAATACTTTCCACCCTTCTGACCTTCTTTGTCGAAATCGTAAGTGGCGTTGTATTCTTCAATTAATTTGTCGATATCTGCTTCGCTAACCCCATTGATAATCTTAACAATGTCGCCAACAGGCCAGGTGTTAACTGATAGTCCGAATTTAATCTGGGCTTCAACTTTGTCGCCTTCGGTAACGGCAACTTCGCGCATGTTATCTCCAAAGCGGGCAAGTTTTGCTCCCTGCATATCGTACCATGCAGCGGCAGCGCGTGTCCAGATACCAATACGTTCCTGAACATCATCTTCCTGCCAGTAGCCTACAACTACTTTACGGTTTTTGCGAAGACGCGACAGGATAAACCCGTGTTCGCGGTCGCCATGAGCAGCCTGGTTGAGGTTCATGAAATCCATGTCGATATCTTTCCAGGGAAGGTCGCGGTTATATTGGGTATGTAACTGCAAGAGCGGCTTGCTTAGCAATTTCAGGCCGTTGATCCACATTTTCGAAGGAGAAAATGTATGGCACCAGGTAATTAAACCAATACACTGTTTCGAGGCATTGGCCTCTATACAAACATTGGTAATTTCATCAGGACTTCTCATTACCGATTTGCAAACAATGCTAACCGGAATTTTTGCCGATTTGTTAAAAAAGGCCGCCATTTCCTGGGCATGAACACCAACGGTTTTAAGTACTTCAGGTCCGTACAGATCCTGACTACCGGTAACAAACCAAACTTCCAATGCTTTTAAATTGATAGTCATAGTATATAAATAATTAATTGTAAGTTATTGATTATAAAACCCAATATTCATTAAGTGTTTTATTTACGCTTAAATGTAAAACTAAACTATAATTTCGTAAAAACCATACAATTTCAAAAATATTTTAAAGAATTTAAATTACAGGAAAGTGGTTATCTGGGGGGGGTGTTGGATATAAGAATAAATCCCGGCAGTTCGCCGGGATTTATTTATCTGGTGTTGTGTTAATGGAGAATTGTCTTCGACTTTGCTCAGGCTGACAATGCATTAGTCATGCTGAGTGTAGTCGAAGCATTCTTAACAGAACACTAGTTTAGCTTTTCCTTATAGTGATAATGCGTGTGCAACAAATGATGCGACTTTTCACTTAGCGGCGCCCCCAGAAATTCTTCGTAAATCTTTTTAATATCAGGGTTTTCGTGCGATTTTCTCAGTTGTTTGCCCTCATCTTCCTTGTATATGGCATTAATTCGCTTTTGCCGCACCTCGTCTGTCGTTACCCTGGGCTGACCGCCTCCGCCGATGCATCCTCCGGGACAGGTCATTACTTCCACAAAATGAAATTCTTCGCCATTTTTTATGGCTTCGAGTAATTTGGCTGCTTTCCCAAGGGAATGAGCCACGCCGACTTTTAGCGTAATCCCTTCGAGAAATTTCCATTCGGGAAGCGTTCCTTCTATTTTTAAACTTGCTTTTTTGATTCCTTCCAACCCCATCAAAGTTTCAATGTGAAGGTTTTCCAGCGGAAATGGTTTGCCGGTTACAATTTCGTAAACCGTGCGAACAGCAGCTTCCATTACTCCGCCTGTATTTGCAAAAATATCGGCAGCTCCCGACGACAAACCAAAAGGCGAATCCATTACCCCATTGGGTAACTCCCTGAAGTCAATTCCTGCCTGGTGGATCATTCGTCCCAGTTCCCGTGTAGTGAGCACATAATCAACATCGGAAATGGTGTTTTGACTCATCTCGGTACGTTGGGCTTCAAATTTCTTGGCAGTACAAGGCATCACAGAAACCACCACAATGTCTTCGGGCTTTTTGCCTGTTTTTTGCGCATAATACGATTTGGCAAGCGCTCCAAACATCTGCTGTGGCGATTTGCAGGTAGAAATATGATTCAGGAAACGCGGATAGTAAAATTCCATAAAATTGATCCATCCCGGCGAGCAACTTGTAAATTGGGGCAGAGCCACATCCTCATTGTTCACCAGCTTCTTCTTCAACCGGTAAAGTAATTCGGTTCCTTCTTCCATAATGGTAAGGTCGGCAGTGAAGTTAGTGTCGAAAACCTTATGGAATCCCAGGTGCCTGAGAGCAGTAACCATTTTTCCGGTAACCAGCGTTCCGGGTTCATAGTCGAAGCACTCGCCCAGTGCAGCTCTGATGGCGGGAGCAGTTTGAACGATAACATATTTGTCGGGATTATCGAGTGCTCTCCATACATCCTGAATGTGATCCTTTTCTATAATAGCACCCACGGGACAAACAGCGCTGCATTGCCCGCACTGAACGCATGCTACAGAGTCAAGATCCTGCGAAAAAGCAGGTCCTATGGTAGTGTCAAAACCACGGCTTTGAGGAAACAACGAGCCAACCATCTGAACTTCGCTGCATACGGTTACGCAACGACGACATTTGATACATTTGCCCGAATCGCGCACCAGGGCCGGTGTAGTATCATCGATATGTTTGCGGGTGCGCTCACCCTCAAAGCGCAGGTCGGTAACACCCATTTCGGCAGCAAGCGCTTTTAATTCGCAGTCGTCGTTCCGCGAACATGTTTTACAGTCGCCATCATGTTCCGAAAGAAGCATTTCCAGTACGAATTTTCTGGAGTCGCGGGCAGCTTTTGAATTTGTGAAAACTTCCATCCCTTCTGTAACCGGAGTAGCACATGCGGCTATCATGGTTTTTGCTCCTTTTACTTCTACTACACAAATGCGGCAGGCGCCTTTTGCTTCGGTATTTTCGAGGTGGCATAAGGTTGGAATTCTGATACCCAGCTCCCGTGCGGCTTTTAATATGGTTGTGCCATCAGGAACATCAACGGGAATATTGTTTATATGTAATCTGGCCATTTTAGTTAATTTTTAGGTTAATCAATCCTTACCGTAATCGCAACGTAAGCAGCGTTTTGCCTGACGAACTGCTTCGTTTTCCACCCATACTTGTTCTACCTCGTCGAAGCTGTGTTTGCGGCGTTCGGCAGGAATGAGCGTAAGCTTCTGTTTGGGCAGGTTAACAGGATCAGCATCCGGATCGAAGAATGTGTCTGTTTTCTTTTCATATCTCCAGAACGCATGGTTGGTGCCTGTGAGAAATGCATCGATTCCGACTGCAGCTTTTTCTCCCCCGACAACAGCTCTGATTACGGTTTGCGGTCCTGACGTAGCATCGCCCCCGGAGAAAATCCACGGTACTGATGTCTGGCCATTCTCAGGATTGGTTTTGAGGAATGCTCCGTTGAACAGCGTTTCCACCGGAATGTCTCCCAGAATTTCCTTGCAGTTCAGGGATTGACCTATGGCCATGATTACCTGTTCAGCTTCTATTACAAAAGTTCTCTCTTCAGCTTCAGGACGCCTGCGGCCACTGGAATCGAATGCTCCTAATCGGTTCGACTGGCATTTGATTCCCGAGACTTTGCCATCCGAGTTCAAGATCTCAATTGGATTGGTGAGCGTGTGCAAAATAATGCCTTCTTCCAGCGCCTGATCGATTTCTTCAGCGTAAGCCGGCATCTCGTCCTGGGTACGGCGGTAAATTACACGCACTTCTTCGGCTCCAAGGCGTATTGCTGTGCGGGCGGCATCAATGGCTGCATTTCCACCTCCAATTACTACAATCGATTTTTTTACAGGCACTGATCCCCTGAGGTTGTAGGTACGGAGGAAGTTAAGCGCATCCACAACCCCTTCAGCTTCCTTGCCTGGGAGATTCAACGTTAATCCTGATGGTGTGCCAACACC
Source organism: Bacteroidota bacterium (assembly GCA_023429135.1). Taxonomy (GTDB): domain Bacteria; phylum Bacteroidota; class Bacteroidia; order Bacteroidales; family JAAUTT01; genus JAAUTT01. The sequence continues at coordinate 41,481 of JAEYWD010000106.1, read as the reverse complement.
GATGAAAATAGCTTCATAACCCTGTTCTCTTAACTGTGCCAAAGTAAAATCCTTACCAAGCCGCTTATGGGTTTCGATGGTAACCCCCATTCCTTCGATCATACGGATTTCACGGGCCAGGATTTCCCTTGGCAGCCGGTAGGCCGGAATGGTTTGAACCAGCATTCCTCCGGGCCGGTGTTCGGCTTCGAAAACGTACGGACGGTAACCCAGTCTTGCCAGAAAATAGGCGCAGGATAAACCGGCTGGTCCGCCACCGATGATGGCAATTTTTCTTTTGGCGTTTGCTTCGTTTTCTCTTACTTCCGGTACCTGGGTGGTAATTTCCTGATCGACCATAAATCTTTTAATGGCTCTTACAGCTAGTGAGTCGTCGAGGGTAACCCGCCTACATTTTTCTTCACATGTATGGAAGCATACACGGGCGCAAACTGCAGCAAACGGATTGCGTTCCCGGTGTAACTTCAGCGCCTCGGCATAACGTTTTTCGCCCACGAGCGCTATAAATCCAGGAACATCAACGTTTGCCGGACAGGCACTTTGACACGGAGCCCTTACCAGATCGGAACATACGCCGGCTTCGCAGTGTTTACCAAAGATATGGGCTTCATATTCTTCACGGAAATAGCGCAATGTAGAAAGTACCGGGTTTGGAGCCGATTGTCCAAGACCGCATAAGGAGGTCTTTTTGATTTCATATCCAAGTTCATAGAGTTTGTCGATATCTTCAGGTTTGCCCCGACCATGGCAAATGCGGTCAAGAATCTCGAGCATTCTTTTTGTGCCGACACGGCAAGGAGCGCATTTTCCGCAGGATTCCTCCTGGACAAACTCAAGAAAGAAGCGGGCCACATCCACCATGCAGGAATCGTTGTCCATTACAATTAGGCCTCCTGAGCCCATGATTGCACCCAACTCGTTCAGCGATTCGTAATCAAGCGGAACATTGAGGTGTTGTTTTGGGATACATCCGCCCGAGGGACCACCTATCTGTGCTGCCTTAAAAGGTTTGCCGCTGGCAGTACCGCCACCGATATCGTATATCAGATCGCCCAGCGTGGTGCCTATGGGTACTTCAACCAAACCGGAATGATTAATGGAACCGGCGAGAGCGAAAACTTTGGTTCCTTTGCTTTTTTCAGTTCCAAAAGAGGCAAACTGCTCACCACCATTGAGGAGAATTGAAGGGATATTGGCATATGTTTCCACGTTGTTCAATACGGTTGGCTTACCCCAGAGGCCCTGGCTGGCAGGGTATGGCGGGCGGGGACGAGGTTCACCTCTTTTTCCTTCGATGGAAGCAATCAGAGCTGTTTCTTCTCCGCACACAAAAGCACCGGAACCCATGCGGATTTCCAGGTTAAAGCAGAAGTCTGTTCCAAAGATATTGGTGCCCAGCAGACCATATTCGCGCGCTTTTTCTATTGCATGTTCCAGACGTTCCACCGCTAACGGGTATTCGGCGCGAACATAGATAAATCCTTCGTCAGCACCGATAGCATACGCTCCAATGACCATCCCTTCGATTATGCTGTGCGGATCGCCTTCAAGTACGCTGCGATCCATGTATGCTCCCGGATCGCCCTCGTCGGCATTGCATAAAATGTATTTTTTTGATGACGGATTGCGTTGGGCCATATTCCATTTCATCCAGGTTGGAAAACCTGCGCCTCCCCGTCCTCTTAATCCCGATCTCTCCACTTCTTTAATCACCTCTTCGGGCGACATTTGCGTGATGGCTTTGGCCAACCCCATGTAACCGGAATTCCCGATATATTCGAAAATACTAAGCGGGTCAATTTCTCCGCAGTTACGGAGTACAACTTTGGTTTGGCGTTTAAAGAAGTTAATATCAGTTAAAACAGGAATGGGCTTGCTCTCGGAGTTTTCTCTAAAAGCAAGCCGCTCAACCAGTTTATTGTTTTTGACATGCGAGTGAACTATCTCCTCAACATCGTCGGGAGTAACGTTTTGATATAAAACCTTGTCGCGGCTCATTAATAAAACAGGGCCATGGGAACATGGTCCGAGACATCCGGTACCGACAACTGAAACTGTTTTTTCCAGTCCGTAATGTGCCAGCGAAGTTTCAAGTTTTTCCTTAATTGCATTTGCTCCCGAAGCAAGGCAACCACCTCCCATGCAGACCAAAATTTTCTCTTTCAGGACGGTACCGACTTTCTCTTTCTCCTTTCTTATTATTTGCCTGATATGTTCAAGATCGGCAGGAGTTTCTATTTTTTGAAGTACAGTGTTCATGGTTTTATTTTTTATAAACTTTTAGTACTTCGGCTACTTTGGAAGGTTTCAGCCGCTGAACCACATCGTTGTCGATCATTACTACCGGTGCCAGTCCGCAGGCACCAAAGCACCTGCCAACTTCAAGCGAAAACTGCCGGTCGGGAGTTGTATCCCCAACTTCTATCTTAAGTTCGTTTTTAACAGCGTGAAGCACTTCGTGTCCGCCACGCACATAGCATGCTGTGCCCTGGCAAACACGCACCACATGCTTGCCTTTGGGTTGGGTAGAGAAGTAAGAGTAAAAACCAACCACCCCCGCTACTTCACTAATGGGAATGTTGAGGTGTTTACTGATTTTTTTCAACGCTTTCTCGGGAAGATACCCGTACATTTTTTGTGTTAACTGCAACAATGGGATCAAACTTCCTGGTTTATCCTTACTTTCAGCAAAAATGCGATCGAGATGTTCCAGAATTTCATCTTCATTGGAGGCAGTTTGAGGCTTAGTAGTGTTCTCAGTTGCCATGATGTTTTGGATTTAATTCAAGGAAATTTACGCCATTGTTATTTGTATAACAATAAAAACAGGATGTTATAGATCAGGTTTTTAGAGAAGGTAATTTTTGTAAGTTGATCCGATGAGTAAATTCAAATTCAAAAAAAATGAGCTTAGCAGGAAAACTAAGCTCATTTTTTGCTACGAAATCAGGACTATTTTTTTTATTTCTTCTGGCCCTTGCCATTTCCATTGCCGCCTCCCTTGTTTTTTTCTTTTGACCCTTTGGGTCCTTTTCCTTCTTTGTACTTAGCAGACTTTTTACCGGCATTGTTTTTTAAAGCATGAAACTCTGGAGATCCTGGTTTTATACCCAGTTCTTTGGCTATTTCGCCCCAACCGTTTAATTTACGCACTTTGTAAATACGAATAACATCATCAACCGGTCGCTGAGATACCCGCGACATTTCAAGGGCAAAATAAATATCCGCAGGTGCCATATTGAGTTCTGCATGATAATAGTTAATTCTGTCTTCAGCAATATTGTATCCTACACTCATATCAGTTCTGAATTTGCCAAAGTCGGCATTAGCCGAAACATTTATTTGGTTTAAGTCTCCGTCAATCTGAAAACTGCCCGATCGGATCTGTGCATTTGCCTGATTTACAATTAAGGCAAAAAAGATTGTAATAATAAAAAAGCGCATAACATAATGATTTTGGTGTCGGATTTAATACGGGAAATTTGGTTTTTTAGTTTACAGAGTTGGGAAAAATGTTAGAATTTGTGTTCGGAATGAAAATTTTCACGGGGTGAAACAAGCTTTAATAAATTATTTATCTTTGCCCTGTCCTTTTGGATCGTGTTTTAATTGGCACCCACGTTAAAAATCAATCTATATGAAACATTCAATTTCACCTCTTTACGTTTTTTTTGCAATTCTTTTTACCACCTGTTTATTAATTTCAAACATTGTATCGGTAAAGCTTATCCAGTTAGGTCAATGGACTGTTACTGCCGGCATAATTGTTTTTCCGTTATCGTACATTATCAACGATGTGATTTCTGAAATATGGGGATACCGAAAAGCCCGGTTTATAATTTGGTGCGGCTTTTTAATGAATCTTATCGCGATATTGATTTATTCGGTTTCAGTTGCTATGCCGGCAGCAGGTTTCTGGCAGGGACAGGCCGGGTTTGCTGAGGTTTTGCAAAGTACGCCCCGGTTGGCAGTGAGTTCCCTTATCGCTTATCTGGCAGGGTCGTTTATAAACTCGATGGTAATGAGCAAAATGAAAGTAAGCTCAAAGGGTCGTCATTTCTCCATGCGGGCCATTGTCTCCACTATTTTTGGCGAAGGTGTGGATTCTGTTTTGTTTATCACCATTGCATTTGCCGGGGTTGTTCCTTTTCCGGTTTTACAGCAGATGATACTTGTTCAGATTGCACTTAAAACTTTGTATGAGATTATTATCCTTCCTCTCACCATCCAGGTTGTGAAAACCGTTAGGAAATTCGAAGGTGAAGATGCCTACGATGAAGGAATTTCCTACAATCCTTTTAAACTTGCCCAGCTATGATTGGAGACAAAGCCCTTGTTGTTTTCTCGGGAGGTCAGGATTCTACAACATGTCTGTTTTGGGCATTACGGAATTTTACGCATACTGAAGCCGTTGCTTTTAATTACGGGCAACGTCATGTAAGAGAACTTGATGCAGCAGCTTCTATTGCTTCAATGGCTAAAGTTCTACTCCAGGTAATGGAGCTGCCTTTGCTGAACAGTATAACCGATAATTCTCTCACCCGGCATGGAAAAGCTATAGAAAAACAATCGGACAGTGGAACTCCAAATACCCTTGTAGAAGGCCGGAATCTTCTGTTCCTCACTTTTGCCGCGATATATGCAAAAAGTAAAGGAATAAGAAATCTGGTTACAGGGGTTAGTCAAACTGATTACAGTGGTTATCCCGATTGCCGCGATAATTTTATCCAATCGGCAAACACTACCTTAAGTCTGGCAATGGATTATGAATTTAAGATTCATACACCGCTGATGTATCTTACCAAAAGCCAAACCTGGATGATGGCCGATGAACTGGGCGTTTTTAATATAATAGCCGAGCAAACGGTTACATGTTATGAAGGGATTCCCGGCAAAGGATGTGGCCTGTGTCCCTCCTGTGAGCTTAGGGCTACAGGGTTGAAGGAGTACAGAAGTGGAAGATTTGAATATTAAAAATTGAAAACTATGAATGAAAGAATAGAATCCAAAAACCTTGGAAAGAAAGTAGAGTACCCGCACGATTACGATCCATCGGTTCTCGAAGCGGTGGAGAATCATCATCCTGGTAGTAATTACTGGGTTAAATTCAATTGCCCCGAATTTACCAGTTTGTGCCCGATAACCGGTCAGCCCGATTTTGCTACTATTTATATAAGTTATATCCCCGACCGAAAAATTGTTGAAAGCAAGAGTCTGAAGTTGTATTTATTCAGTTACCGTAATCATGGCGATTTTCATGAAGATTGCGTAAATAAGATTATGAACGATCTGGTTTCTTTACTTCAGCCTCGTTACATCGAGGTCTGGGGAAAATTTCTTCCGCGTGGAGGACTAAGTATCGATCCCTGGTGCAATTATGCAATGGCCAATCCTTTTTTTGAGAAAATGAAGGAGTTCCGGTTGATGAACCACGACCTGAATCCTGAAGCTATCAATAACAGATAATTATGAATGTTACACTTTGAATGTAAAAAATATTTTACATTAAGTAAAATTTATTTATCTTTGTGTCGATATTAATTTACAATATGTATTAATCGACAAGGAGGTAATTTATGTATCAGAAAGAAAAAGAAATAATAGTTTCAATTATCAGTTCAGTCCTGATATTGGGACTATATTCCTGGTATGTCTATTCCAGATATTTTTCGGTTGACCCGACAATTATTAATGATTTTAAATTCTGGGGGAAGGCTTTTCTGATTCTCATCCCGGTAAGTATTGTTGCTCAGATTGTAATTCATATCATTTTTGCAATAATCAATAAAATTGTGACAAAGGAAGAAATTTCGGATCTTACTGATGAACGTGACAAATTAATCGAATTGAAAACCATCAGGATTTCGCACTGGATCTTTATTCTGGGCTTTTTGCTGGCAATGGCTTCACAGGCAATGGGTATGCAGCCCTGGGTAATGTTTGTTACACTTATATACTCAGGTTTTGTAGCTTCCATAACCTCTGAAATTACAAAACTTTATTACTACCGGAGGGGATTCTGATATGGGCAAGAGTAATAATATTGCTAAATGTACAATTTCAAATAACATCAGAAAATTGCGGTTTAATGCCGGAGAAATGACACAGCAGGATCTGGCCGATAAAACCGGGGTTACACGCCAAACTATTGTTGCCATTGAAAATGGAAAGTATTTTCCTACACTGGAACTGGCATTTCGCATTGCCCATGTATTTAATACTTCACTCGAGGAGGTATTTACTTTCAATCTTGAGGACAATCATGAAAAGTAAATTTGTCCACAGATCTATCAGGACGATAGGGTTAAACACCTGCATAACAGCATATTTATTTCGGTTGAATTTGCGATTCCTGCGTGAGAGCCATTTTTTAGCTGGTAGTGAATTAAAATTGGAATTCTGCCAGATTTGTCAGTAATTTCTTGATTATTTAAATACTAAACTCTTTCAAAAATGGGAAAATTAATAAAATTCGGTGAAACCGTTCAGGGTTACGATATCCCGGTTTTAAACGAACGCGAAATCAGAGCTTCTGCTGGTATTCTGTTTTTCTTCACTTTTCTCTCTCTTATGCAGATTATTTACAAAGGTAATTTCGTAATGATAAAATACGTAATTACATTGTTTTTGGTCGATTTTATTATTCGTGTGTTTATCAATCCAAAATATGCTCCAACACTCGTTATTGGCCGGTTAATTGTTTCGCGGCAAAACCCTGAGTACGTCGGAGCGGCTCAGAAAAAATTTGCATGGATAATAGGTGTTGCACTTTCGGCCACCATGTTTATTTTGATGGTAGTAGTTAATTCATATAGTATCATTACCGGGCTTGTGTGTTTAATCTGCCTTATCTTTTTGTTTTTTGAATCGGTATTCGGAATTTGCCTCGGATGCCTGTTTTACGGCTGGTTCTATAAAAAGAAGGCCCAGTACTGTCCTGGCGAAATTTGCGATGTTAAAGCAAAGCAGGATATTCAAAAAACTTCCTGGATGCAGTTACTTATTATTCTGTTTTTTATTGGGTTTACTGTATTCATGGCTTATTTGTTTAACGATTATTTTAGCATAAAGCCCCGTGAACTCTGGGAGATCCTGAAATCGTAAATCGCCTATGAAAGCAATTGTTTACGAAACCTATGGCTCGCCCGATGTTCTGCGATTGGAGAATGTCGGTCAACCTGTTCCTGCTAACGATGAATTGCTGATAAAGGTCAAAGCTTCATCAATTAATTCGTGGGATTGGGATTTGATTACCGGCGAACCTAAAATATACCGTTTACTTTCAGGATTATTTAAACCGAAAAATAAAATTCTGGGTTTCGACGTTGCGGGTATTGTAGAGGCCGTAGGAAAGGATGTGACAAAATTTAAGCCTGGTGACGAAGTGGTTGGCGATATGAGCGAAGCACTTATGGGGGCGTTTGCTGAGTTTACCTGTGCCCGGGAAAAGGATCTGGTGTTAAAACCTTCCTCTTTAAGCTTTGAACAGACTGCCTCAGTCCCACAGGCTGCGATTCTTGCATGGCAGGGGCTAAATTTAAAAAGAGCCGTTCAGCCAGGCGAAAGGGTGCTTATTAATGGCGGTGGTGGTGGCGTAGGAGCTTTTGCCATTCAGATGGCAAAGCTGATGGGCGCAGAAGTTACAGCCGTGGATAGTGGCGAAAAACTTGAGATGATGATCGCATTAGGGGCCGATTATGTCATGGAATATCAAATTATCGATTTTGTGAAATCGGGGAAAAAATACGATCGTATTATCGATGTTGTTGCAAGCCGGTCGCTTACTGCATACAAAAGAGCTTTACAGGAAAACGGTGTTCTCGCAGTTATTGGTGGTAAAGTTCCCACAATTTTGAAAGTAGCGTTAATTGGTATTTTTAAAAATCGGAATAAAACACTTGGTATTGTGGTTCATAGGCCCAATAAGGACCTTGATTTAATTCTGAATCTTATTAAAACAGGTAAAATAAAAACAGCTATTGATCGGAGTTATAATTTGGAAAATATTCAGGAGGCTTTTAAATATTATGGTTCGGGTAAACATAAAGGTAAGATTGTGATTGTGGTGTAAAAGTATAATTAGTCCATAGTCGATAGTCCATGGCCAATACGGCTAAGAGTCGGTACTAAACGTCTGGTTTAAAAATAATTTATACAATACTTGAAAAAATAAAGAGAGTCACGAAAAAGTTAAATTTCTGTGACTCTCTTTTTGCTTCAGAATATCAAAATTTTCATTCCATCATAAACTCCGTTACAATCGGAGCGTGGTCCGATTCGGGATAATATTTATCAGTAGCAAAAGCAATGGATTCGTCATGTAGAATCTCATTATGTATTTCCGATCCTACCAAATATTTCAGGAAGTTGCGCGTTACAAGCAGATGGTCTATCATTTCTCCCTTACCATGATGCAACAATGTGTAACGCGATGAGGCTGGTATAGAATTTTCGCATGGTACAAGTACCCTGTTTGCCAAATCTTTATTACCAGTATTTTCAACATCGCCCCTTATAGCCATTACCGGTACATCGTCGCTTTCGGCATTAAAATCGCCACAAACAAGTATATACGGATTGCGGTTTTCGTTCATAATTTTATCGATAAATACCCTGGCCTCCAAAGCTTGTCCAACCCGTTTCATCGAAGAAAGGAAATAACCTTCGGCCCAGCCCGTTGCTGTTTTCCAGGTGTAATAGTCTTTCTTTTGCCCGGGGATATTGGTTGGGATTTTCGATTTAAGGTGGAGGTTAATTACATGCAGAATTTCAGAATTAGGCAGACGGATTTTGGCATAAAGCATTGGACGTTCCCATTCTATGGCTTTGGCCTGGGTTTCAGGGGGAATAGCAGTAACTTTTTGGTACTGCGGTGCCTTAATGAAATTGCATTTGTATTGGTGCGATTCCAAAATATCGAAATGACTCAGGATAACAAGGTTTCGCTCATCGTAAACTTCATTTCCGTTTTCGATTGTAGTGTTACACATGTTGTAGTTTTCGTAGATAGTACCTTTCAGAAGTTTTTGAAGCGCTATTAACCTCCTGGGGTGATTTAACTCTTCTTGTCCATTTACTTCCTGTAGACATAAAACGTCGGCTTTAAGCCTTTCCATTTGTGGCCTCATCAGAGCTATACGCTCATCGAGTGTGTAGTGTTCTTCCGGAAGATCGTCCAGATTTTCAAGATTGAAAGTTGCAATTCTAATTTTTGGTTCCATAAAATATGTAATTAATAATGGCGAAAATTCTGTTGTGGTTTAATGTTTTCTGATTTCCTGCGATGCAAGCAGAAATCCCCCTTCAATATGGTAGATATTCACCTTGAAGGTGTCGCATTTAACCTTGTTAAGTCCTATTCTGATACTGGATTTACATTTACAATCCCTTTTAATGATGTTGTTGTTTTGATTATCGCTTATGATAATTGACAATTGATCTTTATCCGGCTGATTAACCTCAATTTTTAGATGCTTGTTTTTTGTATCGGTAGAAATCAAAACCGGCATATGAGGTCTTGCAACTATGAGCGCATAATTGAAGTCATAATTGCTGTCGTTAAATTCGCCAAAGGCCATCTTGTTCATTTCTGATTTCATGATTAATCCATCATCTGAGCCTATCTGAGCATTGGTTATTAACCCAAAAGCTATACAAATCGCTGCTAATCCCAACTTTCTGATTATTAAATTTCTCATGGTACTTTTATATGAAGTTCTTCAGAAGTAAGGCCATCGTTTTCGGGGGACGAGAAACGAGATGTTTTCGTCCCGAATTATAACTTTTCCAACCGGCGTGCGGTGGCTTTTTGTTACTTTATTTGTTTGGGGCCCAAAAATTTTGAGTTTAATATTCTTTAAAATTAGGCTCACCTGAATAGAATGTATTGTAAAAAAAAGACAAAAAAAGAATTAATGGTCGGGGATTAATATTTTCGGAAACAGTATTTTATTTGAATTTGATTTGAGTTCAGCAGGTGAAATGTCAGCATAACTGGCGAATTCACGCGTTAAATGTGGTTGGTCGTAATATCCAAGCAAATAAACTACGTCCTGTATTTGTAGTTGTTGATGGAACAACAGCAATTGGTAAGCTATCTCCAGTCGTACCAGGTTGGCATAAGATTTTGGCGGAAGTCCTGAAATAGTGAAGAAGTTCCGGTCGATAGTGCGTGAAGTAATGTTGAATTTGTGAATAAGTTCATCAAGTTTGATTCTTCCTTTTGCAAAGTTTATGTAGTTGGCAATTGCATCGTAAATAGTCGGTTTTTCGTTTGATAATACCAGGCGGGATTTGAAAAAGCTTTCAATAATCTGAATTCTCCTGGCATCGGAATTATGAAGACAAACCTCTTCTACCATGTTGTTCCATCCTTTAGCGAACCATTCGGGGTCGATAAACCTATTGATGTATTCGGATTGCGGTATTTCGAATAAATGATAGGCTCCCAGCGGAGTCAGATAGATCATGATGCAACGAAATGTTCCGGTGTTGCCAATCTTGACTGCCTTTGTCAGGATTCCACTGAGAAAGCTCCTGATTTTAAGTCTTGAACCATCGCTAAATACAAATTCGGGCAGATCATCAGAATAGATAATGTTAACCATGCAGGTGCCATTTGGGAAAGTACATATAATATCCTTATCGGCTTCCCGGATTTTAATTTCGAGATGCATGTAATGGGAGACAAAAGGCGAAAGTCGCGGATCGGGTAAGAATATCCTTTTGATCATCGAACCTGCTGTTTAGAGATTTAGTCCTCAGGCTCCAACGTAATAAAACATTTTCTTACAAACCAAAATGCTGGGGCTAATAACTGAATAAATTTATGAAATTCAGAATTATTAGTCAAGAAATTTCAGGGCTTAACCTCATTGATCATGAATTATGCAGCTAATTCAATTTGATAGCTGTTGCCTATAAAAGTTGTTTTCATCACATATTATTATCGTTTGTGAATATTTTTTAACTTTAGATAGGCTATTAAAATTATCTACGCACAAGGTTATTGTTTTTAGAGAGAGAATCAAAGGGATGAGGCAAGAACTAGACAAAATCAAAAGTATTTTTCGTTTCGATGAAAATCTTCCTCTTGAGGTAAGGTTGTATTTTTCTTCTTTGCTTCTCGGTTTTGTGTTATGCTTGTTGGGTTCCGTGGTTGCAATTATTTATGTCCCATCGGTGTTGATTATATCACTTTGCTATATTCTTGCAGCTATTTTATTCTTAGCTTATTGGTTAGGTCAAAAAAAGGGTATTATTAGGCCTTTGATTGTGCCCGTTGTTTTGATTTCGTATGTAGCCATATTTATTATCTGGATAAAAGGAGGTGGTATAAACGGACCAAATCTTTTCCCAAATTTCGTTGTATTGGTGTTGGCTATCATCATCGTTCCTGATAATTTTAAAAAATATCTGCTTCTTTTATTTGTTGTTTTGTTATTCGCGGAGTATTTTATTGAACTTTATTTTCCACATTGGATAACTCAATATCCTTCGGAGTTTTCACGCTTAGCCGATACATTATTTACATCGGTATTTTCGGCCGTTTTCGTGTATTTTATAATAATAAATCTTTATAGAAATCATCAGGTTGAACGCAAAAGGGCCGAAGAGAATGAAGCAAAATTTAAAATTCTTTACGACAGAGCCCCCGATTTATACTACTCAATATCAACTCAAGGAATTATAATTAATTGTAATGAAACTTTTCTCAGGACTTTGGGCTATGCAAGGAAAGAAGTTATTGGAAGAGCTGTTTTTGATTTAATTGATGCATCAGTGATTGATTATGCGAAAGGAACTTTTGAACAATTTCTCCAGACCGGCGTAGCAAAAAACAGGGAATTACTTGTAGTTAAAAAGGATGGAACCAAAATTGTCGTTAGTCTTAACGCTGAAGCAGTCAGAGATGAAGATGGTAAAATTTTATACTCGGTATCGTGTTGGCGCGATATAACTGATCAGAAAATTGCTGAAAAAGAGCTTAGAAACAGCAATGAGTTGCTCTCACTTTTTATTAAGCAGTCGCCTATTTATGCTTTTATTAAAAAAGTAACGTCTGTCGAAAGCAGAATTGTTTATGTGAGTGATAATTACCATAATATGGTCGGAGTTAAAGCTTCCGAGATGATAGGGAAAACTGTGGCCGAGTTATTTGATCCCTATTTTGCCAAACAGATAATGGAAGAAGATTGGTGTGTTGTTCAGAGTGGTAAAATTACCAGGGTGGAGCAAAAATATAACAACAGAATTTACGACACAATTAAGTTTCCTATAACGCTGGACGATAAGAATCTGCTTGCAGGATATTCAATTGATATTACCGATCATGTTAATTCTTCGTTTACTATTCAGGAACAAAACAGAGAGCTTCAGAAAATGAATAACGACAAGGATGTTTTTATTTCGATTCTGGCACACGATTTAAAAAATCCTTTTAATGCTTTGTTGGGTTTCTCCAGTCTTTTGGTTGAAAATATCAGAAGATATGATATTGATAAAATTGAAAAACATCTTAAGCTCATAAATATTAATTCACATAAGGCATATAACCTTTTAGAGGATATCCTTTTATGGACAAGAACCCAGTCGGGAAAAATTTCTTATGAACCTCAAAGTATTGATTTGAATGAAATAAGTACTGAAGTAGTTGAAAACATTAACCTTTCGGCAATAAATAAAAGCATCAGGATAGAATGGTTAAATCAAAAGGAAATTAGTCTTTTCGCGGACAAAAATATGTTAACAACCATTTTGCGGAATCTCTTGTCCAATGCAGTTAAATTCACGAATTGGGGGGGCTTAATTACTGTTATTGCCGAAACTTCGGGAAATTGGGCAACCATTACTGTTAAAGATAATGGGATTGGTATGGATGAAAATAAAAGGTCTCAACTATTCGATTTTACACAGAAAAGCTCGACATCGGGAACCGGAGGTGAGCCAGGGACCGGATTCGGCCTGTTATTATGTAAAGACTTTGTTGAAAAACATGGCGGCACAATATGGGTCGAAAGTGAATATGGGAAAGGAAGCTCATTTATGTTTACAATACCGCTCAATATTATGTAAAATTCTACAGGGGCTGTGTGGAAAGTGCTGGACACTGAGCCTGTCGAAGTGTAATATCACTGATTTACAATGAGGTTTCGACAGGTTCAACCTCCGGCTATAGACTAATTACACAGCCACATAGATTAATTATTATTTTTTGAATGGTTGAATGCGGCAAGGAAAAAAAATTGCTGCATATTGTTTTGGACCATTATTGCCCTCCCAATATTCAATAATGTTTTTTCCTACTGATTCCCACTGGTCGTTACTTAAACGGTTAACTAAGGTATGTATTCCATATCATTTTGCTAAAAAATATTATTGAGAGACGCTCCGTACCATACTTGAGTCAATCCTCATATCAACCCAGCCTTCGTGGCCATATATCACTTTCCAGCCGGCTTCATCCTTCTGGAAAACATAGGATAATACTATCGAGTCCCAAATGGGAAAGTAGAATTGAGAATTAGCTCCTGTGCCTCTTTTACCCGGTATGTATTAACTAGTTCGAAGAAGTTCATACATAATTGGTTATTGATAATTTGTGACAGAGAGTTTTTAGAAACCCCCATTTGTTCGGCCAACATTTCAATTGTAAGGTCCTGGTTTGTGTGAGGCTTATTTTTCTCAAAGAAATGTAATATTTCCGTAAACTCTTCGGTGCTGTCGTGTGGTGTTGTTAGCTGACTCTCAATGGTAAATATTTTAGAGGTGCTGATTGATTGCCAGAAAAGTGTGATATAATAAACTAGTGTCAGTACTGGTAAATAAACTTCCAGCAGTTTTCCGTTCTGGATATAACTCATTTTTTAGTACCTAATTAAAATAGGATTAAATACGATTGTATTTTATTCCGAATTACTCTAAATTTACCTGTGATAAGATATTTTATCTTAACGTGCGACGGCTTAAAATTTTTGGAGAGACACGTTCTAAAAGCTTACATCCAGTAGGTTTTTATGATGCCAAAAACCAACTTAAACCTGAGAAAATTTGCATGAGCCCTTAAAATTATTGGCATTCGCCCTAAAACAATCCCAAAACCATTACCAGAATCAAATCACAACCTTCTTTTAACATTAAACCAATAAATTATGAAAAGAATTTTTTCGTTTTCAATTGTCATTTTGATTGTGCTTTTTATAAGTAGCTGTAATAAAAATGGCTATAAAGTTAAGGAAGCAATAGATGCAAACGGATATACTTACGAAACTGTTACCAACGACCCTATGGGGGTTCGCGTATATACCCTAAAAAATGGGTTAAAAGTTTACCTGTCTGTTATCAAAGATGCTCCACGTATTCAAACTTTAATTTCCGTGAGGGCCGGATCGGTTCTTGAGCCCGCGCAAACTACCGGACTGGCACATTACTTTGAACATATGATGTTTAAAGGTTCCAGCAAATTCGGCACTTCCAACTGGGAAAAGGAAAACGAGCTTTTGACAAAAATCTCCGATATGTTCGAAAAACGTCTGGCAACCACCGATTCGATCCAGAAAGCCCGCATCTTTGCCAGTATTGATAGTTTATCTATTCTGGCTTCGGCTTATGCTATACCGAATGAATACGATAAACTGATGAAGGTAATCGGAGGGCAGGGTACCAACGCTTTTACCGATTATCAAGGCACAACTTATATGGAAGATATTCCGGCAAACGAAATCGACCGCTGGCTTAAACTTCAGTATGAGCGTTTCAGCAATATTGCCCTGAGGTTGTTTCATACCGAACTCGAAACGGTTTACGAAGAGTTTAATATGTATCAGGATAGGGACAACTCTAAATTAAACCGGGAGTTAATGAACGGGCTTTTTCCTAAACATCCGCTAGGTCGCGACATTATTGGGTTCGCAGAACATCTCAAAAATCCATCCTTGGTCAATATAATGAAGTTTTTCGATACTTACTATGTGCCCAATAATATGGCGGTTATTATGACAGGAGACCTGGATATGGAGAAAGCTATTGTTATGATTGATAAAACTTTTGGTCAGTTAAAATCCAAACCTTTGCCTGAAATAATTCAACCTAAGGAAGACCCGATTCAAAGCCCTGTGGTTAAGGAAGTTTTAGGTCCCGACGCCGAAACCGTTAATCTGGCATTCCGCTTTAAAGGTGACAGTACTGAAGATAAAAAATATGTTCAGTTGATTGATATGATACTCAATAACTCTGCAGCAGGTTTGATAGACCTAAATCTTGTCCAGCAGCAGAAGGTTCTTAGGGGCGGTTCGTATCCTCAGTTTTATATCGATTATGGTATGCATACTTTGTGGGGGAATCCACGTGAAGGGCAAAAGCTAGAAGATGTAAAGGATTTGCTGTTAGGCGAGATAGAGAAAATTAAAAAGGGGGAGTTTGAAGATTGGTTAATAAAAGCCGTTGTTAATGATATGCGGTTGAATGAAATCCGAGGCCAGGAAAGTTACCAGAACCGTGCTTTTATCATTTACGAAGCTTTTCAGAATCAGGAGAAATGGCTCGATAAGGTCAGGTATCTCGACGATCTCGATAAAATTACCAAAGATCAGCTTGTAAAGTTTGCCAACGAAAATTATAAGGATAATTATGTAGTTGCATACAAGCGGGTTGGGGCTGATAATAGTATTAAAAAAGTATCGAAGCCTAAAATCACACCGATTAACATAAACCGGAACGATCAGTCGGCCTTTTATACCGAATTTGCAAAGGATAATCCTGAGCACCTGAAGCCTGTGTTTGTTGATTTCGAAAAGGAATTAAAACGTAAAGAACTCAAGCCGGGAATTGAGTTTTGTTATATTCCTAATATAACCAACGAACTTTTTGAGTTGGTGTATCTGGTAGATATGGGGAAATTGCACAATAAAAAGCTAGCCCTGGCAATTAATTATTTGCCTTTTATCGGAACCGATAAGTATACGCCAGCTCAGTTACAGCAGGAGTTTTACAAGCTGGGTGTGCGTTTTAATGTTAATTCGAGCGACGAAAGATGTTATGTAAGAGTATCCGGTCTGAACAAATCATTGGAACAGGCAGCAGAACTTATCGAACATCTGCTTACACATGCAAAGGGCGACAGTACATCGTACAAAAATTATATCGATGGAGTGCTTAAGGAGCGATCGAATAATAAGATGAATAAAGATTATATATTACATACAGCTCTTGCAAACTATGGGAAATATGGTAAAATGTCTCCCTTTACCCATATACTTCAGGAAAATGAAATGAAACAGTTAAATCCCGATGAGCTTATTTCCCTGGTTAAGGAGCTTGGTACTTATAAACACAGCATCTTTTATTATGGAAGCTCGGAAATGGATGCAGCAGCCAATACCATTACAAAATATCATATATTGCCCGAAAGCCCGAAAGAACTTCCTCAGACTACCCGATTCCCTGAGGCTGGTTTTGCCTCGAAAAAGGTCTATTTTGTTGATTACGATATGGTTCAGGTTAATGTGATGCTGGTGGATAAAGCCAATAATTTTAACCCTGCTCTGTTACCATCTGTAAATCTTTATAATAGCTATTATGGTAATATAGTTTTTCAGGAGATAAGAGAAGCCCGAGGACTTGCTTATTCAGCAGGCTCGTGGATCCAGAATCCCGATAAACAATATAAATCATTCTTTAATACCTCGTTTGTAGGTACGCAGGCCGATAAGCTGGAGGAGGCCACCTCTACATTGCTCGGACTTATGGATAATCTTAAGGAAGATCAGTTGCAGTTTGGTATTTCAAAGGAGGCTATAGCAAATAGAATTGAAACCGAAAGGATTACAAAAGCCAACATATTCTGGACCTATCTGCTTAATAAGGATTTGGGTATTAATTACGATTACCGTAAAGATGTATTTGAAAAGGTTAAAGGAATGTCGATAGCCGACCTGAAAGAATTTCTTGAAAAGAATCAGACAGGTAACTACACAATGCTGGTTATTGGCAAAAAAGGTGTTGTAAACGATAAACTTCTGAGGAAACTCGGCGATTATCAGGAACTTTCTTTACAGGAGGTATTTAATTATTGAGAATAGTCAACTGAGGCTGATCCAGGAAGATCAGCCTCAGTTTTTAATAAAGTTGCATGAGCTTGGATTGTTTTGATAACTTTTCCTATCTTAGAATTTGGATTTTATCCGGCGGAACCGAAAAGCCCTACGAGTAGGAATAAAACACAGCATCAATTACTAACAATTTTAATTAAATCAACATGGCTTTTGGATTTTCACCAAAATATTCGGAAGAATTTTACTTTGGAGAATTTTCTTCTTCTCAGTTTTTGGCTCTTGTTGTTGAGGTTGCACGAAAACTCGGCTGGGATGTCCAGTTTATAAGCAAGAATGGCTTTATTGCTTATCTCAATAAGGGGACATTTAAATGGAATGCTGAAATTACATTAAGGCTTAATGATAATAATGCTGTTTTAACGAGCATGTCATTGGGAAATGAAATGTTCGACTGGGGTAAAAACAAGAAGATTGTTGAGGAATTTATGGATATGCTCGTTGATCTTAAATATAAGCTAAAACCTGCCGAACTCGATTCCAGATATGAAGAGCTAAAAGCCGGGTTTAATCCACCAGAAGAAGATGTTTTAGATCCTGATGCTCAGCCAGAGGGCTTTTTTAAGTCACTCTTCTGGCCAAAAAAGGGTTACGCAGTTACACCGGTTTTAATTGTGGTCAATACATTGATTTTTTTACTGATGGTTTTTGCAGGTGTCCACTTCCTGGAGCCCGATAGTGAAAGTTTAATAAAATGGGGAGCTAACTTCCGGCCGATAACCCAGTCCGGAGAATGGTGGAGATTACTTACGAGCTGTTTCATTCATATCGGAATACTGCATCTTTTCTTGAATATGTATGCACTCCTATACATTGGTATACTTCTGGAACCTCGAATAGGGTCGGCGAAATTTGCTTTAGCTTATTTAATTTCAGGATTGACTGGCAGTGTAGCCAGTTTCTGGTGGCATGATATCACTATCAGTGCTGGTGCTTCCGGTGCTATTTTTGGTATGTACGGTGTATTTCTGGCTTTACTAACAACAAACCTTATTGATCGGAATGCCCGAAAGGACTTACTTGTAAGTATTACTGTTTTTGTTGGTTATAACCTGTTGAACGGTTTAAAAGGGGGAATTGATAATGCAGCCCATATTGGAGGACTAATTGGAGGTTTAATTGTCGGGTTTTCATTTTATTCTTCATTGTACAAACCTGAATTTAAGGTTAAGAACTCTGTTATAATAGCAATCTCTGGACTGTTTATCCTGCTTTTTTCTGTGTTTCTAATTCAATCTACATCAGATTCGGCAACAAAATTCAACCAAATGGTTCAGACTTTTTCCGGATTAGAGGAAAAGGCTTTGGGTATATATCGTTTGCCTAAAAACTCGCCCGACGATGTTTATATGAAAGAAATCCAGAATGAAGGGATTCCTAACTGGGAAAAATGTTTGGAACTTCTTGATAAAATGGACTCTATAGCCGATTTGCCTCTACAGTTTAAGGAGAGAACTCTTCTTATGAGAAAATATTGCAAATACAGAATTATAAGTTACGAACTCATAGCCGAATCCATAAGAGGTGGAACTGATGTTTTTAATAATCAGATTGATGTTTATGTGAAAAAAATAGAGCTTATTATAGATAAACTTAATGATAAAGTTGTTGCTGATCATCTTTTGGAAGTTGTTCCCCTGAAAGAATTTGCAAAGAATGTTCCGCCTGATATTTTATATGTTATTGATGGAGTTCCTGTTCCTGATAAAATGAAAATTGATCAGAAGGAAATTTTTTCTGTCATTGTAATTGAACCAGAAAGAGCTTTTTCCATATATGGAGAACCAGGTAAAAAGGGGGCTGTACTAATTCAAACCAGTAAGTTTTACAAAGAAAGAAGGCAGAAAATGGTTCAAAATAGTTATCTTAAATAGTTCTTTATTTCACTATAATTTTCGATCGTTCTTCCTTTTTACCCTTGATTACCTTCAGAATGTATTCGCCAGGTTTCAAATCATTTACCGGAAGTTGGACTGTATTCGACGAATAATTTCTCTTAAGAGCTGTTTTTCCGGTTAATGTGAGAATTTCGACTTCAGTAATGGTTTGTTCCGACATAATATTCAGAATATCCGTAGCCGGTACCGGAAATACAATATGGCTCGTTTTTTCCTGATGCTTTATCGCTGTTGCATCCACAATTAAGGTAACATTCTGGGTGCTGTTCGCGTCTTTAACTTCGAGCATCCCATAACCTGCGTAAAACTTAGTTTTAGTTACAGCATATGGATAACCGGCTCCTTTGGCAACATTTGTGAAGGTGGTTGTGCCATTGGCATCTGTAGTTTGGCTTTGGCCGTTAAATATAACGGATGCACCACTTACAGGAGCATCCTGAGGGGTTTTAATGCTGAAAGTTACCGAATAAGAAGGGTAAAGAGTTACCTTAATTGTATCGTTTGTGGTTACAAGATAATTTCCTGAAACTGAAGAATAGTCTGTTTTACTAATTTTATAGGTATCAGGATTACCCAAATTTCGAACATCGAAAACAGCTAAACCTTCACCGGTGGTTGACTTGGTTTGATAGTTGATAACTACTGTTGCATCCGAAACAGCATTGCCATTATTATCCTTCACCCTGACCACTACTTTGGAGTTGATTTTTGGAGTATAATTCCCAATCCATTTGTAAATTCCTCCTCCACTTTTTACTGTGTAAAAACCGCCTCCCCATCCTGTGGCTGGGGATAAAAAACTTGTGGTGTTGAGGCGTGTGTCCTGATCGAGAATAAAATACGACTTATTGCTGTTAAGACTTACGGAACTGTAATAGCCGCTGTTTATCCAGATTGTATCAGTGTTGGCGATATATTCATAGTTCTGACCGGTTATTAGTCCTAAAGGTTTGGCATCTTCCCAGGTAGCACCACCGTCAGTTGTTTTTTTGAAACTAAAATTAGCCGTACCATAACCGCCAAAGGCGAATCCATTATTTTCATCTTTAAATCGCAGATTGGTCTGGACTGTTCCTAAACCGGCATCTTTAACTGTCCAGGTTAATCCTTTATCAACCGACTTGTATATTCTTCCGTTTCCCGTACCAAACCAGATCGTATTACCCACTGCATCGAAAAAGTTAACGGTGCCGGCTTCGCTGGCAAGCGCAACTGGTAAGTTTGCCGGAGCAACCTTGTTCCATGTTGTTCCGCCGTTGCTGGTGGTAAAAACCGAAAAATTATAATTTGAACTTAAAAGTGGTTTGTACGAATCGCCCATGCAAATACCATTATTTGCATCGAAAAAATGAACCCAATTCGCCCAGCTCCCTGTAAAGTTTGCGGTGGTTTGGTGTGTCCAGGTCGTGCCTCCGTCTTCGGTATAAACAATAGCTCCGCCGGTTGAATTTGCAGGGTTAAGGCAAGCATAGGCTTTTGTCGCGCTAAAGGCATATATACCTGATATTTCAAGTGAGCTGCAGGAGCTGCAATTGATAGTTCCTTCGGTCCAGGTTGCACCTCCGTTCGTTGTTTTTATGAATTTTCTCAAAATTTGATCCTTGGATGAATAATCGTCTATTACAGCCCAAACTACATTTTCGTCAACAGGAAATATCTGCTCTATACGTATCGAGTCTGTTGAAAAGCTTACATTTTGCAATTGCCAGCAGCTTGAAGAAATGTTAAATTCCGATTCGTGGTAATCCCAGCCAGTTCCATCGGTAGCCCTGATTTCGAGCGAATGATACCCTGGCGCAAGTGTGCCGGTAGCAACTGTGAAATTGAAAGGCGCAATAGTTGAGGAGTCATTTCTTATTCCATCGAGATAAAGTATGGCCTTTGTGGTGGTACCTTTTATGGTTTTCAGGGTAACAGCTACATCGGTTCCGGCTGTAATTTTTGTTCCGTCAGCCGGACTTTCTATTCTGCAGATATAACCCGGGGTTGTACGAGGTTTTATGCCTATAATAATTCTGTTAAATTCGTTAAAAGCTCCGTTTGACGTAGTGAGTGCTCCTATAGCAAAATAGCCGTTGTTATTTCCATTCCATCCCCAGTTTATGTGGAACTTTGATGGGTTGGATCCGTCAAAGCCATCGCACACAAATGCATGACCTCCGGCTGTTCCTGAGCCGG
Source organism: Bacteroidota bacterium (assembly GCA_023429135.1). Classification (GTDB taxonomy): domain Bacteria; phylum Bacteroidota; class Bacteroidia; order Bacteroidales; family JAAUTT01; genus JAAUTT01. The sequence goes on along the minus strand of JAEYWD010000106.1, from coordinate 20,297 downwards.
CATAATATACTGGTCTCCTTGCTTCCAGTTCGGTTTTTATTATTGTACGCCAAATATCATCGTTCCCAACGTTTTCGCGGTCGAGAAGCTGCATAGTATTGTCGTAGTTAAAATAGGTTCTCATTGCGTAAGGTACAACTTCCGACGCAGCACCTGACCCACTGGGGTCGTAATTCATCTGCACGGCCACACCGCAGTGGAACATCAGAGTTGCCAATGATGGATTGGAACTTGTTGCTTTTACAGGCATAGCGCTCCAGTTATAATCGGTACTTCCGAAATTTGCGCTCAAAGTGTTGTAAGTCGGGTGATTATATGAGAATGAACCAACACCCTGAACAGGATAGTTGTAATATTTCATTATCTGAGCCATGGTTGTGGCTACGCATCCTGTGGGTACCTTACCTCCATACCCGCCGGGGGCGGAACTGCTGGTAGGGCACATGTCGTTATAGTACCTGGATTGATCCCATTGAGTGGTCAGGAGTGGAGAAACCGTTGGGGGGCCATCGTTGAATTGCTGATTTAATAGGGATTGCCATTCTTTTTGTGACCCTTCGTTTGTCTCCCTATTCTGTATTAGACTGTATATTTGTTCATTGTATGCATTGATCCATTTTTTTGCAGTAGGATTAATATCTTCTTCGTTCCATTCTCCTGAGTTCGAGTATGCCAGTACCGGCGTTGCTGCATCGTCTGCCGAAATTAATATCCATCCTCCGCCTGCAACTGAAAACGCATAATAAGTTGTGGCATTGTTATAATTAGATGTTGAGCCCATGGAAACATCTATATTTCCCGACTTGAGTCTTAAATATTTATACAGAAAATTTAAAGCTGCCTTTCGGGCGGTTTCCTCATTTATTGGCGATGCGGCCAGATTGGTTATAATAACTATAAGAAGTGCAATTGTTGAGAATCTTTTCATTACTCCGGTTTTGAGAGGTGAGATTCTGCTAAATTAGAAAATAAACGTTAAGAATTTTATAGAATGAGGTAAAAATTAAAATAGGAGGTGACAAGGTTCGGAACAAAAAAAACACCCCGGCAATTATTACCGGAGTGCTGAAATATATGGTGTTGAGTGTATTTAATTTTGAACCACCTTCAATCCTCCGAAAACGGTATTCGCTTCAATAACAAGGTGGGTTAAGGAATCGTTGGCAAGAGTATCTGTTCTGTACTGCGATTCTCCAAAGGCATTGTTGTTTCCGTTGGGCATTGAAGTGCCTCCAAAAACTGTATTGGAGTTTATTTTAACCGGAATGTTTTTGTTTAACAAAAGTTTGCTGCCTCCAAAAATTGTATTGAGTTTAATGTGTTTGTTCTTACCTGGTTCCAGGGTTACATTGTTCAAATCGTAAACAGCTCCGGCAAAAATTACATTATACTCTTTGCCATCCTCCACGTTGGTAATGGTTCTTTCTCCAAAAATAACTGAGTTCTCGTCGCTTTTATCACAATGAAAACCGAATGTTCCGTTGGTTAGCAGCCGAATCCCGATATAGATGAAAAAAGCGGCTACAGCTATTTTAAATACCGGAAAATCCACGTTGAATATCACCTTCAGGATTGCGCTTAAACCCAACAGAATCAATATTATCCCAATTATTAAAGTTGCACTCATTTTCATATTGTTTAAAATTATTAATGTTAAATTTTAAGCAAATGTAATTCGCCGGAAAAGGGAAAAGGAGAGATATTCGGTAAATGGGTGACAGGTGTCGGTAAAAGGTATTATGAGGAGAGTCGGAAAACAAAAAGAAACTTTAAGTAATTACTGAATTCTAAAAAAGTTAAACCCCGATAGCAGTTTGCATCGGGGTCTGAATTATATATCAAAATATTATTGAAGCCTGAATCTATAAGTTATGGTTCCTTTCTGAACAGCAGGGGCATCTGGATTCCGGTCAAAACGTGCAATTAATGCAGCTTTTTTTGCAAGTTGAAGCAGGCTTTCATCTAGAGTTGTGGAGCCACGATAGCCTGGAACGGCCTGTATAACTTTACCCTCTTTGTCAACAGTGACTTCAACAACTACCGAACCTTCTGCCTGACCTGTATATTCAGGTTTAGGTAAACTTAGTACTGATCGACCATCTAATGAAGCTGAAACTCCTGGGCCCGAACCGGGTCCAATTCCAGTTCCTTTTCCACCGCCCGATCCTCCTCCGGCGCCGCTACCGCCCGAACCGCCTCGGCCTTGACCAGTATAAGTCGGGGCTGTAGGACTGCCTCCCGGTTTACCCTGATCGCCTTCTCCTTGTGTATTTCCCTGACTGTAAGTACGGGGTTTATATAATGCGTTGGGATTTACAACAGGTTTTTTCTCCACAGGCTTCTCTGCTGTTGCGGTTTGAACCGGTTTTTTAATCACAGGCGTTGGGGTAACATTTGGTTTAGGCTTTTTTGTTTCTTTTTTAGGAGATGCCTCTATGGCGTCTTCCTCTTCCACATCCTGGGTAAGAATTCTCTCAGGAGCCGATGAAACAACAGGTTTGGATTTAACCTCTTCTTCCTTGGGAATATTAATTTCTTCAGGCTGAATAGTTCCAAATCCTGTCTCTGAAGTACCAAGATTAATTTCCAGACCCGATCCTTCACCGCCTCCTCCCTCAGGGTACGGGGGGATAGGAGTATGCAATGTCCAGTAGAACATCAGCAATATTAGTATTGTATGGAAACCAATAGAAACAAATGCACTAAGTGCCTGGTTCCGTTTTTCAATATGTTCAGGAGCTTCAGCCATTGGGTGATTTTGTAGCTAATATCATTTTTATCTTAAGCTTGTTTCCTATTTCCAGTATGTCTACCAAACTTTGTACCGCAATGCTGTTATCGCAACGCAAAACTACAATGGGGTCGTGCAGATTTTTCACTATTGCTACAAGTTCTGTTTCAATATTATCGAAGGAAACCTCTTTTTGATTGATATAATATTTTAAATCCTTGGTAATCGAAACAGCAACCTCGGTCTTACGAACTGTCTGGTTGTTTTTGGCGCTGGGTAAACTCAGTTTGATTACCCCGGGACTTATCAATGTCGACATGATGAGGAAAAACAACATCAGGAAGAACATGATATCGTTGAACGACGAAGTAAAAACTTCCGCTCCGAATGGTTTTCTTCTTAAGTTCATTTTACAGGTTCTTGAAGTAAATCAATAAAGTCCATAGCACTTTGTTCGAGCATATGAACAACTTTACTCACCATTATATTTAACCAGTGAAAGCAAATAAAGGCGATGATACCAACTGTTAAACCAGCCGCACTCACAACCATTTTTTCGTACAAACCACCGGAAATGATACCTATACTGATATTATCGGCCAATGAAATGTTGTAGAAAATTCTGATTACCCCTACAATTGTTCCGATAAACCCAAACATAGGCGCAATACCTGCAATAACACCAAGTACAACAAGGTTTTTCTCCAGGCGGTATATTTCAAATTTACCGACTACTTCAATAGCATCTTCTATTTCTTTCATCGGCTGGCCAATACGTTTAATACCTTTTTCTATCATTCGTGCAATCTGAGAATCGGTTTTGCGACACAGAGCCAGTGCATCATCAATTTTATCTTCTTTTATGTAATCGCGAATGCGGTCCATAAAGTTTTTATCAATTTTTGTTGCTTTACGGATGGAAAGATATCTGTCGAAAAAGATATAAACCGAAACAATGGATAATAACCCAATAGGAATCATCAGCCATCCACCTTTTACTAATAGCTCCCAAACCGGCATGCTTTGATCTGTAACCGTTGGAACATTTGTTGCTGTATCATTCAGACTGATCTGCAGAATTGTAAGTAAATCCATTTCGTTTATGTTTGCTGTTATTATTAATGTTAAAGTTTATTCTTTATTATTTTACAAGATAGAAAAAATATAGCTTCGGTTTTTTTTTATTCTTGCTCCACCATTTGGCTCGATTCTTTCTCTTCTTTTGGTTTTATATCATCTTCTTTCTTTGCAAAAATACCATTCCAATACTTTTTAAACAATTCACCAAAGGTATTGAAGTCTTCTTTGTACGAAATTCCTATCCCTTGTTTGTAATCCGTAACTTCCGAAATATAACTTTCATTAGGTCTGTTAAAAGCTTTGAACCTTACTTTACCGCTTTTCCAAGGCCTGTAATCTATCTCAAAATCTCCCACAATGTTATTGGTCTGGTTAAGACTGCTGGACTGTGTTGAAGTGCCTCCAACATCGAAGTTTCCGTTAATGCTTACACGGTCGTTCAAAAGCTGAGTGGAAAGAGCAACCTCCAATTCCTGGGTTGTTAATTCGGTGCCGGGACGATAGTTTACACCGATATCGAAATCCTGACTGATTTGCGACAACCAGCGGCTTAACTGGTTCGAAATAAATTCCATACCTGTAGTTCCTACAGGATTGAAACCGGAGCTCGTTGGAGCATCGTTCCCTTGTCTGGCCATGCTCTGATCGGGCAAAAAGCTTCCCAATACGAGGAGGGAGATAAATTGTTTGTTAAGTTCGTCCTGGTTGCTAATGGCAGAATTTACCAAAGTCTGCATCTGAGTGGAGTTGGGCACGTTGATTTCAAATATGGGTTCCGGATTTAACAACTTACCGGTTAGCGATATTTGACAGTTTATCGGAATACGACTTCGATATTCATTGGCTTTTTCCTCCATGGTGGGAGCCAGTAAGTCGTAAAGCGAAGCTCGTACCGGGTAATTGGCCTCAATATCTATTGTTGCATCGGTTGGGTTTCCGTTCCAGGTAACAGTACCGCCTCTCAAAACTTTAAAATGTTTGTTAATTACATTCTGGAGGGTGAAAAGGTAATCGCCGTTTTCAATATTAAAAGTGCCATACATACTAAACTTACCCTGTGTGTTGATGTCCATGCGAATGCTACCATACCCGTTGCCCTGTATCATGTCTCCTATTTTGGAATCGAAAATTATCTGGGCAGTTGCATCGGGAGTTACTTCAAGATTTATATTAAGCTTTAAACCATTGAGGTTAACCCGGTATCCCTCTTTTTTATTTTGTTCTTTTTCGTAATCGTATTCAGGTAAAATAATTTTTGGTGTTCTGTCCACATAACGTACAAACCTAATATCGCTCACATCGGTTGTCTTGTTTCCCAATGGTATGGCCAAAAGCGAGTTTTTTTCAGTTCGTGCGTCAATGTTCATGGTTAGACTTTTGGGATTGCCAAAAATCTTTACAGTGCCAGTAGCGTAGGCTTTTCCATAAAACAGATTGTTGTCTTTTTCGGTTGTATTCAGAAATTCAAAATTGTTGCCTTTCAGATTCAAATCGAAATAGAAGTTCTTAAAGTATTTATGGGTTATGGTTCCGTCCAATTCGCACTTATTACTGTTACTATCATATAAAACTAAATCGTTTATTAAAATATTGTTGTCTTTTATTTTTACCATTTTGGTAAAAGTATAACGCGTTTTCAGATAATTAATCATAAATCCTACCTTTTGCAGGTTTATATCTCCGTTAAAAACAGGCTCTTTAATGGTTCCATGAACCTCCAGATCGCCTGTTGCCAATCCTTTTAAATCAGAAAAAAGGAAGGTAACAAAAGGTTGGAATATATTAGCTTTTAATTTATTCAGATGAATAGTGCCATCGAGCTTTTTTGACTGAGTCTGATAAATGCCTTTGGCCTCCAGAGTTTTAAGATTGCCTCTTTGAGCGGCAAGGCTAAGATCAATACTTTTATCGCTATTATTCCACTGGGCAATAATATTGGTATTTCCTAAGGTTTCACGATTTACCTGCAACGAGTCAATTCTCAGGTTGGAATGAAAATAGGGATTTTTATACAGGTTGGAAAGCTCAGCATTTCCGCTCACAATGCCACCCAGCGATATGAATTTTCCCGGTATAAAAGGGTTAATTACCGAGAGATCAACATTAGCGCAGGAAATATTAAGCTTATCATCTGGGATGCGTGAAATTGCTCCCTGTGCTGATATAAGCTGGTTGTTATAAAGAATTTCCAGATGATTTACTGCCAAACGGTTACTGTCGATGGTGAACAGCGATGGCTTAATTCTCCAGAGAGTGTCGTGCAGAATAACCTGCGATGGAGCCATTGCAATATTTATTTTTGGGAAATGACTGGGCACAGGGGTGAAAGTAATAAAGGAGTTGATATTGCCTTTGTAAGCAACCGAATCCCAGTTATTCCAGCGGTTAATAAGTTTGATGGTATCGCCTGTAGCTTCAGCCAACACGGTTAAATTATCCAGACTTAGCTGGTTATTTAATTTGAAGGAAGAGCATCCCGAAGTAAGTGACAAGCTTTTAGGAGAGCTGTTCCCGTCAATATTGATATCGTAAACCTTTTTACCCTTGAAATTCATAAAAGGAATAGTGAGCTTAAAGTTTACACTGGAAACTGAAGGGTTGTATTCTCCTTTTAGTTTGGAATCACGCGAAATATATAATCCCGGAACAAAAAAATCGGTTAAAAGGCGGGTATCTTTAAATTCAGCTTCAAAATTGAAATTATTCAGTGTGTTTTTTTCAGGAGTATTGTTTACAATAACCGATGGAATATAATGTTTCAAAAACCATTGAAAAGACTGAGGCAGTTGCATAAACTGGTAAGTACCCCAAATTTCGGCATCTGCAAGATCGGACCTGAGTATAATGCGCTTTGTTTCGTTAACGTTTTTTGTAAAAAGCAGAAAGTCGTTAATATGAATTTCTTTGCCTGTTTTTCTGAGGGTTGAATTTAAAAGTTTGATTTCGCCGTTTACGTCGTCAATGTTTTTGCCTGTGAAGTCGGCGGTGGCATGAAACGAGACAAACGAAGCGGTATCCGTAGTGTCGAGGTTTAATTTGTAAAGGTTCGCTCTTGTAACTTCGGCAGCGAAATTAAAAGCCGGTGTACTCGACGATAAATCGACTTTCCCCAGAAAGCTTAGATCAATGTTGGGGTCGGAGACCGTCATCGATCCATCGTATGTTTTTCCTGAGATGGTGCCGTTTATTTTTATGTTATTGTAATTGTAGTTTTTAAGATAGAAGCTCGAAATATCGCCCACCATTTTAGCGGTAACCTTGTTGGTAATGCTGTTGCGACCATTTACCATCGCGTTCATGGATATTTTTCCCATGTTCTTCTGCTGGTTTAACAGGTATCCAAGGTTAAAATCGGTGGTTTTTATTTTTCCTTTAAAACTGAAGCTATTAGAGGTATCGGGACGGATAGAAATATCGGATGTAATTTTTCCGAGGTTACAGTAGATGGAACCATAGGCCACAAAATCTTTTATAAATCCACTGAACTTTCCTGTGTAGCTAAAATAATCCAGTTTGTGGAGTATTTCAGGCAGATTCAAATGCCCGGAGGATGACTTAGGAAGCTTGATTTGTTCCAGATCCGATGGCGTGGAAAAAAGTTTACGGATATCCAGGTACAGAAATGATGTCTGAATATCTGGTAATCCGTCGATGTCGGCGTTTCCGGTGATAAAAGACTTCTCGCCAAAACGGATATCGAGTTTACGTCCGCGTAGACTGTTTATCTTGCCTGTTACTTTTCCTGACACTTCGGCGGAGAAGTGATAATCTTTAAGTTTTGGCGCAAAATATGCGATGTCGTCGGTGTTTGTTTTCGATTTGTCAATCTGAACAAATAATTTTACACGACCTATAAAGTCGGTTCCCAGATCCTTAAATTTGTTGAAGTTTAAACGTATTTGAGTTGCATCAACCGACGAAAGATTGGTAATGATTTTTACGCCGTTAAAGGCTAAATTATTTCTGTCAATTATTGTTCGTGCCCTGAAATGAATAACTTCAAACCCCGATTTTTCCTTTCCCGCCATCTGTCGTATCCGCATCGAGGTAATACCTCCTTTGCTTTTGAAATTTGTGGCGTACACATTCAGTCCATTCAATTCTATATCCTTAAAATTGATCCCATATGGAATTGGCCTTCTGTCAAACGCCCTCAATGTAAATTGCCCTTTCCGGATTTCGATGCTGTTAATACCAAACTCAAAACTACCACCTGACTTACCCGTGCTTTTGGATGTTAGTTTGTCGATAAAGAATTGAAAATTAATTGTTCGGGTTGAATCGATGTAAAAATTTATTTTGGGTTTTTCGAGCGAAATTGTTCTGAGGGCTAAGGCTTTGGATGATATGGTGAACATTTTAAGTCCGGAGGTGAGCTCAGGAGCATATAAAATCGTATCGTTCTTTTGGGAATAGAGGCAGAAGTTTTTAAACGAAATTCTGTAAATCGGTTTAAAATATATCTCGCTGAATGTAATTTTTGTGTTGAAGTATTTGGATAATCTTTCGGAAGTTTCTTTAACTGCATAACGTTGAATTGCCGGAATATAAAAAGAAAAATAAATCAGCGTTGGTAGTAACAGGATTACCAACGTAATAATGAGCAGTATTTTTCTTGTTTTTTTGATAATTTTGCACGTTTAACAGATAACGCAAAAAAACAAAAAATAGTTTAATTGTAATAGCGAAGTTGGTGGGAAAGTCAGTATATATTTTAGGAATAGAATCGTCGTGCGACGACACTTCGGCAGCCGTTTTGAAAGACACGATGATGCTTTCGAACTTTATAGCCAACCAGGATGTTCACAAAACCTACGGGGGAGTAGTCCCCGAGCTTGCTTCCCGAGCTCACCAACAGAATATTTTGCCTGTAGTTGATACTGCTATTAAAAGTGCAGGTATTTCGCCCGACCAAATCTCGGCCATTGCATTTACACGTGGTCCGGGACTTATGGGCTCACTTCTGGTTGGTACCTCATTCGCCAAAGGAATGGCCCTGTCACTCAATATTCCCATGGTTGATGTAAATCATTTACAGGCTCATATTCTTGCCAATTTTATTCAGAGTTCCGAAAGTTTAAAAGCTGTTCCCGCATTTCCATTTTTATGCCTGCTTGTTTCGGGAGGCCATTCGCAGCTAGTGGTTGTGCGCGATTACCTGGAGATGGAAATCGTTGGTCAAACCATTGACGATGCAGCAGGTGAAGCATTTGATAAGTGTGCTAAAATTATGGATTTGCCTTACCCTGGAGGTCCTTTGATCGATAAGTTGGCAAAGGAAGGAAATCCTCTGGCTCATAAATTCAGCAAACCTCGGATAGCTGGTTTCGATTACAGTTTTAGCGGATTAAAAACCTCATTTCTTTACTTTTTGCGCGATCAGCTTGCTGTTGATCCTGATTTTATTGAAAAGAACAAAGCTGACTTATGCGCTTCGCTCCAAAAAACAATTATCGATATATTAATGGAAAAACTTGTTGAGGCTGCTCAAAAACTGAAGATTAAAGAAATTGCCCTGGCTGGTGGAGTTTCAGCAAATTCAGGCTTACGTGAGGCGGTTAACTCTATGGCTGTTACCAAAAAATGGAATGTTTACGTTCCCGAGTTTCGTTTTACTACAGATAATGCAGCCATGATTGCAATAACAGGTTATTACAAATATCTGAAGGGAGAGTTTGCTTCGCAGGACATTTCGCCTGTGGCGAGAATCTGAGGATGGAAGGAATGATAAAATGAAAGAAGTGAAGGAAATGAAAGAAATTAATAATGAAGGAAATGATAAGGCTGGGTTAATGGCGGTTATAAATTGTCATTGAGTGGCAAGAAATGAAAAATGGAGGTAATGAAGTTAGTGATTAATAAAAAAAATAATTGTCGACAAAATGAATAATACTCTTATTGCAGGAACGGTTGTCGTTAATATGGCGCTTATATTTTATACAATCTCTTTTATTGTGTTTTCGCGTTCGCACAGCCTTTCCCGGAAATTGCTGACGATTTTTTCTCTTGGCTTGTTTTTCGACGTCCTGGCAACAACTTTGATGATTATAGGCTCAACAAACTCGCCTTTTACTTTACATGGCTTTATTGGTTACTCAGCTTTGCTAACTATGTTTGTTGAGGGTTATATTCTCTGGAATTTTTATTACAGGAACGGTTTTTCTGTTGTTCAATCTGTTTCAATCAAACGGTATACTATTTTCTCCTACATCTGGTGGGTATGCGCATATATTTCCGGTGCTATTATAGCGGTGGTTATATAGTCGATAGTTAGTCCATGTCAATGATAAAATACACCTACAGCGCTCGTAGTAGCGTCCAGGTATACAGCCTCGGGCCACACATAAATTATATAAGGAAGCTAACATTAATTTTTCGGCTGGAAGCCGTTAGCGCATTGGCAATTCACGGCTGTTGGCCATCGACTATCGACTAACAACTATCGACTAATCCTATTCTTCTGTAAGCACGTTTCGGGCAGTTACAATTATTTCTTCGAAAGCAGCATCTAACTTAGGGTTAATGCCCCGGCAACCATCCACAACCTTTTCCGACCATTCCACATATTTTCTTTTCCGGCGGTTCGACCACGTGAGGGGGGTGGAAAGAATATCGTGAATGTTTGATATTTTATCGGCAATTTTTATTAATTTAGCCTTATTGCTGAGTGTTGGTGCTTTTTTAATCTGAAAACGTTTACGGTCGTCATAAGTTAAAGTCATGTCATCCGTTACTTCTTTAACAATGGAGCATACTTCGGCACCAAAAAGTTCAGTAAGTTGTTTTTCTGTAGCATCAGTATCTTCAAGAACATCATGAAGTATAGCTGCTGATAAAAGAACCGGATCGTTTTCCCCGGCAGTGACCTGAAGAATATAGGCCACCCGTATGGTATGATTTATATAAGGTACATCGTTACAGCCTTTTCGGCGTTGTAACATGTGCTTTTCGGAAGCGAATTTTATTGCTGTTAACAAAAGTGAATCCATTGAATAAACAAATTTTTTTGAATCAATTTCTGGCAATATAAAAAGAAAAGTGGAGTTATTAATTAATTGTTTATAATTATTGTTAAGCAATAAGTGTATAGTATTCAATGTTTTCGCCGGTGTTGATATTTTTGTCAATGAATATATTGTTAATAACTCGAAAGAAGGAAGGCTGCTTGTTAAAAAGTTTTTATTTTTAGGCAAATTTTTTAAATGGAGAATTTAATAATAAAGGCAACAAATAAAACTCCCGAAGTTGAGTTTCTTCACAATGGAAGGATTAAGATTAAAGGAAGGTCGATTCCTGAAGATGCCAGCGTTTTCTTTGATCATCTTCAATCATGGATTTTTCAATATTGCCTGAATCCTCCAGTTGAAACGGTTGTTGATATTGAACTCGAATATATGAACAGTGGCTCAGCAAAATCGTTGCTTCAGATCCTGAGTGAACTTACGGGTATTACCAAAATGGGGAAAACCCTGGCTATAAACTGGTACTTCGAAGAGGGCGACGACGATATGGTTGAGCGTGGCGAATACTTCGAAAGTATTCTTAAATTCAGGTTTAACTACCAGGAATCGTGCTAGAAAAGAAAATTAAGTCCGATATATAACCCGCTCATTCCGTCTTCTTTTTTTGCAGCAAGTCCGTATACAAAGTTTACAACAAAGTTTTGGTTCATGGCAATGTATAAACCGGTACCATAGCTGGAGTGCCACGATTCTTTTTCACCTTTCGACAAATATGCCATCGCTTCCGGATTTCCATTATTGGTAAACTTATACTTGCCTGTTATTTTGCCGAAATCGTAAAACCCACCCAGAGCCAGGTAAACATTCTGATTTAGCAAAACCCGATGGTAAAATTTCCATCGCAGCTCAATATTCCCGTATAGCATATCTTCTCCTGTAACCCTGTCCCTGAGCACTCCTCTGAGGGTCTTCGCTCCTCCAAGCCCGTCTCTTGTAATCGATGAGTTATAAATGTAAGGCAGCATATAAAACGGCATATGGCCGGATATTTTAGTCTGGTAGCTTAACCGGTAAGCCAGGTTCAGTACTTTTGGATAAAGTGTAAAATACTGCCTGTGTGTAATTATAATCTTGCTGAAATTGTATTTTTCATTGCTTAAAGCCTTAATGCCTCCCAGAATGAATGCCTCGGTCCATATTCCTGTCATGGGGTTGGGTTCGTTATCGCGTGTGTCGAGAACAAGACCTGCTTTCAGAAACGTGTTGTCGCCGCCATCTTTTTGATCCTGAGGGATAATTCCCCATTCGATAAATTTATCGTACAGGAGGGCCGTGTCGGGTAATAAGTCTTCTTTATCCTTCCCTTTATTTAATTTGTCGATGTTAACTGTTGCTATATGGTTTCCAAAATATTCAATTCCTGCAAACCATCTTACCCGCCGTCCTGAGATATTTCCCTGAAAGTCGGCTTTGATGTGGTTTAATCTGCGTTCGTGCCTATAAAACATGCGTGATATATAAGCTGCGTTATCCTGGTCCTCAAAATCTGGGTTATAATATGCTTCGTAGCCGTTAAATCCATAAAAATCGAGACCTTTTTCTGTAAAAAGGTCGTATTGAAGAGTTGTCCGTATTTTGGGAATCAGGTATTCCGAATCGTAAATAATCTGGTTTATACCGCTTCCCTTGGTAGTTCTCGACCACTCCAGGTAAAGCGAATGCCGGTACATTGGGTAAGTTGATCCGTCACCATAATCGTAAAAATTGGCAAGAGCACCGTAACGGAAGCCCAGGTCGGAGTCGTACCCTATCGCGGGTAAAGCGCCAAAATTAAAACCTGTTTTTGCTTTTTCCTTCCTGGTAGAATCGGGCGACTGTGCAAAAACTGAAACTGAGGAACAGATAATTGTAAGAATCAGCAATACCTTGAATTTCGTATTGTGTTGGCATGATATGTTTGATAAAAAGTGATGCATACAATTATGTTAGTAGTTTTTATTACTGTAAATTTAATATTTTGTATTCTTATTTTAATCAAAGGGAGTTGTTTAACTTAAACTTTGTTGTTTATTTTATTTTTGCAGGAAAGATTCCTGTTAACTATTGCAAAATACTTTTATATGATAAAGAAAATCCTTATTACCGTTGTTGTTTTTCTGGTACTTGCCATTTCTGCCTTATTTATATATGGAAGAGTTATTTCGAGGCAGGCGTTGCCCGATTACTCTGAACCTTTTGACTTAAAAGGGTTAAAAGACTCAGTATGGGTGTATCGAGACTCGTTTGCAATGCCTCATGTTTATGCTAAAAGCGACCTCGATTTATACCGGGTAACAGGTTATCTGGTGGCTCAGGACCGCTTGTGGCAGATGGATTTGCTCAGGCATGTAACAATGGGGCGCCTGTGCGAAATTATTGGAAAAGATATGCTTGAAGCTGATATTCTGATGCGCAGTCTTCGCATTCCCGAAAAATCGGAACGCATTTATGCCGAAACATCACCGGAAATAAAAGCCATTTTCGAGGCTTATTCCGATGGGATAAATCAATATATGGAAGAGTACAAAAACAAACTTCCACTTGAGTTTAGCATTCTGGGTTATAAACCTGAGCCCTGGAAACCACAACACTCTTTTAATCTGGTAGGTTATATGGCGTGGGATTTAAACGGATCATGGATAGCCGAAATAGTTCTTCACAAGTTAAAAAAGAAATTTGGTCGTGACAAGGTGCTGGAGCTGGTTCCAATGTTCGATTCTACTTTATCGGTAATTTTTCCGAAAGCATTAGCTGGCAACTCTCAGAGTGACTGGGGGTCGGAAATGATTGCTGCCAACCAGAAGTTACAACAGCTTGGCGTCTCGGTTTTTTACGGATCGAACAACTGGGCGGTTAATGCTTCCAAAAGTGTTAATGGTAAACCTATTCTGGCCAACGATATGCATTTAGGCTTAATGGCTCCGGGTGTCTGGTACCAGATGCACCAGGTTATAGATGGAGAACTCGATGTTACAGGTGTTATGTTGCCCGGCGCTCCTTTTATTATTTCGGGACATAACAAAGCCATTGCCTGGGGAATGACGAACGTGATGAACGATGACATTGATTTTTACACCGAGGAGATTAATTCAGACAGTACCCGGTATAAATTGGATGGAGCGTGGAAACCTTTGATTTTAAAAAAGGAAAAAATTGCTTTGAAAAGCGGAGATACAATTAACAAAACATTGAAATTTACACATCGTGGACCTATCATTTCAGAGCTGAAGAAAGTTCACGATGAAGCAATTTCTATGCATTGGCTGGGCAACGAGTGGAGCAATGAAATAAGAACTGTATATTTGTTGAACCGGGCTGGCAACTGGGAAGATTTTAAAACGGCAATTTCAACATTTGTATCAGTAAGCCAGAATATTGTATATGCCGATACTGCCGGCAATATCGGTCTTTACTGTGCCGCTGGAGTTCCCTTGCGGAGAGGGCCTGCCTGGGAAGTATTGCCCGGGAATACTTCCGACTTCGACTGGAAAGGGTTGGTGCCATTCGATAGCTTGCCCAGTTATTATAATCCAACGGACGGAATTGCTGTTTCAGCAAACAATAAAACTGCCCCTGCCAATTATCCTCATTATATAAGCCATTGGTACGACTTGCCATTTAGGTACAGCCGTATTAAAAACATGCTGCTCGAAACAGATAAGCATAGTGCAGAGAGTTTTAAAGCCATTCAAACTGATTTTCGTTCGGAAAATGTGAAGTTTTACCTCCCTAAAATGATCAGTTTGCTTGAAAGCAGAGTGACTGATGGTTTGGAAAAAGAATCTCTTGATATCCTGAAAAACTGGAACATGACCATGGATGCTGAAGCTGCCGCGCCTGCCATTTATGAAAGCTTCTTTTCGGTGTTCCTGAAAAATCTTTTTGAGGATGAAATGGGAGAGGAGATGTTTAGAGAATTTATTACCGATAAGGTGATGGTACGCAACGCACTTCATCGTATATGGACCACAGAGCAGTCGTCGTTTATGGACAATGTTAACATCAAACAAGAGAACGAAGATTTTCCTTTGGTGATTTATCAGTCATTTAAAACTTCGGTAAATCAGTTGTCCGAAAAGTATGGAAAAATGCCTACCGGCTGGAAGTGGGGAAAGATACATCATGTGGTTATTAATCACCCACTAGGTAGGGTTAAGATTTTGGACAGAGCTTTTCATTTAAACCGTGGACCTTTTGAAATCGGAGGTTCGTTCCATACGGTTGAGCCTTATTCGTACAGATACACCAGGCCTTTCGAATCAACTCACGGTGCCTCGCAGCGTCACGTCTACGTGACGGGAAACTGGGATGAGTCATGGACCATTATTCCAACCGGTATATCGGGTATTTCGTCCAGTCCTTATTATTGCGATCAAACGGAGCTTTACATTCATAAAAAGTATCGCCGCGACTGGTTTTCGCGGGAGGAGGTGATCAAAAATGCTAAATACAGCATTGTGATTAAGCCGTAAAGTTGGTGTATTCAAATCAACGATAAGCAGCGGTAAACTTTGATTGAAGAAGTTGGGCGAAGGATTTCCTTCGCTCATGTATCATGGGAGCATTTGCTGCGAACTTATGGAGAGGTTAAGTTATAAATAGTAAATGCTACGACAAACCTGAGATTGTATTTAAGCCATAAGAATTTTTTAAACAAGCAAGCCGGATCGTTAACCCGGCCTGCTTGTTACTATATTTCAATCGTAGGACTCCTAAATCTTATACTTCATAATCCAGATCGGAAATCCCTGGTTTTCCAGTTCTTTATATTTGGCATTGGCTTCTTTAAAAGTAGGATATGAGAAGAGTGAGATAAAGCTATATTCGTTCTTTTTCAGAATGATATGAGGATTATAGCCTTTTTTCTGAAGTTCTTCCATGTAAGCAGAGGCATTCTTCTCCACAATAAAAGCGCCAGCAATAATGTGGTATTTTCCGGTGGTTAAATTTTGATCGGCTGTTGCAGGTTCAACAGATTCCTGAACGGGAGCTGATTGAGGTTTGGCTACTGTTGTTGTGTCGGCAATTTCTGCGATATCATTATGGTTGAACTTAGGTTCCTTGATAAAAATGAAATACACAATTGCAGCAACAACTGCTACTCCTAGTACTACGAAAATGATTTTCCAAACAGGTTTCTTTTCATAATACTGATAGTCGTCATCATTTAATGAGGTTTGATTCGGGTTCATATGTGCTTTGCTTTTGGGTTTTCAACTAATAATTTCCCTGTAACGGATAATGTAATGTAACAGGCTGAAATTTGCGTGGTTATACGCAGGTCGTTTTTTCTAAGTTTCAATATGTAGCAGCTTTTTTAACTTATTGCAATTATTTATGTTTAATAACTAGTTTTATTTCTGCAGAGGAATAAGAAATTGATTATTTAAATTGTTATATCTTTATCGGCATTAGGTTGTAGGTTATTGGGTTATAGGCTCTAGGGAAGGTGCATTTTTTCCTTGCCATAATGAATAATTCAGCATTACAAACCGGCATAGGTTAATCAAACATGATTGTTGTATGAAATATCCATGATCCGAAAAGATCATCAATCAAGATGAACATTTCATCATGGATATTCTATACGACCATTAAAATAAAAATTTTGTACGTATGAATTACAGGAAAATTCTGGGTATCGACATTGGAGGCTCCGGTATAAAAGGGGCCATAGTAAATACCAAAACGGGAGAACTTAAAACTGACAGGTACAGAATCCCTACACCAATTCCGGCTACGCCTGCCAGTATTGCCGAAGTAATCAGAGATGTTGCAGATCATTTTAAATGGGATGGACCTATTGGGGCCGGATATCCGGGAGTGGTGCTGCATGGTGTTACCAAAACGGCTGCAAATATCGATCATGGCTGGATAGGTTTAAATGCCGAAGAATACTTGCAGAAGAAAACCGGTCGTCCTTTTTATATTCTGAACGACGCCGATGCGGCTGGTTTTGCCGAAATGAAGTTTGGCGCTGGCAAAGATAACAAAGGCCTTGTGATGTTGCTTACCATTGGCACCGGAGTTGGTGTAGTGATGTTTACCCGGGGCAAGCTGGTTGCAAACTGCGAAATGGGGCATGTAATTATGCCTAATGGTCAGGAAGCCGAAAAATATATGTCGGATGCCGCTCACAAGGATCTAAACCTCGACTGGGATACATGGATGCAGCGCATAAACGAGTATCTGGAGTATATACATTCGTTGTTCTGGCCCGACCTGATCATTATTGGCGGAGGTTTATCCAAGAAGCTCGATGCTAAGAAAATGCCGTTCAATGTTCCTGTAAAAGTTGTTCCTGCCGAACTTTTAAACGAGGCTGGTATTATAGGAGCTGCTGTAGCAGCCCGCAAGATGAAGTTTAAAATGCTGGAGACGAAGTGAAAAGTCGATAGCAATTAGTCCATAGCCGATGGCCAGCAGCCGGGTAAGAGCTAATATTTACCATGAACCATTGAATGTCGACCATGACCTGTGTTAAGAGTAGCGTCTTTTGCTAAGCGTAGCGTCCCGCTACGCTTGTTCCTACCAGCTTCCAGTCGAAAAATCAATGTTTGCCTTTAATAAATATGGTCGGAGGCCTGATTAAAACGACTTAGCGAGATGCTAAGCTGAGCGAAGGCAAGACTCCTACTTCCGTCGACTTATATTTCTGTATTCCTGTATTTACTATGGACTATGGACTATGGACCAAGTGCTATGGACTAGTTAACTAAATTCCATTTCCTGTATTCGCTGTCGACCGCGATCCGACGTCCGTGGATTTGTATTTGTTTACCATGGACTATGGAGGCTCTGTTGTAAATTATTGTGGATATCAATAGAATTACAATTGCGGCGATGTTAAGCTTAAAGCCTTTTTTGAGATGTTTTCACGCCGCCAAACATTAATTCTGTTGATTAACCCAGGGCGCCGCTTCACTTTGCCCTGGGCTGAATTATCTAAGGCTTTCAGCCTTAAAAACCATAAAATCAAATCTACATTTTTATGCAACCATTGACTAACAGCTATCGACTATATCTATTTCCTCCACATCCCTTGGTACCACTTCACCATGAGTGCAACTAATTTCCGCGGAAGGAAACGGATCAGGGAGACTGTTAATTTATTCCGGATGCCGTGAATGGCAATGGTTTGGCCTCGCATCATCGCACGAAAACCATATTTGGCAACGGCTTCGGCGGTGGGGTAGGCCATCAGCATTTTAACTGTTTTAGTATTGGTTACCGATGCATTGGCAAAAAAGTTTGACTCGGTTGGGCCAGGGCATAATGCTGTTAATGTAACACCCGTTCCACGGGCTTCCGCTGCCAGCGATTCGGTTAATGATTGCACATAGGCTTTTGTAGCATAATAAACCGACATATATGGTCCCGGCATAAATCCGGCGACTGATGACAGATTTAAAATTTTTCCATTACCGGCATGCACCATACGGCGGAAAAAGATTTTAGTGAGGTACGAAAGCGCCAGTACATTCAGGTTAATCATTTCAATTTCCTTGCCTGGACTGGTCTCCATGTAATTTCCATAGTCACCCAAACCTGCATTGTTGATCAAAATATTTATTTCCAGGCTCAGGCTGTCTATTTCATCTACAAGTTCGGGTAAAGTATCGGGATTGGAAAGGTCGTGGGCAAAAATCCAGATTTTCACCTGGTATTTTTCTTTCAGCTCTTTTCTTATTTGATCCAGCTTTTCCTTATTGCGGGCAACAAGCACCAGATTGATGTTTTTCGAGGCGACAATTTTTGCCAGCTCGTATCCAATTCCTCCTGATGCTCCTGTTATAAGCGCTGTATTTGTTAGTTTCATTTAAAATTCCTTTAACTTATCTGGCCCCAATTTACTTCTTTATTTCGGGTTTGACCAAGCGTATCGACCAAAATCTTGTTTTCGGGTTTAGAAAGGGTAGGGTCGTTTTCGAGTACTTCGGTGGCCGAATCGCGCGAAAACTGTAATATCTGAGTGTCTTTTGCAAGATTGGCAATTTTCAGGTCGAAAGCCAGACCGCTTTGCTGGGTACCTTCCAGATCTCCTGGCCCACGAAGTTTCAGGTCGAGTTCGGCAATTTCGAACCCATCGGAAGTATTTACCATGGCCTCAATGCGTTTGCGAGCATCCTCCGAAAGTTTGTAGGAGGTCATGAGGATACAGTAACTCTGATCGGCACCGCGACCCACCCTGCCACGTAGCTGATGAAGCTGCGACAAGCCAAATCTTTCGGCACTTTCTATTACCATCACCGAGGCATTGGGAACATCCACTCCAACTTCAATCACTGTTGTGGCAACCATAATCTGCGTTTTCCCTTCTTTAAAAAGTCGCATAGCAAATTCCTTTTCGTTGGCTTTCATCTTTCCATGCACCACGCTCATCACATATTTTGGTGGAGGGAACGCCCTGGCAATAGCTTCGCACCCGTCTTCCAGATCCTTGTAATCGAGCTTTTCCGATTCTTTTATCAGCGGGTAAACAATATATATTTGGCGGCCCAGTTCAATCTGCTGCCGCAGAAAGCCAAACATTACCAGTCGTTTGCTGTCGTAATAATGAATGGTTTTGATAGGTTTGCGGCCGGGAGGCAGCTCATCAATCACCGAAATGTCGAGATCGCCATAAAGTGTCATCGCCAGGGTACGGGGAATGGGCGTGGCCGACATTACCAGTACATGCGGCGTTTGAGGATTCTTCTCCCACAATTTAGCGCGTTGACCAACACCAAAGCGATGTTGTTCGTCGATAATCACAAATCCCAGATTGTCGAACCGAACGGTATCTTCTATCACTGCATGTGTACCAATTAATATATGTAAACTGCCGTTTGTGAGATTTTCGGCAATGATGGTGCGCTTTTTCTTTGGAGTGGAGCCGGTAAGCAATTCTAATGTAACCGGCATATCGCCCAGCATTTTTTTGATGCTGTTATAATGCTGTGTCGCAAGAATTTCGGTAGGCGCCATCATACAGCTTTGGAAGCCATTATCGATGGCAATCAGCATCGTCATAAGTGCCACCAGTGTTTTACCGCTGCCAACATCGCCCTGTACAAGCCGGTTCATTTGCTTGCCCGAGCCTAAATCCTTCCTTATTTCTTTAATAACTTTCTTCTGGGCATTGGTAAGAGAAAACGGCAGGTAATGACTGTAAAAATTATTAAAAGTCTCACCAACTTTCCCAAAGATTAGTCCGTCGAGTTTGTGATAGCGGTTGTATTTCTGTTTCAGCAGATCGAGCTGGATCAGGAAAAGTTCTTCGAACTTCAGCCGGAATTGTGCCCTTCGCAAAGCCTCGGGCGATTGCGGAAAATGAATATTAAAGAGCGATTCGTGCAAACCGGGCAGATTATGCCGCTTGAGCAGGTAATCGGGAAGCTTCTCGTCGATACGTTGCTTCAGGTCCTTCCAAAGGTTATTCTGAAACTTTTGAATGGTACGCGAAGTTATAAAATTGCTCTTAAGCTTTTCCGTGGTGTTGTAAA
>JAEYWD010000026.1 GCA_023429135.1 Bacteroidota bacterium | reverse complement strand
CTGCAATTTGGAATGTTCTTAATTGGGAAGAAATTTCAAGGCGGTTCAAGTTAGCGATTCATTGATAATTTGGATTTGTTGGTTAGTTAAAAGGTCGGGTCGTGACGAACCGGCCTTTTATGTTTTTATAAAGTGATCAATTTTAAGTTTGATTTGTTTTAACTTTGTTAATAAATCTAAAACAAATCGCCATGAGCTTTGAATTGCCCAAATTACAGTATGCGCTAAATGCGCTTGAGCCTGTTATTAGTCAGAAAACGCTTGAATTCCATTATGGGAAGCATCATCAGGCATATGTAAATAATCTGAATAACCTGGTACCTGGTACCAAATTCGAAAATGCAAGTCTCGAAACTATTATTAAAGAAGCCGATGGCGGCATTTTTAACAATGGTGCTCAGGTTTGGAATCACACTTTTTTCTTTAACTCCTTAGCTCCTGATGCAGGTGGTGAACCATCGGGTGCATTAGCCGATTCAATTAACAAGGATTTCGGTTCTTTTTCCGAATTTAAAGAAAAATTCAGTAAGTCGGCCGTAACTCTATTTGGTTCGGGTTGGGCCTGGCTGGTTAAAAATGATGCCGGAAAACTGGAAATTGTTCAGGAGCCCAACGCCGGAAATCCTCTTCGCAAAGGGTTAAATCCTATTCTTACATGCGATGTTTGGGAGCACGCTTATTATCTCGATTATCAAAACCGCCGTCCTGATTTTGTGGAATCATTCTGGAAACTGGTCGACTGGAAAACTGTTGCTGCTCGTTTCTAAGAGCGCATCTGTCCAAACAATTTAAGTTTACTGGTGTTTATTACCGGATACCAGTAAACTTATGAACGAAAATAATATTCTTATCAGACCACAGCAGCGTTTACCGCGCTGGATGAAATCGCCTTTACCAACAGGCGAAAAATATTCTCAGGTTAAAAATCTGATCCGTGAATATAATCTCAACACTATTTGTACCTCAGGTAATTGCCCAAACAAGGGCGAATGCTGGAGTGCTGGCACTGCCAGTTTTATGATTCTGGGCGACAAATGTACCCGCGATTGCAAATTCTGTCAGGTTAAAACATTGTTTCCCGATCCTGTCGACTGGGAAGAACCGCAACGGTTGGCTAATTCCATAAAACAACTCCGGTTAAAACATTGTGTAATTACATCGGTTGCCCGCGATGATATGGAAGACGGCGGTGCCAGATTTTGGGCACTTACTATTCGTACTATTAAGCGGATAAATCCCGAAACCACTATGGAAGTGCTTATTCCTGATTTTCATGGTAAGTTCGAGCTTGTACAAAAAATAATTGATGAAAAGCCCGAAGTGATTTCACACAATATCGAAACAGTAAAAAGGCTTTCACCTAAAATCCGGAATATGTTTACCTACAGGCAAAGTCTTGAAGTGTTGAATTATATTTCAAAATCCGGAACAGCAACTAAATCAGGATTGATGCTGGGTTTAGGAGAAACTGAACACGAAATTCTGGAGACAATCGATGATCTGTTTAGGGTAGGAGTGGATATTCTTACTATCGGGCAATACCTTCAGCCATCGTCGGATCATGCTGATGTTCAATCGTATATTCCTCCTCAAAAATTTGATGAGTATCGCGATTATGCCCTGAAACTTGGTTTTTCACATGTGGAGAGCGGCCCGCTGGTGCGTTCGTCGTATCATGCAGAGCGGCATGTGAAGGTGAATAAAAGGGTATTGGTTTAAATTGGGCAATAGCATAACTGAAAAAGCTATATTTGCAGAAATTTTTCAAATATGGATTTTCAGGAGAACAGCAAATCATATTATGCTCCGATGCATACTGCCGAGCATATTCTCAATCAGACAATGGACAGAATGTTTGGTTGTGGAAGATCGTTTAACAGTCATATCGAACGGAAAAAGTCCAAATGCGATTACAGAATCTCCAGACCTTTGACCGATGACGAAATTAAAGCCATTACAGACAAGGTTAACGAGGTGATAAAGACCAATGCTGATGTTATGGAGGAATTTATCAGTATAGAAGAGGCTAAGTCTGCTTATAATCTCTCAAAATTGCCCGATGATGCCGGTACTACCATTAGGATTGTAAAAGTTGGAAATTACGATGCTTGTCCATGCAGTGGTATGCATGTTAAAAACACTTCTGAAATACCAGAATTTCAGATTGCTTCCGCTTCATTCGAGAATAATGCTGTACGTTTGCGTTTTAAGCTTAAATCGGACGCACAATAAATGGATACAAGACCAATTTTCAGGTACTTTGATATTTTAATGGCTCTGTTTGTTGCAGTTCTGTTGATTTCGAATATAGCATCCACCAAAATACTTACCTTGTGGAAGTTCACTTTCGACGGCGGAACTATTCTCTTCCCTTTAAGTTATATTTTTGGCGATATCCTTACAGAAGTCTACGGTTATCGCAATTCGCGCAAAGTTATCTGGACCGGATTTTTCTGTGCCTTGCTGATGTCATTGGTGCTTTGGATTGTTCAAATTCTGCCTCCTGCTTCTGATTGGACTAACCAAGCAGCATTTGAATCGGTATTAGGATTCATTCCCCGTATAGTGATTGCAAGTTTACTGGCTTACATTGCCGGAGAATTTTCAAATTCTATAATACTCTCAAAACTTAAAATCAGAACCAAAGGCAAATACCTCTGGTTGAGAACCATCAGTTCAACATTGATTGGTGAAGGTATCGATACAGCAATTTTCTGCTTTGTTGCATTTTATGGGGTTCTTCCAACGGAACTTCTGATTTCGGTAATTCTGTCGAATTACATTTTCAAATGTGGAATAGAGATTTTGTTTACTCCTGTAACTTATAAAGTTGTTGGTTTCCTGAAAAGAAAGGAAGGGGTTGATAGCTTTGATCATGGAGTGAATTACAATCCGTTTTCGTTATTCTTTAAATCGTAATTCAAAGGAATTGAGAAACGGATTTCAGTTCCTGTACTGTCACTTTTTTCAATCCACAAACGACCATCAAGAAGTTTTACCAATCCGTTTGTTATAGCCAGTCCAAGGCCCGATCCAATGTTCTCCTGGTTTAATTCCGGATCGGCATGCATGAAGGTTTCGGTGATAAGCTTGTGTTTTTCAGGGTCTATTCCGCAACCGGAGTCTTTAACAAAAAAGACATTCCCTTGGGATGTGGCTTTGTATCCAAAATCAATTCGGCCCTTGCTTGTGAATTTTATGGCGTTGTTAAGCAGGTTGGTAAAGATATACTCAATTTTTGATGCATCATTTTTTATGGTTTGATCAGGGAAGGAGTTGACAAGATTTAATTGAATTAAGTTCCTTTTATTAAGGTATTCAATTTCGGTCTGATACCTGATCAGCAGTTTAGATAATAAATCGTTCAGTAAAAACTCCTTAACATTAACCTTGGTTTGTTTTCCCTGCAACTTGGATATTTCAATTATATTATTTATGAATAAAAGCAGGTGGTTACTCTGTTCGTTAATGATTGACAGAAATTTTTCCTGTTTGGCCTGATCGAGATTGCGGTTTTGAAGCAAATCGACAAATCCGAGAATACTGTTCATTGGGGTTCTCAAATAGTGAGAAAGGTTGGAGAGAAATGCGGTTTTTAGCTTATCCGATTCTTCGGCCTTGTTTTTTGAATTCTGAAGCTCTTTGAGAATTTTGTTGCGACGTTTTAGTTCTTTACTTATAAGGAGATACAGTAAAAAGCCGGTGACGATTACAAAGAACCAGCCTTTGTATATCTGAATGCGGTAATATTGCTCATTATCCTTTACAAGTTTAAGTAAGACTACATCTGAATATTTAATCCATAATAGTCCGATTACGACATAAAATAGAGAGATTTTAAGATCTGAAGGTAACCGTTTCCACTTCATCACTAACTGTTTAAGTTTAATCCTTAACCTGTTGATAAGATACAAAAAATAAAATATTTATTCAAAAATCTTTGCTCAGGATTTTAGTATTTCTTTGTACAGAAGATAATTATCGTTGTCAAAAGCAACGAAGTAAATATCTAAAAACGGTTGCGAGTTCAGTAATTTATTCACTTCAAAGATTGCTATTGTTGCGGCCAAATCTTTAGGAAACCCATAAACACCTGTACTGATATTGGGAAATGCAACACTCTTAAGATTAAAGTCGATTGCCAGCTTAAGACTGTTCCTGTAACAGTTTGCCAGCAGAGGTTCTTCGTTATTATTGCCTCCCCGCCACACCGGGCCAACCGTATGGATTACAAAACGGGCCGGCAGATTATATCCTTTGGTAATTTTAGCTTCGCCTGTCCTACAGCCGTTTAATTGACGGCATTCTTCCAAAAGTTGCGGACCGGCTTTTCGATGAATAGCTCCATCAACGCCTCCGCCACCAAGCAGCGATGTGTTGGCGGCATTTACAATGGCGTCCACTTCTAATGTTGTGATGTCGCCTTTTATAAGTTCTACCATAATCAAGATATTAGGAATTCAATCAGATCTTTTTTATTTGGATAATCGCTAAGGTTGAATAAATGAGATCTCCCCGGACGAACGGACTTCAATGGTAACGTTTCAGTACTGATAAGGTTTTCATACGGGACCGATTCTATTACTTTTATAACATCTGTTAGATTATTGTAATATTCATAAAAAAGACATCCCGTAGGAGCTTCGAGCTGTTTATCTTCTTTAAAAAGCAGAAAGCCATTATCGAGAAACGGAATTCTGTTCATCAGGTAAACCGATTGGTGGTAGTCGTAATTATTCGCGTATTTGTTATTCCGATACACAGCAGCGAATGGCTCCAGGGCCGCGATGAGTTTTCTTATTTCAAAACCAGAAGGAACAAATATTTTACGTAATGTCCGGTTCGACTGCCCTAAGTGCATAAAAATATCCTTGCCTAATTCCGAAAGATCCGCTTCTGTTTCGTTTCCCGTAAGAATTGCCAGGGAAGGTCTCGGTTCAACAATAAACGCTTTTTTATTACTGAAATACTTTTTTATGGAATCGTTCTTTTTTTCGGTGTAAAGAATAAACTGTTCAGGTTTGGAGAATTTATCAGAAGTAAAATTAAAAAGCACTGAAAATGAAGCATTATGATCAATCAGCTTTTTGCAAAGGAATTTCAGTAAAAGGAATTGATTGTTATCCGCCTCAATTATAAAAGGAGTTTGTGCAATAATGCAGCAAAGCCATTCCTGGATACCTGCAAAGGAATAATCAGCATTAGGTTTAATTTGCACAGGCTTGTGCTTGAGTTCAGTATCGGTAAGTCCTGGATAGGAGTCGATCCACTTTTTTATGTTATTTTGAGTGAGAAGATCCGACAAATGCCTGAGCATTGCAGTAATATCCTGTTCTGAATGCCAATTGTTTATTAAATGTTGATTCGAAATCAGTTCCGAGAATTTAGCCGAATCGTCAGACGTATAACTCTTCCTGTCATGATCGTTTAACCATGCAGATAAACATTCGCTTAGGTAAATCAGTGATTTTAGCACAAAAGCAGTTAATTTATTACGATATAGCCTGAATAATCCATTTTACAATTAACAGAAAAACCACAGCGCCTGAAATTCCAATTCCAATCATACTGCATAGTTTACCAGCTTTCAGATTTAAAAAGTGAGCAGGTTTGTATTGTTCCGGATTTTGATTGTAAATCCATTCTGCTCTCCGAAAGATTTTCAAAGCGAGCCAGCCTGCGATCAATCCCGGAAATCCCCAGCTCCAGCTTAAAGCTATGGATAGAATTCCTAAAATAAGAATTGTTGTTGAGTATGGTAAATCTTTTTGAATGTTTAGTGATTCATTTTCTTGGTTTGCTTCCATTATTGTGCATTGATTCTGGAGATTCAAATATAACTATTTTTAGGCTGAAAGGTAATTTATGATTAGCTTTGGTTAAAGCTTTTTAAATATGGACATAAAGAAATTTTTTGATTTTTCTTCCATGAAGCATGAAATGCTGGAAGACGGTGTTGAGCGGTATATCTATACAGGCACAAATATTCAGGTTGTGGAATATCATTTTTCTCCTAATCGGACTTTCCCCGAACACAACCACGAAACTATAGAACAAATGGGTTATCTGGTAAGCGGGAAAATGGGATTTAGAATCGGTGGCGTGGAGAAAATTCTGAAACCAGGCGACTTTTATCATGCACCAATAGGTGTTATGCATAGTGCCTGGACGTTGGATGAATCCGCGGTACTTCTTGATATTTTTTCGCCTCCACGGCCCGATTTAGCTTAAAAACCCATTTCATTGAAAAATAAAATCCCCAGTGGGAGCACCAAAGGGGATTTTATTGTTTTCTTCCAGACTTATTTATTCGTGAACCTGTTTTTTTATCAGGTTTAAAGCCGAACCTGCCTTGAACCACTCGAACTGATTCACATTATAAGTGTGGTTTGCCAGAATTGTTTCTTTGCTGCCATCGCTATGATTAATAATAATTTCCAGAGGTTTTCCTTCAGAAAAGACTGTTAAACCTTTGATGTCGAAAGTATCATCTTCGTGTATTTTATCGTAATCGGCTTTGTCAGCAAATGTTAAGGCCAGCATTCCTTGTTTTTTGAGATTTGTTTCGTGAATTCTGGCAAACGATTTTACAAGCACCACTTTAACATTCAAATGGCGTGGTTCCATTGCTGCATGCTCTCTCGACGATCCTTCCCCGTAATTCTCATCGCCAATTACAATTGAGCCGAAACCAGCATTTTTATATGTTTTGGCCGAAGTAGGAACTGGCAGATATTCGCCTGTGAGGGTGTTTTTTACACTGTTTGTCTTGTCGTTAAAAGTATTTGCAGCACCGATCAAAAGATTTTCACTGATATTGTCGAGATGGCCCCTGTATTTTAACCAGGGCCCAGCCATTGAAATATGATCGGTGGTACACTTGCCTTTAACTTTAATTAAAAGCTTCAGGCCAGAGATGTCTTTTCCGTTCCATTCTTCAAAAGGCTCTAGAAGCTGGAGTCGGTCCGAGTCGGGTTTAACAATTACATTAACACCACTTCCATCTTCAGCAGGAGCTTGATAGCCGTTATCTTCAACAGCAAAGCCTTTAACAGGGAGTTCAATGCCTTTAGGTTCCTGAAGTTTTATTTTCTCGCCCGACTCATTCATCAGGGTATCTGTAATGGGGTTGAAAGTGAGGTCGCCGGCAATTGCCAGAGCTGTCACAATTTCGGGAGATGCAACAAAGGCAAAGGTATTGGGATTTCCATCGTTACGCTTTGCAAAATTACGATTGAAAGAAGTTATAATTGAGTTACGCTCATTTTTATCTGCATTGTGACGTGCCCATTGGCCAATGCAGGGGCCACATGCATTGGCAAGCACAACCCCGCCAATTTTATCGAATGTATTAAGTAAACCGTCTCTGTCAACGGTAAATCTTACTTGTTCTGAACCGGGTGTAATTATAAACTCCGATTGTACTTTCAGTTTTTTATCCAGTGCCTGACGAGCAACTGAAGCAGCTCTTGTAATGTCTTCGTATGATGAATTGGTACAAGAGCCAATCAATCCAACCTCAAGTTTAGCAGGATAGTCGTTTTCCTTAACAGCTTTTGCAAATTCAGAGAGGGGCCATGCCTTATCCGGTGTGAAAGGGCCGTTGATATGAGGTTCGAGTTCTGAAAGGTTTATCTCGATCACTTGGTCGAAATATTTGTCGGGCGAAGCATAAACTTCAGCATCGCCATTCAGGTGTTCAGCAACTGCATTTGCAGCACTGGCAACGTCTTCTCTTCCGGTAGAAATCAGGTAATCAGCCATTTTTTTATCGTACCCGAAAACTGAGGTGGTAGCACCAATTTCAGCTCCCATGTTGCAAATGGTTCCTTTTCCCGTGCACGATATAGAATTGGCTCCATCACCAAAGTATTCGAGAATATAGCCTGTACCTCCTTTAACTGTAAGTATTCCGGCTACCTTCAGTATAACATCCTTTGCGGATGTCCATCCACTTAATTTTCCTGTTAGCTTAACTCCAATTAATTTTGGAAATTTGAGTTCCCAGGGCATTCCTGCCATAACATCCACGGCATCGGCTCCACCAACACCAATTGCTATCATTCCCAACCCACCAGCGTTTACGGTGTGAGAGTCTGTGCCAATCATCATTCCTCCTGGAAATGCGTAATTTTCAAGAATAACCTGATGAATAATGCCGGCTCCTGGTTTCCAGAAGCCAATTCCATATTTATTTGATATTGATGAAAGAAAATCGAATACTTCTTTGTTAGCAATTTCTGCTGTTTTTAAATCTTTCTGAGCGCCTTCTTTTGCAAGAATTAAATGGTCGCAATGCACAGTTGAAGGAACTGCTACTTTTTTTCTTCCTGCATGCATAAATTGCAGGAGAGCCATCTGAGCAGTGGCATCCTGCATGGCAACCCTGTCCGGGTTAAAGTCAACATAATCCACACCTCTTTTAAACTGCGATGTTGGTATATTGCCCGACAAGTGAGCGTATAAAATTTTTTCTGTAAGGGTAAGTGGTTTGTCTGTAATCCGGCGAACCTGGCCAATTTTATCCGGCAATGCTTTGTATAAATTCCGGATCATTTCCAAATCAAATGTCATATCAGTTTAGTTTAATTTTCAATTGCAAGTTACGAAAAATCAGCTTTAAGATCATAATTATAAAATGTATCAATGGCGGCTTATAATATTTTCTGACGTTAAATTCTTCTCTAACTACAACTAAATGTTTTATTTGTTCTAAAATATATCTAAATTTAACATGATTAATCAATCGTTTTGGAAGGGTAAATGCATGTACTAAACGCTGTTGATGGAGTTTGGATTAATCGGTTTTTTAAAGCTTTACCTTTAATTTTGAATTTTTATGTTCGATCGTTTAAAAAAGTTCCGTATAAAACCTTTGTTCAGGGAAAACCTGAAAGTGGCTTTACAATCCATAAAGTCGAACAAGGCCCGCTCTATTATTACCATAGCCATTATTGCTTTTGGTATTATGGCCCTGGTGGGTATTTTAACTGCCATTGAGGCTATTAAAGTTACTTTCAACCGGGAGTTTTCCATTATGGGGGCTAATACGTTTACTATAGAATCGAAGTCGAAGCGTGTTCAGGTTGGTAACAGACATACCCGTATCCGTAATCTGGAGTATATTTCGTACAAGGAGGCTGAAAGGTTTAAAGAAGAGTTTAATTTTCCGGCATTAGTATCTATCAATACACATGCTTCGGGAGCTGCAACATTAAAGTACGGGAGCAATAAATCCAACCCCAATATCAACGTAGTTGGGGGTGACGAGAACTTCTTAGTAACTGCAGGTTACGAGATTAATAAAGGCCGGAATTTTTCTCCCCAGGACATAGAAATGAACCGCAACTTTGTCATCCTCGGAAGTCAGATGGTTTCTATTCTTTTTAAAAACAAGGAAGATCCTGTAGGGAAAATCATAACCGTTGGGAACGGTAAGTATAAAGTTATTGGAGTATTGAAGGAAAAGGGAAGTAGTTTCAGTGGCATGGGCGACAGGATGTGCTTACTGCCATATACAAATGCCCGTCAGTATTTTGCCAGGCCAAACATGAATTTTAAAATAACCGTTTTTCCTCATGATCCTAAGTTAATGGAATCCTGCCTGAGCGATGCTGAAGGACTTTTCAGACAAATCAGGAATCTCACGGTAAGAGATGAAAGTGATTTTGACGTTACCCGAAGTGATAACCTTTTTAACATGGTTATCGAAAATATGAAGAATCTCACAATAGCAGCCACCATTATTGGTATCATTACTTTGTTTGGAGCTGCAATCGGTTTGATGAATATTATGCTTGTGTCGGTGACCGAACGAACCAGCGAAATTGGTACAAGAAAGGCACTTGGAGCAAAATCGTCTACTATAAAGCAGCAATTTTTGTTCGAAGCAATTGTAATCGGCCAAATTGGTGGGATTTTCGGTATAATTCTGGGAATTCTCATGGGTAATTTGGTATCTATGGCTACCGGATCAAATTTTATTGTTCCATGGCTATGGATTATGTTCGGAGTTGCTTTGTGCTTTGGTGTAGGTGTAATCTCGGGTTATCTTCCTGCATTAAAAGCTGCACGCCTCGATCCAATAGAAGCATTACGTTATGAATAGTAATTTAAGAGAAAGCGATATGATTGATTTAATTATTGAAAAAACTTACAGTACACCTTATGTAAATTTCGATCACAAGTCGGGTGTATTTAAAATCGAAGGGCGTTCAATACCTGAGAATCCCGCGGCTTTTTACGATCCGGTTAACTCATGGTTAGAGCTGTATTTTCAAAATCCTCAGCCGTTGACCCGCCTTGAGATACGTTTGGATTATATCAATAGTGGTTCTTCAAAATCTATTATGTACCTGATGAAAGTGATGAAAGATTTTCACGATAAGGGGCACCAATGCCAGGTAAACTGGTATTTTGAAGAAGATGACGAATCAATCCGCGATTTGGGAAAACATTACAAAAGTCTAATTAAATTACCATTCAACCTTGTAGAACAATATTAAATAAAAAAGCCGCTTCAGTTACGGAGGCCACTGAAAAAGTATCAAAATATTTAAGAATCCTTTAAAAGCAAACTGGCAGGTGAAGACAAATTCTTCATTTGCCAGTTTTTTTTATGGTGATGAGATGCAAATTTTTCGAGTAAAATAAGTTTTATATCCTTGTCATTGGCTAGATTATGTTTTTTGATTACAATGTTCCTTTTAATTCATTAATTTAACGATTCTTTTGAGATTTACAGTAAAAATAGCCAATGCACCTTGCATTTGCATGTTGGTAATTCCATACGAAGAGGCTCTTCCATAGCCATGTACGTTTTTTAATTCACTATTTTTTGCTTCAATCTTATATCTGTGCTTTGCCTTTTCTTTGAAGTACTCCGTCTGTTGAAAATCCTTTTGTTCCAAATGCTTATCCGATATTATTGAAACAGAATACGTTTTAGTTTTTGATTCAGGTTTATAGCATCCGCTTTTTAAGGCACATGTTTTACATTTTTCACATCGAAATAATAGGTGTCTACTTGATTTTTGCCATTATCTTTCTTCCCTTGACGTGCTTTTCTTATCGCCATGTGCCCTGCCGGACATACAAACATTCCGGCATCCTTGTTATAATCAAATGTATTTTCTTGTTTTCTAAAGCCTTGTGTAATAGATGGGTTTAACTTTGCAACGATTTTTATCTCTTGCTCACCTGCCATTTTAAGGTTCTCTTTTCCTGAATAGGCAGTATCTCCAATTATTGTATCTACTTCAATCCCATTATCCTGACTGATTTCGAGCAGCTCTGTCAGCTCAGGGCCATCGCCCTTTTCCCCGGATGTTACCACGGCAGCAGTAATGATTCGTTCTTCTGTCATGGCAATATGGGTTTTGAAACCAAAAAATGAGGAATCCTCTGTCTTATGACCGATCCTGGCATCAGGATCCTTGGAAAGGGTATAATGGTCTTGCGTATCCTCTATCGTTTCTTTTAACAGGTTTAATTTTTCCTTTACTTTTGGCAATGAACGTAGTACTTCGTCTGATTCTATCGCTTTTTCAAGCTTATCACAATATTGTAGTTCATGTTCTAAATCATTGTCTTCGTTCTTTTTAGGCATCCGACCTTTCCAGCCTTCATCGGTGGAATATACAGCTTTGCGAAGTTGCCGGGCACGTTCCCTTAACACTTCAATAGGAGATAGTGGGTTGGATCTGGATAATGAGTGTGTGGCATCAACAATAATGGATTTCGACTTGATGATACCCTTTTCTATGGCGATGGAGACGGTTTTACCTATTAAAAGGTTTAACAAATCGGTATCCTTCAACCGCAGTTTTCTGAATTTGGTAAGCGAACTGGGATTAATCACATCTTCTTCAGGAGTCATCTCCAGAAAGTATTTGAAAGACATATCAAAACGGGAGCGATCTACCACATCTACATCCGAAATGTCGTATATTGTTTTGAGCAACAGATATTTAAACATGCGGATTGGGCTTTCTGCATTTCGCCCATTGGTTGTGCAGTATTTGGTTACTAGTTCATCATAGATGAAGGAGAAGTCAATAAGCTCGTTAATTTGTCGAAGTAGATTATCTTTCGGTACAATTAGATCATAGAGATCTGTGTATGTACTAAGCTGAAGTTTTTGTTGTTGTACCAACATGTAAGTGCCTTTATTTAAGGCTATAAGATACAAAAAAAGCAGTAAAACACAAAGTTATTTACTTGTATTTTACTGCTTTAGCTTAAAATTTTTATTTAAAGGACTTTTTCAGTGGCCTCCAGTTACGAGGCGGCTTTTTTATTTATTTTCAGTATGGAATTACTTTACAGTATCCATGTGAGCTATCAGGTCAAGAACTTTGCAGGAATATCCCCATTCGTTATCGTACCAGCTAACTAATTTTACGAAGTTTCCATTCAGAGCAATACCTGCACCAGTATCAAAAATTGAAGTGCGGGAATCGTGAATAAAGTCAGTAGAAACTACAGATTCTTCAGTATAACCGAGAATTCCTTTTAATTCATTTTCAGAAGCTGATTTAACAGCAGCTTTGATTTCATCATAAGTAGCCGATTTTTCGAGACGTACAGTTAAATCAACAACAGAAACGTCGGCGGTTGGAACGCGGAAAGCCATACCGGTAAGTTTACCATTCAGAGAAGGAATAACTTTACCTACAGCTTTAGCAGCACCTGTAGATGAAGGAATAATGTTGTTCAGGATAGAACGTCCACCTCTCCAATCTTTTGCTGATGGAGCATCAACAGTTTTTTGAGTATTGGTAGCAGCATGGACGGTTGTCATTAAACCTTCTGCGATACCAAATTTGTCATTGATAACCTTAGCAAGAGGAGCTAAGCAGTTGGTAGTACAAGAAGCATTCGAAACGATGTTCATGTCTTTGGTATATTTGTCGAGGTTAACACCGCAAACAAACATAGGAGCATCGTTAGAAGGAGCAGAAATAACAACTTTCTTTGCACCACCTTTTAAGTGAGCAGAAGCTTTATCAATGGTTGTGAATACTCCTGTAGATTCAACTACGTAGTCAGCACCGGCAGCACCCCATGCGATAGCAGCAGGATCTTTTTCAGCAAAGAATTTAACTTCTTTACCATTCACTACAAGTTTACCACCTTCGTTTTTTGCAGTTCCCTGGAATTTACCATGTACTGTATCATATTGTAACATGTATACAAGGTAATCTATGTCGAGGAAAGGATCGTTTACTGCAACAACTTCCACATCGTTTCTTTCCTGAGCTGCACGAAATACCAAACGGCCGATTCTACCAAAACCATTGATACCTACTTTAATTTTTG
>JAEYWD010000093.1 GCA_023429135.1 Bacteroidota bacterium | reverse complement strand
GGCTCAGTGGGCGGCGCAGCCGCCTACTGAGCCCCTCTCCCAAGCTATGACTAATAATTAATTTTAATCTTGAGATCTTACAATGTCGTGGTCCTTACTCTTTCCAAACAGCCAGATTTACCTCTATGGCATCACAATGGTAATAGGACACTTACCCGCAGATAAACTTGCAGAGATTTCTTCTGCCCCCCGGATCAGTTCCACAAATTCTTCTTTTTCGGGGTCGTTGTTTGTTTCTTTTACAAGTTCTGAAATTTGGCTGAACGAAGATTTTCCCTTAAACTCCGATTTCATCAGCAACATCCCAAATTCTGCCACTGCTGCCGAAAACCTGAAATCAGCAGAAGGTTTTTTTGTAATATCCTTTAAAGTTATAATCTCCGAAAGCAAATTACTGTTTTCACTTTTTATGGGTTTATAACGGAGCTTTAAGGTGAGTAGGTCTTTTGAATTAACTTGAGAAGTAACTGGTGTTTCCTGATATTTTAGTTTGTCAACCTTCGAACCGGGGTAAGGCTTTCCTTTGGGTACTATTTCGTACAGTGCTGTAACGGTGTGACCGGCACCCAATTCTCCGGCATCTTTTTGATCGTTGTTAAAGTCTTCTTTGGCCAGCACCCGGTTTTCGTAACCAATCAACCGGTAAGCTTCAACCGTTTGCGGGTTGAACTCCACCTGTATTTTAACATCCTTGGCAATGGTAAACAGGTTCGCCCTTAACTCTTTCGAGAAAACTTTCTCAGCCTCTTTGTCATTATCGATGTAAAAGTAATTACCGTTTCCGGCATTGCTTATTTCTTCAAGGCGACCATCCTTATAGTTGCCCATTCCAAAACCGCAAATGGTTAGGTAAATATCTTCCTTTCGCTTCTCTTCGATAAACCGTACCAGTTCTGATGTGGAGCTGATCCCAACATTAAAGTCGCCGTCAGTGCAAAGAATTACACGGTTGTTGCCGTCGGGGAGTAAGTTCTTTTGTGCGATTTTATAGGCCAGTTTCAAACCTTCGCCTCCGGCAGTTGAACCTCCGGCTTTAAGTTTGTTCAGAGCCCGCAGTATTTTGTTCTTTTCTTTTACCAATGTCGAAGGCAGAACTAATCCGGCGTTTCCGGCATAAACCACTATGGCAACCTTGTCTTCATCATTCAGATTCTCAATAAGTATTTCCATCGATTCTTTTACAAGTGGCAGTTTGTTAGGCTCGTCCATTGATCCCGAAACATCAATCAGAAACACGAGGTTGCTTGGTTTCAGGTTTTCATAGTCGATCGATTTTCCCTGTAGCCCGATATGCACCAGCATATGATCCTTGTTCCAGGGACAGGCCGCCACTTCTTTGTAAATGGAAAAAGGATGTTCACCTGTAGGTTGCGGATAATCATAATCGAAATAGTTAATCATTTCCTCAATTCTTACCGCATCGGCAGGTGGGAGTCGTCCTTCGGTGAGGAAACGGCGGACGTTGCTGTACGAGGCATTATCAACATCGATAGAGAATGTCGAAAGCGGGTTCTGCAATGCTTCCTGGAAGGTGTTTTCAGCAATTTTCGAATATTCTTCTGTGTTGAATTCAGCCTCTTCGACCAGTTCGGGTTCGGCCGTATCATAAGCAACAGGGTGGCCGTTGGGATTTCCTCCTTCAAAATTGACGGGTGATGTGCAACTCCAGAAAAAAGCTATAATAAATGTAATTGTTTGGAACAGTCCTGCAAGCTTTGCAACCAGTTTTGAGATTTCATTCTTTTTCATAATTTTAGAGTATTAAGTTCGACATGATGGTGCAAACTTATTTCACATTGTGGAGGGCCTCTTGTAGAACGCTTGTAAACGCTTTGGGAATGATTTTACAATTTGTAAAACGTTTTACAAAACCTGTGAATGTTTCATTTTAAATAAGAATGTCCGAAAACGATCTCCTATACTTTGGCCTTTTAAAAAAGCAGGTTGCTGCAACTTTGCAACAGTCGGTGCCGGGCATTAATCCCGATATCGGGAGCTGGAAGGGGCAGGAGATCGTATATTTTCAGGAAGACCTGGAGCAAAAAGTAAAAGGACGGATCAGTGAGAAATGGTTTTATACGCACATCAAGGACGAAAACAGCAAACTTCCGCGCATCGATATCCTGAATCTTTTGAGCAAATATGCGGGTTATACCGACTGGAACGATTTTAAACTGAAGCACGAGATTAAAGAAGAGCCTGATACTGTTTTGCTCCGCAAAATTAAGGCGATAAAGTGGATGCTCTACCTGGCTTTGGGATTGTTGGTTATGTCAACAACTTACTATCTGATCCGGCCAAAAACTTACGAGTTCTGTTTTGTCGACCCGGATAAAAATGCCGCCACCATTAATCAGCCAATCGAGATTGTGTTGTTGAAAGAGAACCAGTCGCCCCGGCACCTCTGGTGCAAAAATGGATGCTTTTCAATCACTACACGCGAAAAAAAGATCCGGTTTGTTGTGAAAGCGGCCTATTACAAGGTGGATACTATTACACGGTTTCTTAATTTGCCAAAGGAAGGAATTCATCTCAAAACCAATGATTATGCGTTGATGATTCATTATTTCTCGAAAGCAAACAAAACCGACTGGGCAAAACGCCGCAAACAACTCGACCAGATGATTGCCGAAAATGCCCAGATTTACCAGATGTACGACGATGAAAATATTGGAATGGAATTGTTTAACAAACAGGAATTTATCAATAAGCTTACCATGCCGGTGCGCAGTTTGAACAACATCGAAATTATCGAAACCATTTATACAGGGAATCGGATTTCGTTGCTGAAGTTCCGCCAAAAGTATAATACACCATGAAGCATCTGTATTCCATAAACTCAACGTTGTTGATGGTGGTTCTTTTGCTGCTGTTGTCGTGCAAGGCAGGAAACCAGGAAGCATATCAGGATTACGCTTTGGAAGAAGCTGCCACTTCCGACAGTATTTCGTTGGAGGAGACTTTTCAGTCGGACAGCCTTTCGGAGGCCAACCTAAGGGCCTTTGAGAACAGAGCCATTCAAAAGCTTCACGATGTAATGGATTTGATTGAGATACTCTCTAACCCAAAAAACGAATCCTCATTCCGGACCCAGGCAAAAACCATGTTGCTTGAGAATTTTGAGAACCCCGCTAATAATCAGATTTCTTTAATATTACCGGATATCAAACCTTTCCGGTTAACAGTTTCTCAGTTTGCCGATACGCTATTGAATAACGGATTTTTACCATTAAAACTAAAAATTTCGGAGTCTTCGGTTAAACAGCCCCTAACTTTAGCGGATAAAAACAAATACCAGGGAATTATTTATTTTCAGATGGAACCTACCGCCAACGTCAAAACCCTCTATCCAAAAGATGTGATGGTTAATATTGTTCTGAAGAAGGCTACAAAAGACTTTGGTGGCTCCTTCAGGGATGTATGGGAGGTGTTTCTGGGCGATGTGGGGGATTAGAGAAAGTTCGCTTTCCTACCTGAACCTATCCAGTAAACTGTCCCTCTGGTTTGCCGATATATCCACACTGGCTCCGTCGGCCATAA
Source organism: Bacteroidota bacterium (assembly GCA_023429135.1). Taxonomy (GTDB): domain Bacteria; phylum Bacteroidota; class Bacteroidia; order Bacteroidales; family JAAUTT01; genus JAAUTT01. The sequence continues at coordinate 5,744 of JAEYWD010000093.1, read as the reverse complement.
TTGCCTGTCCGCCTTTGCCTTTCTTGTATTGAACAATATGCTGAATGTTGATAAGGTGGGATTTGTGGACACGGATAAAATCGTAATGCTCCAGCAGGGTTTCGTAAAATTTTAGTGTCCGGCATATCAGCAGCTTTCGCCCATTCACCAGGTGAAACCTTGTAAAATTATCGCTGGCTTCGCACCGGATGATATCGCTTACCCGTACCACTTCAAACCCGTCGATCAGCGGCAGTACCACTTTCTGAAGCTGTTTGTTTTCGATCTTAATATTTTCGATAAGTACCCGTGTGTGAAGAAGTTCTTTGTTTTTCAGGATGTTCTCTTTGATCCGTTCCACGGCCTTTACCAGTTCATCAATATCCACGGGTTTCAGAATATAATAGGCAGCACTGAAATTCAGCGCCTGTACGGCATAGTTGCTGTAGGCGGTCACAAAAACAGTTTCGAAAGTAATTTCGTCGATGCTTTCCAGCAAATCGAAAGCATTTCCATAAGGCATTTCCACATCGAGGAAAACAACATCGGGTTTATGCCGGCTTATTTCAGCAATGCCTTCCTTTACATTGGCAGCCTCGGCAACTACCTGTACATCGGGACAGTATTTGGTGAGGTAGTTGCGCAATGTTTCACGGCTCACTTCTTCATCTTCTACAATAACGGCTCTTAAATGGGTTTGCATCAGGTGTTGGTTAAAGTCTTTTTATTTATGGGTATGGTGATTCTCACGATGGTACCTGTGGAGTTTTCTTCTGGCGGATCGGTAACCACTACGCCAATTTTAATTTTGTACAGTTCATTTATTATGTCGGCTCTGCTTTGTACATTGCGCATTCCTGTGGAAACATGCTCTTTCTGGAACCGGGTTTTTATCTCTTCCGATTTTTTGCGCCCTATTCCATTATCGGCAATGGTAACTATCAGATTGTCGTCTTCCATCATCATCGAAATTTTTAAAAGGCCTTTGGTGTCGAGATATCGCAAACCATGCCAGATGGCATTTTCGACAAAAGGTTGTATCAGCATCGGCGGCACAGGGATATTGTCGGCATCAATTTCCGCAGCGACTTCGATCGAATAATCGAATTTATCGCCGAATCGCGAATGTTCCAAAAGCAGGTAACGGTTCAGGATCTGAATTTCGTTCGAGAGGCTTACAAAATCGTGCTTCGAATTATCCATAACAGCGCGCATCAGCAGCGAGAACTCCGACAGGTATTTGTTCGCTGCCCGTTCGTCGTTTCGCGAAATAAAGTTATTGACCGAATTGAGCGAGTTATAGATAAAATGCGGGTTCATCTGGCTGCGTAACGATTTCAAAGCCAGCAACTGGTTGGCCCTGCGTTTCTGGAGACTACTCCGGTATACCAGAAACAATGCAACCGAGAGTACAACAAACACTGATATCAAGGAGATGTTGAATATCTTCCGTGCTTTAAGCTCCTGGCGGCTTACCTGTTGCTCGTGTTTCAGAAGTTCCACGGTTTTGTTGCTGATATCGAGTTCTTTCTCAATGAGGTCGAGACGCTGTATTTTCCGGTTTAGCGTGGTGGTAAGCAGCATATTGGCTTTGTTTTCCTCTTCCTTCTGTTTGTAAATGGCATCTACCGTTTCAACATACTTCCGGTAAATCTCCAGGGCCTTGTCGAACTGACCCCTTGCGCTGTATGCCGCCGAGAGGTTCTGCAGCGCTTCACCCTTTTGCAGCAGGTCGCCTTCCTTTTCAGCAATTTCAATACTCTTGCTGATATACGGGATTGCACGCCCGGGCAAATTCTGGGTCATATACGAGATACCAATTTCAAGGTTTTGTGTAGCTACTTCCTTGTTGTCACTTTCCTGAAGATCGATAATTTCCTGTCGTTTGTCAAGTTCGCGATCGTACTGCCGATTACTACGGTAGAGTGCACTTTGCTGTTTGAGCGAATTGGAGAGGTTATCAACATCGTTGGTGTTCTTTGCCATTTCTTCCGACTTCTGGTAAGCATCGAGCGCTTTCCCGCTTTGGTTGGTTTCCTGGTAAATAAGACCTATCCGGTTTTGTACTTCCGTTAATCCGGCCTGATTGCCGTCTTTTTCCTCTTCGCGCTTCAGTTCGTTATAAATTCGCAAAGCCTGCGAATAATCGCCAGCCGCATAATAGGTCTCCGCAATTTTATACCGTACCTGCTTGCGCTGGAGGGAGCTTCCTTTTTTTGATGCGAAGCGGAGATAGCGGTTGTAATTTTCAAGTGCAGCAGAAGTATTTCCCTGTTTGGCGTGAGCATTACCGACATGCAGATAGGTTTCATTCAGCATCATATCTTCTTTCAAACCTGAAAAAATGTTGATGGCACGTTGAAAATAGGGAAGTGCCAGATCGGGCTGACCCAGCTCGCTATTAATAATTCCCAGGGTTTGATAACAAAGTCCCTCTGAGCTTTTATCGTTGTTTTTGATGCTCTGCGCCAGGGCTTTTTCAACATAATCAAACGCTTTTGCCGGATGGGTATGCATGTGTCGCCTGGCCGAATCGAGAAGGGGTTTTATGTCGTCGGTACGCGATACTTTTACTTTCGAAAAAGAGGATTTCTGGGCATTCAGGCTGAAACCCGCTGCCAGGAAAAGTAAAAGCACCTTTATGCGCAAACCGGTTTGCATCGTTATTCTTTTTGGTAAATGTAAAAACTTATTTCCAATAAAAGCAAGGTGCGGTGCTTGTAACCAGTTGATTTCATTGATTTTTTAGGTGCCAGAAATCCATTTCACCCGGTGAGAAGTATATTTCACCAAGTGAGGTGTCGCATACACTAAGTGGTTGTTTTACATCATTTTTTCTTCCGTTACTTTTATCCCGGCAAATTCAGTTATTCACTTTAAACTATTTGTTATGAAACCTATCGCGTTTAATAGAACCGTACGTCAGAAAGCAATGATTGTGCTCACTTTTCTGGCCCTCTTTTGCAACTGCAGCTCACAACCTACAGTTTCCCAGCAGGAAACAACTCTGCAACCAGCGCCTACTGCTTCGCGCAGCATAAAACTGGCCATTTTGCTCGACACCAGCAACAGCATGGACGGGTTGATTGATCAGGCGAAGTCGCAGCTCTGGAGCATTGTAAACGAGCTTGCCAAAGCCAAATGCGACAATACCAAACCCGAACTCCGGATTGCCCTTTACGAATATGGTAACAGCGGTCTCACACCCACCGAAGGATACATCCGGATGGTAACCCCGCTAACCAACGATCTTGATCAGATTTCTGAAGATCTGTTTTCGCTCAAAACCAACGGCGGACAGGAATTCTGTGGCCATGTGATACAGACCGCCCTTAAAGAATTGCAATGGAGTACCACCAGCAACGATTACCAGGTTATATTTATTGCAGGCAACGAGCCATTCACCCAAGGTAATGTAGATTTCCGGAAGTCGTGCACCCTGGCCAAATCGAAAGGGGTGATTGTGAATACCATTTTCTGCGGAAACTTTGATGAAGGCATCTCCACAAAATGGAAAGACGGAGCCATTTTAACCAGCGGCAACTATTCGAGTATCGAGCAGGACCGCAAAACGGTGTATATTGAAACTCCTTACGACAAAGATATTGTTGCATTAAACGATAAACTGAACAGCACATATATATATTATGGTTCCACCGGAAAAGAAAAGATGATGCTTCAATCGAAGCAGGATGCCAACGCCAGCACCTACGGAACGGGCAACGCAGTAAAACGCACCGTATCGAAAAGCTCGCATGTATATAAAAACACCTCGTGGGATCTGGTGGATGCCAGCAAAGAGAAAGAGTTCGACATGGCCAAAGTGGAAAGCGAACAGCTTCCTGAGGAGATGAAGAAAATGGACGAACCTCAGCGAAAGGCTTATATTGCAAAAAAATCGGCCGAGCGTGAACAGATAAACAAGCAGATAAGCGAATTGAATAAAAAGAGGGAAGTCTATCTGGCACAGCAGCAGAAAAATACCGTCGGAGAAAATATGCTGGAAGGAGCACTGCTGGAGTCAATACGGGGCCAGGCCAAAGCAAAGAGTTTTACATTTTAAAAAAATGAACAGATGAAATATATATATCTTCTGCTCCTGATGTTTGGGAGTGCTGTAACAGTCTGCTCCCAAACATCTGAAACCGGTAAATACATTGAGGTAACCGGGAGCGCTCAAATGGAAGTAGAACCTGATGAAATTCATTTAATCATTGGCATTGAAGAATATTGGAAAGAAGAGTTTCAAAAAAAGCTGAATATAAAGATTACCAGACCAAAGTGCCGCTTTCGCAGATACAAGCTAATTTAATTTCGTATCTTTTAAAATTAGGTATTCCTAAAAATAAAGTTCAGGTGCAGGAAGTTGGTAATTACTTCCGCGATAAGGGAAAAGAATTTCTGGTTAGAAAACAGTTCGAATTGCATTTGGACAATTTTGGAATTGTTGATTCTATAGTAAATACCATTAATACAAAGGGTATTGCCTACATGCAAATTGGATCTTTGAAAAATTCGCGATTAGCCGATTACCGGAAACAAGTGAAGATAGAAGCGTTGAAAGCTGCCAAGGAAAAAGCGGAATACCTTTTACAAAGTGTTAGCAAGGAAACAGGTGATATCCTTTCGATTGTGGAATTGGACGAAGCAATTCCTTATTGGACAATGCAGTCGATGGTTAGTAATGCGGTTGTAAGTCCGAACGATTCACCGGAAAACAATATCAGGAAGATAAAGCTTCGATATGAAATCAAAGCGAGGTTCGAAATCAGGTAGTAAAGGGATGGTGTGATTTGGAGGAATCGGATTAAATAGTAGAAAATGTTAAAGGTTAAATCATGAAAAGAAATATAATTGTTTTGCTTTTTGTAGCCAATGTAGCTTCAGGATTGGCGCAGAAAAGCGATAAACTTCCGCGCTATTTCGAGAATCCCATCATAGCCGACAGCGCCTCTTCGGTTATGATACCTGTAAGTTATAACGAAGAGATGCTGTCGGCCAATAAACTTGCATTGTGGAACCGTTATTATGCCAATATTATTTTTTACAATGTACGGACCGATTCCGCCCGGAGGCTTTTCCCCCACGATACGTTTATCAGAGGTTTTAACCAGGTGTATTCTCCGCAGAATCGCATACTCAGGCAGGAGCTCGATTCCAGTTGCAAATGGCTCTTTTATTTTGTCAAACCCGCCGATTACAACCGGAGTGGGCGCATAAACGACAGCGATCCCGCAGTTCTGTATGTTTCGGATAAATATGGAGAGAACCTGCAGGCCGTTACTCCTGCCAATGAAAATATTCTTACGCTTGAAATATACGACAAACAAGGGTTTGCTCTGATTAAGATGCAGCGGGACCAGAACAACGACCGCAATTTTAATTCCCGTGACAAAGATTTTTATTATATGAAACTGGTTTTAAACACGTTGAAGCTGGGGAAGAGGATTGAAGTATGGGATAGGTAGGTCCTTATGTTTGTAATGGCATTTACTCCTAACGCCATTTTCTGAAGGCCGGTCCCGAATCTTGACATTTAGGTTTTATATAGGCTTAAAAATAAATTACTAACTAACAGTTTCTTACCTAAATCTGTCATAAGTAGAGAGGGTCCCAAAAAAAATTTGGCGCATAATGCGGTAATGACAGGGAACCAACTGATAATATGTATCTTTCGTCCTTTTGTCTTGAAACAAAAGGACCAAAAATTCAAGGCTTCCTGAAAATTTGCTAAAAATAATAGATCGGGCTACTGCGGGGGTAAA
>JAEYWD010000117.1 GCA_023429135.1 Bacteroidota bacterium | reverse complement strand
TTTAAGATTTTTTGTCTGTCTTTTTCTTCCCTCTTTCAACGTACCTCTTTGTTTGTTTTTGGGAGCGCAAAAATAAGTGATGTTTTTTATTCTACCAAATTTATTTTCGAATTTTCTGAAGTTTTTTCTTTAACTCCTTTCTTATTCTTTTGGCTTCTCTCCTACCAATTCATTCCCTTCAACGTACTTCCCGTTATATCTCAAACGGGCTGCAAATATAACGGGTTTTTTATTCCTGACAAGAGATTTTTGAAAAAAAATGACAGGAAAATCACAAACGAATGAGGTACAGACTGATATTGAACCACAATATTTGAATTCACCATTCTGAAATTGTAAATTAGGAGAAAGGGTATACCTTAATAGCAGGAATCTAATATCAGGTTCAGATAAATTCGGGAATTTGAAGCTAAGTTCTTATCTTCGGGGCTCTATTCAATCCTATATATTAAATGAGTAACAACGTTGTAATAATACCCACCTATAACGAAAAGGACAATGCTGAAAACATTATCCGTAAGGTATTTTCGCTTCCGCTTCCTTTTGACGTGCTGATTATTGATGATAATTCGCCTGATGGAACTGCCGAAATTGTTAAAACCCTCCAAAAAGAGTTCCCTGGGCATTTGCATCTGGTTCAACGTGCCGGCAAACTAGGCCTTGGAACTGCTTACATTGCAGGTTTTAAATGGGCGATTGAGCATCACTACGATTACATTTTCGAAATGGATGCCGATTTTTCGCATAATCCTGAAGATCTGATTAAACTATTTGAAATGTGCGCTGTTAATGGTGCTGATCTGGCAATCGGATCGAGGTACAAGTCGGGTGTAAATGTTGTAAACTGGCCAATGGGGCGGGTACTGATGTCGTATTTTGCCTCCAAATATGTTCGCTTCGTTACAGGAATGAATATAAATGACACCACCGCAGGGTTTAAATGCTATAAACGTAAAGTACTTGAGACTATACAATTCGATAAAATCAAGTTCAAAGGTTATGCATTTCAGGTGGAGATGAAGTTTGCAACATGGAAACTCGGTTTCAGAATTGAAGAAGTTCCGATCATATTTACAGATAGAAAGGTTGGTTCTTCCAAAATGAGTGGAGGTATATTTAATGAGGCTCTTTGGGGAGTGATTATGATGAAATTTAAAAGTTATTTTAAATCTTATAATTAAATGGCTACATTAATAAAAAACGCCATCATAATAAATGAGGGAGTTGAAGTTAAAGGAAGTATTCTAATTGAAGGAGAATTCATTACAGATGTCTTTCTAAAAGATATTCCCGAAGCATTATTTGAAAACTCGGAAGTTATAGATGCTGAAGGATTGTTTCTGATACCTGGAGTAATTGATGATCAGGTACATTTTAGAGAGCCTGGACTTACACATAAGGCTGATATTTATTCAGAATCCCGGGCCGCTGTTGCGGGAGGAATTACTTCGTTTATGGAAATGCCTAACACATCTCCTCAAACGATCACCCAAAAACTTCTGGAAGAGAAATTCAAAATTGGCGCTGAAAAGTCGTTGGCTAACTATTCCTTTTATATAGGAGCAACCAACAACAATATCGATGAGCTTCTAAATACCGATCCGCACAATGTTTGCGGTATTAAAATCTTCATGGGTGCATCCACCGGAAATATGCTGGTTGATAACCCCGAAACGCTAAATGAAATATTTAAGAAATCCAAAGTACTTATCGCCACACACTGCGAAGATGAGTCCATCATAAAAGACAATCTGCAAAAGTACATTATTAAATATGGCGAAGACATTCCGGTAAAATACCATCCATATATCCGATCGGAGGAAGCATGTTTAAAATCCAGTTCTTTTGCCATTTCACTCGCAAAAAAATACAACTCCAGATTGCACGTTCTTCACATTTCAACAGCCGCAGAGCTTGAATTATTCGACAACACAATACCCTTAAAGGAGAAAAGGATTACAAGCGAAGTTTGTGTTCATCACCTTTGGTTCTCCGAGAGCGATTACGAAAAACTTGGCAACAGAATTAAATGGAATCCTGCAATAAAAACCAACCGCGACCGAGAATTGCTTTTTGAAGGATTGCTCAACAACAAGCTGGATGTGATTGCCACCGACCATGCACCGCACACACTTGAAGAGAAAGCCAATTCCTATACGAAGGCTCCTTCAGGAGGTCCTCTGGTTCAACATTCTTTATTGGCCATGTTTGAATTTAACAAACAAGGCAAAATTTCGCTGGGGCAAATAGTTAATAAAATGTGTCACGCTCCGGCCATCGCATATAGCGTTGAAAAGAGAGGATTCATTAAAAAAGGATTTTACGCAGATCTGGTTCTTGTTGCTCCTTCTAAGGAATGGACAATTACGCCTGAAAACATTCTTTACAAATGTGGCTGGTCGCCACTGGAAGGAACCAAAATGCATTCGGAAATAGTAAGTACTTATGTTAATGGCAGGAGAGTATACCACAAAGGAACTTTTGAAGAACAATATAAAGGAATGGCATTGAAATTTGCCAGATAATAAAATTAATTTATACTTTAGCCCTGTAGATTATTCTGTTATGCCTTTAAACTATTGAGTTCTTTAGCAGTTTATTGTGTATTGAATACAAGTTGGAGTGCATCAGGGTATTTTCTTAACCTTTTAAGTTAACTTATGTTAATAATGTAATTTTCTATTCATATACATTAATCTTGTTTTACTAATGAAAAAATCATCTAAAACCCTTGTTTGGGTTATTTTAGGATTCATAGTTTTAGCTCTGATATTTTATCCTAAGATGAGTAAGATATGGACCAATAAAAAAGAAGAAGGCGGCGGAAATAAGGGCATGGCTGTTATGGTTGATGCTGTTCTTATTAAACCAATGTATTTAGCCGAATCTGTTAAAGTCAGCGGGACTTTATCAGCCGATGAGGAGGTGGATCTTGCATTTGAAACCAACGGCAGAATCACCGATATATTCTTTACTGAAGGCGCGTCAGTAAAAAAAGGAGAATTACTCGCCAAACTCAATGACAAAGATTTACAGGTACAACTATCGAAACTCCAGATTCAGCAAAAACTTGCCCAGGACATAGAATACAGGCAGCGTACGTTACTTGAAAAAGAAGCTGTTAGCCGCGAATCATACGATCAGGTTTTGACCCAACTAAAAAGTAATGAAGCTGAAATTGAGATTATTAAAACCCGGATTGCATATACCGAAATCAGAGCCCCGTTTGATGGTGTTATTGGTTTACGTAGTGTGAGTCCTGGTGCTTATGTAACCCCTTCGGTTAAAATTGCAAGGTTAACCAAAATATCGCCACTGAAGGTTGATTTTTCGGTACCTGAGAAATACAGCGGAACGGTGAAGATTGGTAATATCCTCGAATTTTCAGTTGAAGGACAATCAAAAAAATACCAGGCTAAAGTTTACGCCCTTGAGCCTACAATTGATATTCAAACCAGAAATATCCTTTTAAGGGCACAGTACAATAATAATGACAGATTGCTTTTACCGGGCCGCTTTGTTAGTATTGAACTCACAACCAAGGATATTAATAATGCTCTCTGTGTGCCCACACAGTCAATTATACCGGAAGCAGGAAAAGAAAAGGTTTTTATAGTAAAAAATGGTCTGGTGAAGCAAAACTTTGTACAAACCGGAATTCGCACCGACAAACTTGTTGAAATATTATCGGGAATAGCCGCAAACGACACTGTTCTAACCACAGGAATTCTGCAGGTAAAGGCTGATATGCCGGTTAAATTTAATAAAGTAACCCCTATTGATCAATTACCATGAGTTTATCCTCACTTAGTATTAAAAGGCCGGTACTGACAATAGTTAGTACTTTGCTTATTCTCATTATGGGTTTTATTGGGCTTTCCTTTTTGGGAGTCCGTGAATATCCGAGTGTCGACCCTCCTATTATTACAGTATCGACCAGCTATGTTGGAGCAAATGCCGACATTATTGAAACACAAATTACAGAACCTCTGGAGCAATCTATCAATGGTATTGCAGGGATCCGGTCCATATCAAGTATCAGTCGCGACGGTAACAGCAATATTACGGTTGAGTTTACTCTCGATATAGATCTGGAAACAGCAGCAAACGATGTTCGCGACAAGGTTTCACAAGCTGTGCGTTTGTTGCCTGCTGATGTTGACCCTCCCATTGTTACTAAGGCAGATGCCGATTCGGATCCCATTATTATTATGAATATTTCGAGTACTGGCAGATCGCTGATGGAATTAACAGAGTTTGCTGAGATTGTTTTTAAAGAACGACTTCAAACTATATCAGGAGTAAGCTCGGTAGCCATCTGGGGTGGACAACGATACTCCATGCGGCTCCGAATTGATCCCGCACGATTGGCAGCTTATTCACTCACCCCTCTCGACATCCGGAGTGCAATGCTTCGGGAGAATATTGAACTGCCATCAGGCAGAATTGAGGGACAAAATACAGAACTTACAGTTAGAACTATTGGCCGATTCCAGACTCCAGCCGACTTCAACAATATGGTTATTAAAGAAACCGGTAGTCAGGTTGTTAGAATGAGCGACGTAGGATATGCAGAACTTGCTTCAGAAAACGAACGCACCATTCTAAAACTGAACGGAGTACCAATGATAGCTTGTGCTGTTATACCACAGCCAGGCTCTAACCATATAGATATTTCGGACGAAGTATATAAAAGAATTAAAGTAATTCAAAAAGATTTACCTGCTGATATACAGGCTTTCATCACCTTCGACAACACCAAATATATTCGCGAGTCAATTGTTGAAGTTGAACAGACCATAATTATAGCTTTTTTACTTGTTATCCTTATTATATTCCTGTTTTTGCGTGAATGGCGGTCAACCTTTATTCCTGTAGTAGTAATTCCGGTTTCATTAATTGGCGCCTTCTTTATTATGTACGTTGCCGGATTTTCAATTAATGTACTTACACTTCTGGGTATTGTGCTCGCAATTGGACTTGTTGTAGATGATGCCATTGTAGTTCTGGAGAACATCTATACCAAAATTGAGGAGGGAATGTCTCCACTCGAGGCAGGTATTAAGGGATCCTCAGAAATCTTTTTTGCCGTTATTGCTACAACCGTTACACTGATTGCAGTATTTTTCCCTATCATTTTCCTTCAGGGAGTAACCGGCCGACTTTTCAGGGAATTTGGTGTTGTTATTGCAGGAGCGGTTGGCATTTCTGCTTTTCTTGCATTGAGTCTGACACCGATGCTTTCCGTAAAGATTTTAAAGGCTCACTCACATCATAATTGGTTATATCGAAAAACAGAACCGTTTTTTGAATGGTTACACAACGTTTACAGAAAAAGCCTTACCTCTTTTCTGAAAAGGCCCCTCTGGGCTTTGATTATCATGGTAATAGCTTTTGCCGCCATTTTTGTAATTGGGAAAACGCTCCCCTCCGAAATGGCGCCGCTTGAGGATCGTTCCGCCCTGATGATAAGATCGGTAGCCCCTGAAGGTACCGGCTTTGAATACATGAACCAATACATGGATGAGCTTACCAAGATTATGCAGAAAAAAACACCGGAGGCCGAACGTCTCATTACCATCACTGCCCCTGGTTTTGGAGGTGGCTCGGTAAATTCAGGCTTCATCAGGTTAATTTTAAAAGATCCTCATGAAAGAGACCGGTCGCAACAGGAAATTTTCGATGATCTTTCCAACGAAACCCGCCAACTTACCGGCGCCCGATCTTTTGCAACACAGCAACAAACCATCGGAGGACGCAGAAGCGGATTGCCGGTTCAATATGTTATTCAGGCTCAGGAACTGGAAGACTTAGGTGAAAAACTACCGGAATTTATGGCCGAAGCTGCAAAAAGTCCGATATTCCAGGTGGTGGATCTTAACCTGAAGTTTAACAAACCTGAACTCCGCGTTAAAATAAACAGGGAGAAATCTGTACTGATGGGTGTTTCTACACAGGATATTGCACAAACTTTACAGCTTGCTTTGAGTGGTCAGCGGTTTGGGTATTTTATAATGAATGGAAAACAATACCAGGTTATTGGCCAGCTTACCCGCGAAAACAGGAACGACCCTCTCGACCTTAAATCTATTTATGTGAGGAGCAGCAGTGGGAAGATGGTTCAGCTTGACAATCTGGTTACACTGCAAAACGAAAGCAGTCCTCCCCAGTTGTACCGCTACAACCGTCTGGTAGCAGCAACTATATCGGCAGGACTTGTAAAAGGACACACAATAGGTGAAGGTATTGAAGAAATGGATAAAATAGCTGCAAAAGTCCTCGACGAAACCTATTCCACAGCACTTGCCGGAGATTCTAAAGAGTTTTCGGAAAGTTCCTCGAGTTTACTTTTCGCCTTTATTCTTGCGCTGGTACTTATTTACCTGGTTCTGGCAGCTCAGTTCGAGAGTTTCCGCGACCCGCTTATTATCATGTTTACCGTACCACTAGCTCTTTCGGGAGCTTTAATATTCCTCTGGTACTTCAATCAAACCATGAATATTTTCAGCCAGATTGGTATGATTATGCTTATAGGACTTGTATCGAAAAACGGTATTCTGATTGTGGAATTTGCAAATCAGCGAAAAGCTGCAGGATTAGGGAAAATGGATGCCATTGTTGATGCATCAGTATCGCGATTCCGCCCTATTTTGATGACTAGTTTGGCAACCGTACTTGGAGCCCTTCCTATAGCACTTGCTCTCGGAGCCGGATCTGAAAGCCGGGTATCCATGGGCATTGCAGTAGTTGGAGGATTACTTATTTCCACAACATTAACCCTTTATGTAGTGCCGGCTATCTACAGCTTTATTTCCGAGACGAAAAAAGATGTAAGCAACGTAACTGAAGATTTAAATAAACCAGAGAATGTATAAGTTTCTAAATTCAATTCACATAAAAAGCACAGGATTCATTGTTCTGCTACTCCTGACTTCTATGAATTCGATCGGGCAGGACTCAATATCCCTTAAGCGTTTACTTGCCATTGGACTAGAAAAAAACTATTCAATTTTAATAGCACGTAATGATGAGGAAGTCCTGCAGAACAATTTAAATTTTGCCAAATATGCTTTCTTTCCTTCATTATCGGCAACAGGCCGACAATCAAAATTAACTGCTGATTCAAAACAAGTTCCTTTTTCAGGCGCTGTAAGAGAAGTTGATAATGCTGTAACCAAAACTGTAAATGGCAACCTTGTTCTCGACTGGCGTGTATTTGATGGCTTTGGAATGATTGTTGAATACAACAGAGTAAAAGAGCTTGCTGAACTTGGCAAACTCAATACCCGAATGGATGTAGAGAACCTTTCGGCACAGATTGCCAGTGAATACTTTAACCTTATAAGACAAACGCAATTGCTCGAGGCCATGAGATATGGTATGAAACTATCTTCAGAACGTTTGGCAATTGCTTCGGAGAAGTACAAGTTAGGTAGTTTCTCACGTCTGGAGTTTCTTCAGGCTCAGGGTGATTTCAATGCCGACAGCTCACTGTATCTTCGTCAGGAGGAGGCCGTGACTACTTCCAAACTTGAACTGAGCAGAATTTTAGCTTATACATTGAATATTCCCCAAAATTGGGATGACAGTATTCTTATTGAAAAAAACCTGCTATTCGAAAACCTGCTGAAAAATACTTTAGAAAAGAACACAAGCCTTTTAATAGCAGGTCAGAATCAATGGTTAAGCGATCAGGATATCAAAGCAATACGATCACGATATTACCCTTCCATATCTTTGAATGCTGGTTACCAATATTCAAATACCGAAGCTGAAATTGGATTTGCAAAAACGAGCCGCTCCACCGGATTTACCTACGGAGCAACAGTAAACTGGACATTATTCAACCGTTTCGACAACAGACGACAGATGAAGAATGCCCGTATTGTTCAGGAAAACCGTGATCTTGAATACGAAAACCTTAAACTGGAAATTACTTCGGAGCTTAATCAGGTTTGGAACAACTATACAAATAACCTGAGGGTTTTGTCGCTCGAAACCCAAAATCTGGAAACCTCACGCGAAAACCTCGACATAGCTTTAGCCCGATATCGACTCGGTGCGCTTGCCGGAATTGAAATGCGCGAAATTCAGAAGAATTTTCTTGATGCCAGTAACAGGTTTATCAACGCTCAGTATCTCGCCAAGCTTGCAGAAATTACACTGAAGCAGATCAGTGGCAGTATTGAGGAGTATTTTTAGTTTAGTCGTAAGTAGTAAGTCGAAAGTAGTAAGACAAGAAAATATAGACTATTTAAGTAATAACAATACCTGAAGTTTTAAAGCCATCATCAAGTTAACAAAAAAATGAAAGCCTTAATAATACAGCACGAACCTTTTGAGGAACCTTTTGCAGTCCAGGAGTGGTTAGAGGACAAAGGTTTTGAGATTCGCTTTGTACACATGTACAAAAATGAACCGCTTCCGGCACCTGAAGAAAATGACTGGTTAATTGTGATGGGCGGCTCTATGAGTGTTAACGATGAGAAAGAGCTTCCCTGGCTTATTGAAGAAAAAAAGTTCATTCGCACGTGTATCGATGCAAACAAGCTTGTGGTTGGAATTTGTCTGGGATCGCAGCTTATTGCAAATGCTCTCGGCAGCAAAGTTTACAAGGCAAAAAACAAAGAAATAGGCTGGTTTCCCATTCTTCGTGAAAACGATGAAACCATTATTCCCTCTAAAATAAAAGTGTTTCACTGGCATGGCGAAACCTTTGATTTACCCGAAGGCGCACGGTTAATTGCCTCCAGCAAAGGGTGCAAAAATCAAATATTCCTTTATGGGAATAACGTACTTGCAATGCAATGCCATTTAGAAATGACTCCCCTGGCTATTGCAGGAATGGTCGATAATTGCTCTGATGAACTAACATCCGGCCAGTACATCCAAACCATTGATGACATGATTGCCGGAACCGAAAAAAATGCAACAAAAGCCAATAAAGTTTTGTTTTCCCTCTTGGACTATCTCAGGGAAAAGCATACTGCAAAGAAATGATGACAACAAACGATCAGAAAATTCTGGAAGTTAAGAATGTAAAGAAATACTTTAAAACAGTTAAAGCTGTTGATGGAGTAGATTTACATGTTGAGAAAGGCGAATACCTTGCTTTGCTGGGCCCTAATGGCGCCGGTAAAACAACCTTGGTCGAGATGATAGAAGGTATTCAGCATCCTGACGAAGGCGAGATTACTCTTCAGGGGAAACAATGGAAAGGGCACAAAGAAGAGCTTCACCATATCATTGGACTTTCGCTTCAGGAAACACGGTTTATCGACAAGCTTACCACCTACGAAACCGGAATGCTCTTTGCCAGCTTTTATAAGCTGGGATCAAAAAGGGTAAACGAAGTAATTGACCTGGTGGGTTTATCGGAGAAAAGAAATGCTTATGTAGTAAACCTTTCGGGGGGCCAACGCCAAAGACTGGCTTTGGGGATTGCACTCCTCAACAATCCGCAGATTCTGCTTCTGGATGAGCCAACAACAGGTCTCGACCCGAATGCCCGTCGCGAAATATGGAGCATTCTGCAAAACCTGAAAAACGAAATCAACACCTCCCTTATTCTTACAACGCATTATATGGAAGAAGCTGAAGTATTATGCGACCGTATTGTGATAATGGATCACGGGAAAATCCTGAGTCAGGGCACACTTGAAGAAATCATACAACTCAATAATTTTTATGAAATCGTAGATTTTTCACTGCACAAGGCGCCTCCGGAAAACTGGCATCTTCAACCAAATACTGATATGTGCATTGAATGGATTCCCGAAAAATTATCGGGACGCTTATATGTAAAAAAGGTGCAGCAGGATATGCCCGAGCTTTTTGAGCTTTTAAACAGGCACAACGTAAACATTAATCAGTTTAATTACCGGAAAGCAACCCTCGATGATGTTTTTACAACTCTTACTGGCCGGCATTTAAACGAGCAGGAGTCGTAGAGTTGTTACGAGTTACGGGTTACGGGTTACGGGTTATTTATCTCATTACTTCATACTAAATACTTTATACTAATTCAATAATGAAGCAGTTTTCTCAGTTGCTAATTTCCCATTTCAAAGAAATAATTCGTGAGCCATCTGTCATTTTCTGGGGAGTTGTGTTTCCCATTCTTATGGCTTGGGGACTTGGAATCGCTTTTACGCAAAAGCCAGGTTTAACTGGCAATGTGGTTTTTATAGCCAATACGAGCAAGGCCGACATTTTACCAAAAGCTTTCAGTTCCAAACTCAATCTGAATAAAACCTTTTCGAAAGGTCAAACCTGTTATCAATTCAGTTACACCGACAAGAAGACCGGTAAAGTTCTTCTGAACTTTTACCCAAAAACCTGGGACGAAGCCAATATTATGCTTAAAAAAGGTGAAACGTCGCTGGTAATTGATTTCAAAAACGATGTTCCTGCATATTATTTCGATCGGATGAATCAGGAAGCCCAGCTTCTTTTTATTCATACATCAGGACTAATTCAAAAAGGCCCAGCTTATTTTGCCGACCTCAACACCCACGCAGAACCGCTAACACTTGCGGGCACCCGATACGTGGACTTCCTGATTCCGGGATTACTCGGTATGGGTATCATGATGAGCTGCATGTGGGGCTTAAGTTACAGTTTGATCGAAAAACGGTCGAAAAAGCTGCTTCGACGGATGGTAGCCACACCTATGAATAAAACTGTTTTCTTAACATCACTTTTCACTGCCCGTTTTACTATGAATGTCGTGGAGGCCACCATTCTTGTACTTTTCGCATATTTCTATTTCGGATTAGAAATACAAGGGAATATTTTTGCACTGATATTATTATTGACAGCAGGAAATGCAGCTTTCTCAGGCCTTGCTGTATTAATTTCGAGCCGTACTGCTAGCCCCGAAGTTGGCAATGGTTTAATCAATGCCATTGTAACCCCAATGATGGTACTTTCGGGCGTTTTCTTCAGCTATCATACTTTCCCCGACTGGATTATCAGTGTGATACGCCCTCTACCATTAACCATGGTAAACGATGGAGTAAGAGCAATATTTAATGAGGGAGCGGGCTTGAGTGAAACAATTCTGCCAACCCTAATTCTGATAGTTGAAGGTTTTGTTTTCTTTATTGCCGGATTAAAGTTGTTTAAGTGGTATTAAGCTCGAGTTAATATCACTTGCTCTCATGTTGAAATCGATCGCTCTCGACTTGAAATCACTTGCTCTCATGTTGAAATCGATCGCTCTCATGTTGAAATCACTCGCTCTCATGTTGAAATGGTTCGCTCTCGAGTTGAAATCACTTGCTCTCGAGTCGAAATGACTTGCTAAGACGTTGAAATCGTTTGCTAAATAGGATCTGCTGAATAAGTCCGAAGGACTTAAATATGATTAGCCCCGGATGCAATCCGGGTGTTTCAGGTAAAGGGAATTCTGAACACTGAAGGTGTTCAGTTTTGTTTTATATTCAACACTTTCAGTGTTGCGAATTTGTTTTCCCGCATTTACCCCGCACTTCGTACGGGGCTAATCATATTAAATCCCTTCAGGATTTAATGCACACTTTTTAGGCCATCTATTTGTAAAA
>JAEYWD010000095.1 GCA_023429135.1 Bacteroidota bacterium | reverse complement strand
CTCCCCCTATTATTAGGTATAAATTGTCATCCCGAATGGAATGAGGGATCTATTTTCTCCCGCTAAGGTAGTGTCCCGCTACACTTGTTTTATCCGACCTCCAGCCTGGATTTTAATATCCTGACTTCTTCCCAAACCTTTCCCATCCATCTTCTCCACATCTCGGAAAAGATTCCAGCCGGACCATACACTATTGCATTATTCTTTAAACCTCTTTCTCCGCTTCCTTTGCGTCTTCTCAGCGCTCTCTGCGTCCTTTTTTTAAACCCGTAATTTGCATTCCGTTCCCCTCACCCCCCGAAACCAGAAATTCGTAACCGAATTTGTTAGGTTAGTCAAACCAATCTAACAACAGGTAACCAATTCTTTTAAATTCCGTTAAAGGAGACAGTTAAGCTGATTATTTTCAGAATTTAATGAACAATTGAGCTGAAAAGTCATCTTAACAATGTAATTTTGGAGAAGTTTTTTGTACCCGAATTTTAAAATAAAGTCATGAGCGTGATCTATGGCATATATATGCTTAATGGACACCATATCAAACAAAACCTACTGGATGATATGCGTAAGGCTCTGCAATTTACCCAACCTGACACCGAAGCCCTCTGGCAAAACGAAAAAGCAGCTTTAGGAAGCCTCATCCGCTTCGATACTCCCGAAAGTTATAAAGAACAACAACCCATCTTCTTTGAAGACGACCGCAAGGTAATGGTAGTAAATGCCCGCATTGATAACCGCGACGAACTCTGCGGTATTTTTGGCATTTCACTCATACACCGCGATAATTACCCCGACTCTCATTATGTTAAACTTGCTTTTGAAAAGTGGGGGATCAGCGCCACCGAACATTTGATTGGCGACTGGAGCTTTGCAGTTTACGACAAACCTTCGCAAAAACTCTATGTAGCCCGCGACCACTGCGGTATAATGGCTTGTTACTATTATGCCTGCGATGAGTTTTTTGCTTTTTCATCGTCGCCGAAAGCTTTGCTGGCGCTGAAAGAAATACCCAAAGAGCTGAACGAATTCCGGTTAGCGCAGATATTGGTAGCCTGGCCCGGCGATGGCGAACAAACCTGCTACCAGCATATTTTTAATCTTTTACCCGGCCATTACCTCACACTCGATAGTGCCAAACCGGTAAAAACCAAATATTGGGAGTTAACCGAGCAGCCCGATTTAATTCTGCCTAAAGAACAGGACTATTACGACCGTTTTCTCGAGATATTTACCGAAGCCGTAAAATGCCGTTTACGTACCAAAAAGCAGGTAGGCATTTCACTCAGTGGAGGGCTCGACTCCACCTCGGTAGCTGCCATAGCAGCCATTGAGCTTGCAAAACAAAACAAGGAACTGTTTGCTTTTACCTCCGTACCGCTTTACAAGGACTACAAAGTTCCCAAAGGCCGCAATGGCGACGAAGGCGAACTTGCAGGACTGATGGCTAAAAAATACCCCAATATCCGCCACTTTCTGGTAAATGCCGAAGGGTACGACCCCATTGAATGCATAGAAAAAGCAGTGGATATTTTCGACGAGCCCATGCACGCCGCCGCCAACCAATACTGGATACAAGCCATTAACGACAAGGCAAAGGAATACGACTGCAATATATTGCTCAATGGACAGGGCGGCAATGGTACCATAAGCTGGCCCACCGCAAAAGTGAAACTTTATAACCAGAAAGGTTTTAAATATTACAAACATCGTCTGCGCCTGGCCTACGACTCCATGCACGATTTTCTGTTTGATCACCAGGTGTATAAATACCCATTTTTAAAGTATTCGGACATAAATCCTGAATTTGCTGAAAGACTTGATTTGATGAAGAAGATGAAGGAGGCGGGACATGATCCGAGGTTTAAAGATTTAGTGAATTTTAAAAAATATCAAAGAAATTTTTTAAAAAATCTTGTAACTAATCCGTCTCCATTATACTACCTGATCTTTTTAAATAAAAGGATTGCTAATCTAGATCCTACTCTAGATCAAAGGTTAATAATTTATGCCCTGAGTTTACCGACCATTCTCTATAATAACAATGATTACAATAGGATTCTTATCACAAAAGGAATAAATAATAAGATTGCACCAGAGTTTTACCATTGTAATTTAAAAGGGTTACAGGCTAGTGATTTTATTGAAAGATTTGTAAAATCGAACTATTCAGAAAATGATTTGAAAAGTTTGGATATAACAATTTTTAAAAAAAAGGAATCTTCTTCTGTCGATTATAGAATTATGTCAAGACGAGTTTCCGTGCAGTTTTGGAGAGTTAATTTAAAAAATATAAACAATGAAAAAGAAATGGAGTAAGCCGCAACTAATAAAGTTAAATGTTAGTTCCACTTCAGGAAATCCAGAAGGTGGTGGAGCCACTGATGGAATTTATTTTGAGTCATAAATAATTATATGAAAAGAATAATTTTCTTTCTCCTGCTAATAATATTGGTGCCAAGACTTGTGGGTCAAAGCACTATGTTCAGTAAGGGACACAATGGCCCTGGAGATAATCAAATTTTTAAAACAATAGTTGATCGTAATGACAATATCTATGCAATTGGGTATTTTAGTGGTACAATAAATATTAATGGTCAAGATTATTCATCAAATGGGGCATATCTTGATGCTTATATAGCTAAATTTGATAAAAATGGTGATAATGTTTGGTTTAAACAAATTAGCAGTGAGCACAATGATTACGCAATCGGCTTAGCGTTGTCATTAGATCAATCTTCAGTCTACGTTGTGGGGAATTTTCATGGAGTTAATTGTGACTTTTGGAAAGAAAAATCGTTGACAAACTCATCAAATTTAAGTACTGCTGATGGTTATATTGTTAACTTAAAGACTTCAGATGGAACGATTAACGACATTAAAAAAGTAATATATGGCGACGGGAACCAAGTAGTAACAGATATAGGAGTTGATAAGAACTCAAATATTATTGTTACAGGCTATGTTGTTTCAAATGGCACAATTTCCTATTTTGACCCTGATAATTCTTTCACTTGCGTTGGCCCTAGAAATTACTATTTAGTTCAACTTCAATCAACCTTAAATCTCAATTGGGTTAAATACTATACTGCAAATGATGGAAGTAACAATTTTTATTCAGTTGCCACAGATAATTCAGGCTATTACATTGCTGGTATGAATAAGAAAGACTTGGTTCTGGATTTAAAAACCTTAACAAGTCAGAATCTTTCCGTTGATATGTTTCTGTATAAAACAGATTTTAATGGAAACGGTCAGTGGATTAGGAGTATTAAAGGAAATGAAAATGAACTAAGCGTTTACGCCACATGCGATCAAAAGGGGCACGTATACATTAGCGGTTACTACGCCAGCACTGATCTAAAGGTTGACTCAACAGCAACCCTTCAATCCACACGCACTGTTCCTAACAAAGGGCTTAACGATATCTTCTTTGCCAAATATACAACCGATGGTACTTTGCAATGGTTTGATGTTGCAGGGAGTACCGGAGAGGACAAATTAACTCGTCTTTCAACCGACGGTGAAAATATTGTTATAGCTGGCCAGTTTGGCGGGCCCATGACTTTTAACAACGAGACTTTAACGCCAGAAGGTAGTACCGATGGTTTAGGAATTGTTCACGATAAAAATGATAATTTATTATATGCCATTAAAATGGGCGGCACGGGTGCTGATGTGGCACAATCGTGTGTGATCGACAGCGAAGGTAATTACGTATTTACTGGTAACTTTTATTCACCAACTTTAAAGTTCGATTCTAATCCTGCCAATAATCTTACTAATGCCTATCCAAGCACCCGCGATGTTTTCATCGCCAAATACAAAAGCCGTAGCATTTCTTTTGTTTTGGATACAGTAAAGTGTTACGGAACAGCAACCGGTGGTATTGTTGCAAACCCCAAAGGTGCCTGGGCAGGTGATTTAACTTTTTCCTGGACAAAGGATGGCGATGCTTTATTTACAGCGAATACACAATTCATTAATAACATTACTGCAGGTACTTATCAGTGCACTGTTTCAAGCGGGCTGTATTCCGAAACGGCTGCAGTTACCATGGTTGAACCTGTTGCTCTTACCGCTACCGAAAATATGGTGTCACACAAGAATGCAGTATGTTATGGATCGGCTGATGGTGCCCTGGCTTTAACAGTTAGTGGCGGTACAGGTACCAAAAGTTACGTTTGGAGTGGAAACGGAACGGGTGTTATTGCTAATAATGTCAGCCAGAATGCGATTTCTGTAGGAAATTACAGTGCTACGGTAACCGATAAAAAAGGCTGCTCAGTAACTGTTAACAACATGGTGGTTACCGAGCCTCCTAAAATTCACTTTAAAGGAACTTCGGTAACAGCAATAAACGGGGTTCAGGGATCGGTAGATCTTAAGGTTAATAACGCTGTTACACCTTTTACTGCCACCTGGACAGGTGCAGGAACTTTTACTGTAAGTCCAGCACCAAATTCTGAGGATATTGAAGATATTTCTGTAGCTGGTAATTATAGTGTTCAAGTAACCGATAACAATAATTGCAAGGCCGATACCACTGTTCTGATAGTGGATAGTAATAATCTATATGCTTTTGTTTCAGATAAAAAGAATGTAACTTGTAAAGGCGGTAACAACGGCAGCATTACTGTTACTCCTCAAACTAAAAATACAAATCCGTCTTTCACTTATACATGGAGTGGACCTGCCGGTCCATATCCATCCGAGCCTACCATTACGGGAGTAGCAGGAACCTACGCGGTAACTGTTACCGATAATAATGATAGTCCGGTTAAATCATACACCATTTCGGATATTATCATAACCGAACCGGCAGCAGTACTTGCAGCTACCATAACCGGGGGCCCAATAACCTGCTTTGGACTTAATAATGGCTATGCCGATGCCAATGGAACCGGCGGAACGCTTCCTTATACTTATCAGTGGAAGAAAAACGGGGAATTGATCACCGAAGTTGCCGAAGTAATTACATCCCTGGGTAGTGGTAATTACGACGTTACCATTACCGATGCAGGAAACTGCACTGCCACTGCAAGCACTACCGTTACCTCGCCTCCTCCGATCACCGTTAACGACGCCGTAGTAACTCCGGTAACATGCAATGGTACCAAAAACGATGGTGCGATAGCACTGAATGTTTCCGGCGGAACCGGTACTTTAACTTACCTGTGGTCTAATGGCCTCACCGGCCAAACCATCAGTCTGTTAAGTGCAGGAACATACAGATGTACCATTACCGATATTAACAATTGCTCCACAGTAACAGGGCAGACTGTCGGTCAACCCTCAGTAATGACTGCCTCGTTTACCAATACGAATGTTTCGTGTTATGCCGGTTCCAATGGAGCCATCGATCTTACCCCTGCAGGTGGCAATGCGGGAGCTTACACATTCAAATGGAGCAATAACCAGGTAACGGAAGATATCAGCGGTTTGTCCGTTGGATCATATTCTGTAACTGTTGTGGATAGCAAAAAATGCGAAAAGGCTTTCACAACTTCGCTTACCCAGCCTTCATCTGCTCTGGATGTAACTGCCGCTACGGTTACCAATGCAAATTGTAACGGATCGGCAACAGGCCGCATCACTTTAAATACCACCGGCGGAACTTCACCCTATTCGTGGAGTTGGTCTCATGGCCCTAGCAGCTCCAGCGCTGATGCATTGGCTGCCGGTAATTATACAGTTACGGTTACCGACAGTAAAAACTGTACCAAAGATGCTTCTTTTACAATTACGGAGCCTACGGCTTTAGCAATATCTGAAGTAATTGCTTCGCATACAAATTTATTGTGTAATGGAGATGGAACCGGAGCGCTGGAAGTATCTGCCTCGGGAAGTACCGGTACTTACGAGTATTCCTTAAGCGGAGCCTCCTGGCAAACCTCACCTGTATTCAGTAATCTTGTTTCAGGCGATTATATTGTAATGGTTCGCGACCAAAGCGTTACAAGTTGTCAGAAAACGATAACATCACCTGTGGTGATTACTCAGCCGGCTGCTATCGCGTTTACCAGTCCTTCAGCAACCAATATCACCTGTAACGGACTTGCAAACGGTACCATCAGCACTGTTGCTACCGGAGGAACGGGTTCACTTCTTTATAAACTGAATCTGGATGGAACTGAAACATCCAACGTAAGTGGTGCATCCACCGGGTTATTTACCGGTTTGGCAAGCGGCGCCGCCTATACAGTTGAAGTTTCCGATGCCAATAACTGTAACCTCACCTCGAATACCTATAGCATTTCGGAACCCCAGGCCATTACGCTGGCAAGTGCTACGGCAACTAACATCACCTGCCCGGGATTGACAAACGGAGCTGTTAATGCACAAGCTTCGGGAGGAACCGGAGCTCTGGTTTATAAATTGTTACTGAACGATGCAGAAACAGGTAATAACACCGGAGTTTCTTCAGGCAGTTTTGCAGATCTTTCCGAAGGAACAACCTATAAAGTTCAGGTAACCGATGCCAACAACTGTAGTCCTGTTTCATCGGAGGTATTGAGTGTTACAGCTCCTCAGCCTGTATCGTTAAGCAATTTAGCAGCTAATAATATTACCTGCTCGGGATTAACAAATGGCAGTATCAGCATTCAGGCATCCGGCGGAAACGGATCATACAGCTACAAACTGCTGCTCAATAATACCCCTGCTACCAATGTTACGGGAGCAACCACGGGTAATTTTACCGGATTGTCGGCAGGAACGGGTTACAGCATCGAAGTTACCGATGGCAACAATTGTGATCCGGTAGTTTCAAATGCAGTTAATATCCAGGAACCTGCACAGATCTCGATAGTTTCGCAAACAGCCAGCCGGGCTTCAGGTTCGGGAGCATCGGATGGCGGTATTAATATCATCGCCAGTGGCGGAACAGGCAATCTGAGTTTCTTACTGAATACCGGACTTACACAGACCTCCGGTGTATTTGCAAGTCTGACTGTTGGAACTTACCAGGTAACCATTACCGATGCAAACAACTGCGGCCCGGTATCGAGCAACTCTCTTATTGTTGAGAGTCCTACTTCCATTGACAATCTCACCGGCACCAGGATAAGGCTCTATCCTAATCCGGTGTCCGAGAGAGTATTTGTAGAAGTGAAGAACCAGGAATTTAAAGAATTGAAAGTAGAATTGAAGAATATCTCCGGTCATGCCTCCTTAACACAGAAATATGAGAATGTTGGCGACGGATTTGTTGCCGACATCGACCTGAGCCGGTTACCTAAAGGTATTTATGTAGTCGTGGTAAACAATAATGTTACGAAAGACAAGTTGATTGTTCAGTAACAATGATGCTAAATCAAGCCTAAAAGGTGCTCCGTCCGGGGCACCTTTTTTTGTGCACTAAGCGTAACCTCTCACTTACGCTTTTTAGTTCCGGCTTCCAGACGATGAAAACATAGGCCAGATTCATACCAAAGCCATACCAAAGCCATAGCAAAGCCATGTCTAAAGCTAAAAGCAATCAAAATAAACTAAATAGCATTCACCATCTTTCAAGACTTGACTACCATTGGACACTCTCTAACAATAAATCTTAAAAAATAACGGTCGGTGTCAATATTTCGCTAATTTTAATCCTCCATTTACAATATAATACTTAACCTATGAACCGGATTTTAATCCTCCTGCTTGTTGTTGCATGTCTGACTTCCTGCAAAAGCTCAAAAACTGATTCCGGAATCGTTTTCACGTTTTCTTCCGATTCACTATTGGTTCAGAACCGAAAGAATGTCCAATGGAAAAAGAGCGAGGCTTTTAAGGAAAAAGTTCTGGTGTTTAAATCCGTGAAGGATGCCAATACGTTTGTAATCACTTCGGGTCACGATTCCATTCCATGGGGGAAAGCCCGGTTTCTTATTTGTGAGCTTTGGCACGATAATCCTTACAGCGCTGTTGTTTATGTGGATTTTTATAAAAAACAGCAGGGCTCTGATAATGAATCAATAATCCAGCAGGGGGGAGCCACAACAGAGTCAATGAAACAACAGCCACGTATCTCTCCCAAGATAGGCGTTTTACCCAATCTGAAGACCCGGCTGATTATTCCCCTTACATACCTTGACGGTCAGCAGATTTTTATGCAGCGGTTCCCGCGTCAGTTAAAAGGAACGGTGATGGGTCGACGGCTTGATATTGCCGATATCGGCAAGGTTTGTCTCCGCTTCGAACCGGTTATGGAGCCTGATTATCTTACCCACATGGAGATTTCAGCCATTTATCTTAGCGACTCCATTCCTGCACCTTTCGATAAACCTGCACAACCTTATGTTGACGAGTTCGGCCAATGGGCTATGAGAGACTGGCCTGGGAAAACGCATAACGAGAAGGAATTGAAAGATAACTTGCAGGAGTTGGAGCTAACAGCCATGGAAGCCAAATTTCCTGAAAACTGGAGTAAATATGGGGGTTGGAAAGATCTTAAATTCAAGGCTACAGGATATTTCAGGGTGCATAACGACGGTAAACGCTGGTGGTTTGTCGATCCCGATGGCTACGCATTTTTAAGTGCCGGTGTGGATTGTATCGGTAGTAATGTTACCGGAACCGTTACAGGGCAGGAAGATCTGTTTGCCTGGCTTCCTCAGGATTCCATATATAAGTCGGCTCTAAACGAGCGTGGTGATAAAAAGATGATCAACTTCCTTGAAGTAAATCTTATCAGGGCTTTTGGAAATGAGACAAGAGATAAATGGGAAAATATTACCAAAGGATTGTTGAAAAAGTGGCGGGTAAATACTATTGCCAACTGGAGCGATATTGAATTCGCCCAAAAGTCGGGCAGCCCTTATGTGCTCAACATGCGAAACTACCCAAGCACAAAAACATTGCTATACCGGGATTTCCCTGATGTTTTCAGCGACGAATACAAGAATAACGCTGTGGAATTTGCTAAACAACTCGATAAATTCAAAAACGATCCCTACCTCATTGGTTATTTCCTGAGCAACGAACCGCATTGGGCTTTTGGCGATAATAATATCGCCTTTGAGATGTTTGCCACACAAACGTCATCGCAAACAAAAAACCAGTTTGCACGATGGCTCAAAGCTAAATACAAAACGGTTGATGCTTTTAATCAGGCATGGAAACAATCTGTTAAAAATTTTGAAGATATTCCGGCACTTGTTATGAAAGAAAGTCCTTCGGAAGCTTGCTGGGGCGACTGTAAAGAGTTTTCCGGAATTCTGGTCGACACCTACGTTAAAACCGTTTGCGACCAGGTGAAAAAGGTGGATCCAAACCATTTGAATCTTGGTTTGCGGTATGCATGGATCAGCTCTGAGCTGTGTTACCGTGCCGGCGCTTATTTCGATGTTTTCTCCATTAACGGGTACAGTTTCCCGGGACCACCTGAGACTGCCGAGATATTCCGTCGTAGCGGAAAACCGGTGCTTATTGGCGAGTATCACTTTGGAGCTACCGATCGCGGATTGCCTGCCACCGGAATTCAGGGCGCTGAGAACCAGGAGGCCCGGGGTGAAGCTTATCGGTACTACCTCGAACAGGGATTTGCCCGTCCCGAGCTTATTGGTATTCACTATTTTCAATGGATGGATCAGCCGGTATTCGGACGTTTCGATGGTGAAAATTATAACATCGGTTTCCTGGATATCTGCATGAAACCCTATATCGAACTCACCGGGCAGGCAACCCTGTCGCACGAGCGTATGTACAAAGTTGCCACCGGCGCCGAAAAGCCTTACGATAAGGTGATTAGAAAAGCACCGCAGATATTTTATTAAGTATACAGCATCCGGATGGATCAGTTTGAAGAAAATTTAATTACAGGTCTGAAACTGGGTAACCGCGAAGTTTTTGAAGAGATTTTTAAAAAATACTATGCGTTGTTATGCTTTGAAGCCCGTGGTTACTTTAAATCGTACCACCAGATTGAAGATGTTGTGTGCGAAACCTTTACTCATTTATGGTTAAACCGCGAAGCTGTAACCATAAATACTTCTTTGCGCGATTATGTTATAAAGGCAGTGCACAACAAGTGTATCGACTATTGGCGGCAGTTGCAGAAGCAGCAAAATAAAAACGTGGGACTGGAAGAGGCAGAATTTGCTTTTTCCCTCTCGGGCCTTGGCGAATCTCCCCTCGATTATATGCTTACCCGCGAACTCGAAGAAAAAATAAATAATACAATAGAATTACTTCCTCAACATTACAAAACAGCATTCAAACTAAGTCGTTTCAAGGGCTTGTCGTACGAGGAAATTGCCAGTGAAATGAAAATTTCGGTGAATACAGTGAAAACCGATATCAAAAAAGCGCTGGCTTTTTTACGAAAAGAACTGAAAGATTTCATTTTTCTCCTCGGACTTCTTTTTAATTGCATTCAGGGTTGACTGAAATAACCACATTGAATTTTTTTTCAAAATATTCACCAGAGCAATCACCCTCGATTAAATAATTTTCGTCTTATATCCAGATTTAGAAAAAATGGCAAAAGAAAATTTTCAAGAGCGTGCTGACTATCTGATCTCTTCCTTCGTGAGAGATGAAATTACTGCTGAAGAATTAGCTGAGTTAAGAGCATGGTTATCTTCAGATAAAAGTAATAAGCTGTATTTCAAACAATCGTATATGGTTTGGAAAGCAGGAGCAATATCAGAACAACCATCGGAACTTGCGGAACTTGCCTTCAGGAAATTAACCCTGAAAATTGAATCGAAGGAGGAAATTTCTGAATTGGGTTGGAAGGTTTCAATCGCCCACTACCCGGTATTTCTTAAATGGGCGGCAGTTATACTCATCTCGGTGGGACTAGGAACAGTTTTGGGATATTTAATTCAGGGCAACCGGATCAATAGGTCCAGCAATATTGCCTCTAACGAAATCAATGTGCCGCTTGGCTCTCAGTCGCGGATAGTACTCCCCGATAGCACCGAAGTATGGCTCAATGCAGGTAGTAAGCTCACTTACTCCGAAGAATACGGTAAAGTTAACCGTACGGTACATCTGGATGGTGAGGGATATTTCAAGGTATTTAAAAATCCTGACAAACCGTTTATTGTGCAAACTAAAAAGGCTAAAATTCGGGCTCTTGGCACCGAGTTTAATGTTAAGGCTTACCCTGACGAAAATAAAACTGAAACATTTCTTGTGAAGGGATCCGTGATGATTGATAAAATTAACTCTCCGAAAAGCAGCGAAACTGAACAAAGCATTGTTTTGAAGCCCGGACAGAAATTTGTTATCATAAACGACCCTGGTAAAGAGAGGACTGAAATAGCGAAAGATGTTCCTGAAGTGAGCCCGGTAAAAAAGCCAGAGGCCAAAGAAGTCGATCTGCAAAACTCCTATCCTGAAGTTGAAACCTCATGGAAAGATGCAAACTGGGTGATTCAGGGTGAAAATATTAACGATTTGTGTGTAAAACTAGGCCGGCGTTTTAATGTAACGGTTGTGCACATCGACACGGGTCTGGAAAAATACCAATTTACAGGGACTATTCAGAAGGAAACTCTTGAGCAGGTTTTCGATTTAATTAAGCTTACAATTCCCCTTTCTTATTCAATTGAAAAAGGAATGGTAAAAATTACACTGAACAGTAAGCTTGAAGATAAATACAAGCGAGCTTACCACAATTAAGAAAAGATTAATAAGGAGACGAGAATTCACAATTTCTTAAGGAAGGCATAAGTAAACTTAATATTGAGAGTCTCAATTTTGCACTGGAAAAAATTGGAAGTATGAGCCCCAAAATAAATACTAATTACTAAAATGAAGAAGCAAACCCAACCACCCTAAAAGAGAATTGGAACCGGTGAAGTTCCAACTCAGCAAAATTCGGTCATAAATTACGAGAACCCATTCGCGGTGGAATCTCAAGTATTTAATTAATAACCTAAAGTGCAAATATATGAAAAAAATTTGGACAGGGATTTTATTGTCCCTCTGGAAACTACTCCCTAAAAAACTACTTATCATGAAGGTCTCATCTTTACTACTTCTAATAACAGTATTAAATGTTTCTGCAGCAGTTTATTCGCAGGACACTAAGTTTAATATAAGCATAAAAGAGAAAACCCTGATTGAAGCAATTAAACTTATTGAAAAACAAAGTAATTACAGGTTTTTCTTCAGCAATAACTATCAGGATCTGAAAACTCCGGTTTCACTGGAGGTAAAGGATAAAAACATTGACGAGGTTTTATCGGATCTCTTAAGCAACAAGGCCATTACATACAAAGTGATGGATAACAATATTGTGGTTATAATTCCCGACGAATCCGGAATTCAGCAGCAGACTGTAACCGGCAGGGTTACCGATTCCACTACCGGAGAGCCCATTATAGGCGCCAACATTGTTGTGGATGGAACTACCATTGGAACAGTTACCGATGTGGATGGAAAGTATTCTATTCAGGTTCCGGCACCCAATTCCACAATAACAATTTCGTTTATCGGATATACATCCGTGAAAATAAATCTGACTGGACAAACCACTTTGAATATTCAACTGGTTGCTGATATTAAAAGCCTCGAGGAAGTTGTGGTTGTAGGTTATGGTACACAGAAAAAATTAAACCTTACTGCTGCAGTTGATCAGGTTACAAGCGACGCCTTGGAAAACCGGCCTATATCGAATGTTACACAAGGTTTGCAGGGTGTGATGCCCAATCTTAATATCAAACTCCTCGATGGTAAACCCAATCAGTCGCCTAGCTACAATATCAGGGGAACCACTTCGATTGGTCAGGGTGGTAGCGCTTTAATTCTGATCGATGGGGTTGAAGGCGATCCCAGTATGCTGAATCCTAACGATATTGCCAGCGTTTCGATGCTGAAGGATGCTGCTTCCGCTTCTATCTACGGTGCCCGCGGAGCTTTTGGCGTTGTGTTGATAACAACAAAAAATCCGGCTAAAGGTAAAACGAGCGTAAATTTTTCATCTAATTATTCGATGAAGAGCCCCGTTGAACGTCCTGATTTTGTTACCGACGGATATACATGGGTTAAAATGTTCTCCGAAGCTTTTGTCAATGGCGATGGTTCGTTTCCGCAGAATATCAATAAAACCATGAAGTTTTCGCAGGCTTACCTGGATGCTTTCAAAGCGAAGGTTGAATCGGGTCAGCCTTATAATGAGGTAGAAATTGATCCGGTAACGGGCGAATATGTTTATTACGGAAGTACCGATTTTTATGGCGAACTCTATAAGAAGAACCTGGGAGCAAGCGAAACCAATCTTTCGATTACCGGAAGCGGCGAAAAAACCACGTACCTTGTATCTGCCCGCTATCTGAAACAAAATGGATTGTTCAAGTATAACTCCGACGACTACAACATGAAGAACTTCCGTGGAAAAGGCTCTATTCAGGCGTTTCCGTGGTTAAAGATTGAAAATAATGCCGACTATTCCGAAATGTTTTATCATAATCCCATGAACGTGGGCGAAGGCGGCGGTATTTGGCGAAATATAGCCGACGAAGGCCATCCTGCGTCAGTAATGTTTAACCCCGACGGTACGCTCGCCATGTCGGCTGTTTACGGTGTGGGCGATTTTTGGTATGGCAAAAACGGTATCGATACCCGCAAACAGGTATTTACAAATACAACAAGTTTCACTTCTTCGTTCTTTCAGAATGTATTCCGCGTAAAGGGCGATTTTACTTTGCGTAACACCAATAACAAACTTAAGCAAAAACGCGTTCAGGTTCCCTACAGCAATAAACCTGGCGTTATTGCCTATGTTGGTACCACTACCAACGACATCCTCGATGAGCGGAAATCCACTCAGTATCTTGCCTCAAACCTGTATGCCGAATTTGAGAAAACAATTAAAGAAGCTCATTACCTGAAAGTTCTTTTAGGTACCAATTACGAAGAATCGACATATAACAGGTTGGCGGCGCAGCGCAATGGTATTATTTACGAAGATGCCGATGACCTTAATCTTGCCCTTGGACAATCTATCGTTACAGGTGGAGGATACGAAAAGTGGGCCATCCTTGGGGGGTTCTCCCGTATTAATTATTCTTTCAAGGACAGATATCTTATTGAAGTGAATGCGCGCTACGATGGATCATCCAAATTTCCTTCCAACCAGCGTTATGCTTTCTTCCCTTCTGTCTCGGGTGGTTGGCGCCTTTCAAAAGAGTCCTTCTGGAATGTTTCTCCAAAGATTATCTCAGACGTTAAATTCAGAGCGTCCTATGGTTCGCTCGGTAATGGAAACATCGGATCGTACATTTATCAGGAGCAGTTTTCAGTCAGCCAGTCGGGGGTAATTCTTAACGGGGTACGTCCTCAGTATACAAGCACACCAACTGTTCTGCCCGATGGTCTCACATGGGAAACATCAACAACAACCGACGTAGGACTCGACTTTTCGATGATGAATGATCGCCTGAATTTTGTTGGCGATTATTATGTGCGCAATACTACCGACATGTTTACCATCGGGTTAACCCTGCCGGCAACTTTTGGTGCAACAGCTCCCAAAGGCAACTATGCCGACCTTCAGACCAAAGGATGGGAAGCGTCACTGGTGTGGAGAGACATGTTCAACATCAGCTCTAAGCCTTTCAGCTATAATGTTCGCTTAACCATGGCCGATAATAAATCGGTTATCAAAAGATATAACAACCCCGACAAACTGCTTTCGGACTATTACGAAGGACAGGAATTAGGTGAAATTTGGGGTTACGTAACCGAGGGTTTCTTTATCGACCAGCCCGATATTGACAAGCATGCAAAACAAAGTCCTCAAATGAGAGCTTCGCCTACCAATATCTGGTACCCAGGTGATATAAAGTTGAAGGATCTCAATAACGATGGTTTTGTAAATATTGGAACAAACCGTGTTTCCGATCCCGGCGACCGAAAAATTATCGGCAATAAAAGTCCGCGCTATACATACGGAATCAGCCTGAGTGCCGACTGGAACAACTTTTTCTTTTCTACATTTTTTCAGGGAGTTGGAAAGCAGGACTGGTACCCGAGTACAGAAGCTGAATTTTTCTGGGGACAATACAACAGACCTTATAATAACATTCCCAAATGGCACCTTGGAAATATGTGGACACCTGAAAATACCGATGCTTATTTCCCAAGAACCATGTCGCGTGCCGCTTCTAACAATACTTCAAGAGAGCTCGGCGTAGCACAAACCAAATATCTGCAGAATGTCGCTTATATAAGGATGAAGAACATTCAGATTGGCTACAGCTTACCTAAGAATCTGATCTCGAAAATCGGTGCTTCCGACCTGAAGATTTATTTTTCGGGCGAAAATCTCTGGACTTATTCGCCTCTGTACAAACTGGTTTCAGGTCTGGATGTTGAAAATACAGGTCAGTCGGATAAGTTTTTGTCTTCGAGCGATTATGGAGACGGATATAACTACCCTATGTTAAAGAGTCTTACTGTGGGTATTAACGTAACTTTTTAATTCTAACTTTAAAAGCATAGTTATGAAAAAAATATATTTATTGTTCCTGACTGTAAGTTTTCTGATTGTTAGCTGCGAGCTGGAACAAACTCCCGAATCAACAGCATCAAAATCGGCCGTTTTTGGAAGTGAAAAGGGGCTCGAATTGTATGTAAATTCCTTTTACTCAATATTACCCGGCGATGCTACCAATCTTGATGCAATGTCCGATTACCTGGCCGTTAAAGCTGTTCCCACTTTTGTTCAGGAAGGCGCATATGCTCCTACTTTAAGTTCAGGATGGAGCTGGACCGACTTGAGAAACATCAATTATTTCCTTTTCAATAATAAGGATCCGAAAGTCCCGGAAGATGTCAGGAGAAACTATAATGCGATAGCTAAATTCTTCAGGGCATACTTCTATTTTGAGAAAGTAAAACGTTTTGGAGATGTTCCCTGGATTGGAAAACCTCTTGTTACAACCGACCCCATTCTGTACGGAGGACGTGACTCCCGGACGCTGGTGATGGATTCAGTGTTAGCCGATATCACTTATGCTGCCGCCAATATAAAAATGGCAAACGATCCTACACGTAGTTTGATAACCAAAAATGTTGCACTTGCTCTTAAATCGAGGATCTGTCTTTTCGAAGGTACATTCAGAAAATACCATACGGAACTCGGTTTGCAAAGCTCCGCAGCAGCGTGGCTGACAAATGCCGCCGAGGCAGCTAAGGAAATCATGACCAATGGTGGTTATTCCATCAATTCAACTGGTGGTGCAGGTAAATCGTACCGCAACGTATTTACAAGCAATCTTCCGGTAACCAACGAAGTATTGCTGGCCTCAATCTGCGATCTTACCTTAAATGTCCTAAACGATGCCAACTGGTACTGGACCAGCGGAACTTATGGCGATAAAGCAAGTTTTATAAGGACTTTTATCAACACATACCTTAATCTCGATGGTACTCCGTTTACAAATAATCCCGATTACCCAACCATGCAATTCATGGATGAGGTGAAAAACCGGGATTTAAGATTAAAGCAGACCATTCGTTTGGGCGATTATAAAAGAATCAGCGGAGGTGCTTCGGTAGCCGCCCCTCCTTTGTTTTCGTATACTTTTACAGGCTATCAGCCCATTAAATGGACCCTGGACGATATGTACTACGATACCAGGGACCTGAACACAAACTCAATCTCTGAATTCCGCTATGCTGAAGTGCTGTTGAATTATGCTGAGGCAAAAGCCGAACTGGGTACGCTTACCGATGCAGAATGGGCTGCAACTGTGGGAGTCCTAAGAGCAAGAGGGGGGATTACCGGAGGTTTAACAACTAAACCCACGGTTGTTGATCCATACCTGGTGGCAAACTATTTTCCCGATATCAGCGATCCTGTGATTCTCGAAATCAGAAGAGAGAGAGGTATTGAACTTTGTCTCGAAGGTTTCCGCTTTGCCGATATTTTGCGTTGGAAAAGAGGCGAACTTATGAATATGGAGTGGAATGGCTTTTATGTGCCCGCACTTAACACCCCCATGGACCTGAATGAAGATGGAGTACTCGATGTGGCTTTTTACCAGGGAACAAAACCATCGCCGGCAGTTTCTGGTGTTACCTATGTGGATGTATCGGCTATTGTTAGCAGCAAAACTAACTCCATGTTTCTGAAAAACGGCACCAGTGGGGAAATAACCTGGATGAACAACATCAAAAGGAAGTGGGAAAACAAAATGTATTTTTACCCGATTCCTCAAACCGATCTGATTACCAATCCCAACCTGGGACAAAACCCGGGATGGTAATACATATATAACCTTGGTATTATTGAGCAAGGGCTTTAAGTCCTTGCTCATAACTTAAAAACTTTAAAATGAAAAAGAATTTATTAAATCTGTTATCTTCAATTCTCCTTGTTTCGTGCGTGTTTATCTGGCCACTCCAGGGTCAGTCGAAAAATCAGGTGTCTTTTAATATCATCACCTATAATATCCGCATGAATACACCTTCGGATGGAGTGAATGCATGGCCAAACAGAAAGGATAAGGTGGCCGGACTTCTGAAATTTCATCAGGCAGATATTTTTAATGTTCAGGAAGCTTTGCCTGAGCAGATGGACGATCTTACTGCCAGCTTTCCCGGTTTCGACCATGTTGGTGTGGGTCGCGATGATGGAAAGAGGCTGGGCGAACATATGGCCATATTCTACAAAAAAGACCGCTTTACCAAAATTAAGGATGGAATGTTCTGGTTAAGTCAGACTCCCGACAAGCCTGGTTTTGGTTGGGACGCCGTTTGCAATCGCACTGCAACCTGGATAAAACTAAAAGATAACAGAACTAAAAAGGTTTTTTATGTTTTTGATACTCATTTCGACCATAAGGGAAAAGTAGCACGCGAAGAAGCTGCAAAACTTATTCTTAAATCGATCAGGGAAATCAATACCGAGAACCTTCCGGTGATTCTTACCGGTGATTTGAATCTGGTTAAAAGCACGGAGCCCGTTCAGCTAATTTTAAAGGAACTAAACGATGCCATGGATAAAACCATAACCCCTCATTACGGTCCTGCTGGTACTTCGGGAGGTATCGATGTAAAGGAACTGCCTCATAAAATCGATTTTATATTTGTTAATAATAAGGTTACGGTTCTGAGGCATGGTAATTTGTCCGATTCCTTTGGACTTTTTTACCCCTCGGACCATTTACCGGTTCTGGCTGAAGTACAACTGCAGTAGTTAATCTGGAATACTATAAAAATTTCTGGAAATGATAATTTGAAAACACTATGGTCCGATATAAAGATGAAATCTCCTGAATGTGCCATCCTGCCTAAAGGACGGTAGACAGGCTCTACACTAAGTTGAACCAATATCCTCGTAGAGGATACATTATTGAAGAACGACAGATCTCCCATATTATCAACCTCGTAGAGGTTGCATAATGGTTGCAGTTAATTTGCCAGACAAAAATTATATTTGAAAACCTTTGTCGGTTCATCCAGACAAAGGTTTTCTTTTTTTTTGGGATAGCCGTTCGTTTTAAAAGCGGATAGTCGTATTTTTACCTTCAAATGAATAACATCCGCACTGTCACAGTTACACGATACATGCAACCCCTCAGGGAAGGAGGGTCTTTACCTGCTTTGGCTGAGGCCGATGATGACTTTAAATATGTTATAAAATTCAAAGGCGGTGGGCATGGGATAAAACCACTGATAGCAGAACTCGTGGGTGGCGAAATAGCAAGAACGCTCGGGCTGAAAGTTCCTGAACTTGTTTTTGCTGAACTCGACGAGTATTTTGGCCGCAGCGAGGGTGATGAAGAAATTCAGGACCTTCTGAAAGCTAGCAAAGGCTTAAACCTGGGATTACATTTCTTATCGGGTGCTTTCACTTACGATCCGGTGGTGAACCGCCTCGACCCGCTCCTGGCTTCTAAAATTGTGTGGCTCGACAGCTTTCTGGCTAATGTGGACCGCACCTTCCGCAATACAAACATGCTGATGTGGAAGAAAGAGCTGTGGCTGATCGACCATGGATCTTGCCTGTATTATCATTACAGTCGTGAAGGTTGGGAGAAAAAGGCCACCGGGCCATTTCCCTATATAAAAGATCATGTTTTGCTTCCCCAGGCTACCCAACTCGACGAAGCTGGTAAAATTTGCCTGGAGCTAATAACTGAAGGAAAGATCAAGGATATTATTCAATTAATACCCGATGAGTGGTTGAAATGGGACTCGGGCGAAACCCCGGAACAATTAAGAACGATCTACTTTACTTTCCTGAGTGAACGGTTAAATTATTCGAAACAGTTTATTAAAGAAGCGCAGGATGCAGCAAAAACACTTTTATGAATATGCCATAATTAGGGTTGTTCCTGTGGTAGAGCGCGAGGAGTTCGTGAATGCCGGGGTGATATTGTTCTGTAAAAAGAAGAAATTTATCCGAATGCAGTATCGCCTGAGAGAAGATAAAATAAGGTGTTTGATGTCGGATGCCGATATGGACGAGGTCGGAAGAAACCTTGAAGCTTTTTGCAAAATAGCTGCCGGTGACAAAGATGGAGGTCCCATTGCATGTCTGGATGAGGCCGAACGTTTCCGTTGGCTCACCGCCGTTCGTAGCGCATCTATTCAAACATCAAGGCCACACCCGGGTGTTAGCTCCGATCTGGATAAAACCTTTGAAGCGCTTTTCCAGGAAATGGTCCTTTAGCTTAAAGCCAGTATTCCGGTAAGTGGTTGTGTGAAAAGTCAAAATGTGAAGATCATGGTTTCCAACCGAAAATCCGGAGTTTTGCCCATCCTTAAATTTTCAATTAATTCAATTCATTTTTTTGTGAGAAAATAAAAACTGTATTTTTGTGCGTTAGCATAAAAACACCAGAATAAATTATGAATGTTCTTTTAATTGGATCGGGAGGAAGGGAGCATGCCCTGGCATGGAAAATGGCTCAAAGCAAAAAACTTGACAAATTATTTATTGCTCCCGGGAATGCTGGAACCGCTCACGTGGGTATCAATGTCAATATCAAAACCACCGATTT
Source organism: Bacteroidota bacterium (assembly GCA_023429135.1). GTDB lineage: Bacteria > Bacteroidota > Bacteroidia > Bacteroidales > JAAUTT01 > JAAUTT01. Next base: position 18,943 of record JAEYWD010000095.1, on the reverse strand, counting down.
CGAAAATCTTGGTAAATTTTGTCTCGACAATAATGTCAAAATGGTAATTGTTGGCCCGGAAGAGCCGCTGGTGAAAGGTATTACCGACTATTTTCTGTCTACTCCGTCTTTAAAAGAAATATCAATAATTGGCCCTGCTAAACTTGGCGCTACACTCGAAGGTAGTAAGGATTTTGCCAAGGAGTTTATGATGCGTCACAATATCCCTACAGCACGTTATAAAAGCTTCTCAAAAGAAACACTGGCCGATGCTGTTAATTTTCTTAAGACTCTGGAAGCGCCTTATGTTCTCAAGGCCGATGGACTGGCTGCCGGCAAAGGCGTTGTAATCCTTTCGGATATCAAAGAAGCTGAAAATGAACTGAAAGATATGTTTTCGGGTAAATTTGGCGATGCAGGTAATAAAGTTGTAATTGAAGAGTTTTTATCAGGGATTGAAGTTTCGGTGTTTGCACTTACCGATGGCGAGTCGTACATAATTTTACCCGAAGCAAAGGATTACAAACGGGTAGGAGAGGGCGACACCGGATTGAATACCGGGGGAATGGGCTCGATATCGCCGGTACCTTTTGCCGACAAAGTGTTTATGCAAAAGGTGGAGGAGCGTATTGTGAAACCCACCATCGACGGTCTTAAGAAGGAAAACATTCCTTATTGCGGTTTTGTGTTCTTTGGTTTGATAAAAGTGAAGAATGAGCCATATGTGATCGAGTATAATGTTCGCATGGGCGATCCCGAAACAGAGGTAGTAATGCCTCGTATCCAGTCCGATTTGATTGAAATGTTTGAAGCCGTGGCCACTAAAAAGCTGAAGAGCTATGATCTTAAAGTCGATCCGCGTACCGCAGCAGCAGTAATGCTAGTTTCGGGTGGTTACCCCGGTGCGTATGTAAACGGAAAGGAAATTCACAACCTGGAGCAGGTTTCGGGTAGCATTGTTTTTCATGCAGGTACAAAACAGGATGGCAACACGATTGTTACAAATGGAGGCAGGGTTTTAGCAGTAACTTCTTATGGAAATTCAATTTCAGAAGCTATTGGAAAATCAAATAATTACGCAAATATCATTACATTTGATGGCAAGCATTTCCGAAACGATATAGGTTTTGATTTATAAGTATGCTGTTACGCTTTTTTCGCACAAATGGAGCCCAAATGATAGTATTTATCCCCATAATAGGGATTATGCTCTGGCTGGGGCCATTGCTAAACGCTTCAAAAATCGGATTACTTTCTGATCAGATAAAACTTCCTCTTTACGATACCCTGTTTGGTTATTTGCAAAGCATCGAGTTTGCTCAGAAATTATTCGCATTTGTGCTTGTGCTGGCTATAGCCTTTTTGCTCGTGCGATTAAATACGCGCTTTATAATCATTAACAATCGCACCTACTTACCTGCCATTATTTATATATTATTAGTAAGCGGAATTCCTGACATTCAGAAATTAAATCCGGCTCTGATAACCACTTTTCTGATTCTGATTATTATAGAACAGATACTGGACTCTTACAGGTTCGAAAGTCTTTTTTACGGATTTTTTACAGCAGCATTCTTTCTCGGAGTCGGTTGTCTGTTTTATCCTTTTTTCGCATTTTATCTTATTACACTTTGGGCAGGAATTATTCTCCTGCGGAAGTTTAACTGGCGCGAATGGATGTTTACAATCCTTGGCTTTTTAACCCCGATTTTGTTTGCTTTCAGCTATTATTATATCCTGGAAGATAAACCTGCATTCGTAATTGAACAATTTGTTCCATTTTTTCAGCACTCGTACGATTTTCCTGGATTTACACCCGAGGTATACATTTTTTTGGGAATAGTAGCTTTTGTAATGCTAATTGCCAGTCAATTTCTTCTGCAGGCCTACTCGGCACGAAAAATTCTTTCGAGGCGGGCTTATTCGTTAATGTTATGGGTATTTCTTAATTCGCTGGCTTTATTTTTTGTTGTCGAACTGGCATCCGTTGAGGTTATCTACATTGCCGCCGTTCCTTTAGCTTTTTTGCTATCCAATTACTGGGCATTTGTCAAGGCTACCTTCTGGGGAAACCTTTTTCTTTTTCTTTTACTTTTAAGCGCTTTCTTCAACCAGGTAAGCTATTATTTCTTCTAGTCAGCTTTCAGAACCATCCTGCTTTTCAGTTGTTTCAATATTGCTAAACATATCTTGTTATGAACAGGAAATCGTTTTTATCCGTGGCTGGCATGTTAGCTGGAGGAATACTTATGAACAACACATATGCTTCTGTAAAAACCATAAAACCCGAAGAGTTTATTTTTGAGGATGACGGAAAAATACCAAACAGCAAATTGCCTGTTTTGGTTTATCGCGAAGCTTTTACCGAAAAGGACAACAAAGGCGCCGAATGGCTTGAAGATGTTTTTGCAATGAATAATTGGACTAACTCGTGGCGTTGGGGCGTTTATTCATATCATCATTATCACAGCAATACACACGAGGTGCTTGGAGTATTTAGCGGAAATGCTGTTCTTCAGCTCGGAGGCGAAAAGGGCTCCAGAGTAAAAGTTAAAGCAGGCGATATCATTGTAATCCCTGCAGGAACTGGTCATAAAAATATAAGTTGCAGTTCCGATTTTACTGTAGTGGGGGCTTATCCAAACGGTATGAGTCCGGATCTGCTGAAAGGCGATACCGAAGAACGTCCGCAGGCCGATAAAAACATTAAGGCTGTTCCCATTCCTACAGCCGATCCTTTACTCGGTACTGACGATGGCCTCAGAAAAATTTGGAAAAAATAACTTATGGAATACAGGCAATTAGGTGCTTCGGGATTGTTTGTTCCCGAATTAAGTTTTGGTACGGCTACTTTTGGCGGTGGCAACAGTTTCTTTAAAAAATGGGGCGAAACACAGGTGGAAGAAGCTACCCGGCTGGTGAATATCTGCCTGGATCACGGCGTAAATTTTTTTGACACAGCCGATATTTATTCCGATGGACTCTCGGAAGAAATTCTCGGCAAAGCACTCGAAGGCAAACGACATCAGACAATTATCTCCACCAAAGCTACTTTCCCTTTCGGGGAAGGATATAACAATCAGGGCTCGTCGCGTTTTCACCTGCTGAAACAGGTTGAAGGAAGTCTGATACGTTTGAAAACCGATTATATCGACATTTTCCACATGCATGGCTTCGATGGAAATACTCCCGTGGAAGAGACCCTGCGTACGCTCGACGACCTGATTCAAAGCGGGAAAGTGCGGTATATTGCCTGCTCTAATTTCTCGGGCTGGCACCTGATGAAATCGTTAAGTATCTCCGAAAAATATGGCTGGAATAAATATATTGCACATCAGGTGTACTATTCTCTTATTAACAGGGAATTCGAATGGGAGCTGATGCCGCTGGCCATAGATCAGAAAATTGGTAGCATTGTATGGAGCCCACTCTCGGCAGGCCGCCTGGGAGGCAGATATGGCCGGAACAAGCCTTATCCGCCTCAAAGCAGAATGGCTCAGGGAGGCAGTCCAGTTCCCGATGCGGTAGTCGACAGCGACATATTGTATGATATTCTGGAAGTCCTGGAGGAGATAAAGGAAGAAACGGACAGAACCATTGCACAGATTGCCATCAATTGGTTACTTCAACGGCCAACCGTTTCCAATGTTATTATCGGGGTCCGAAACGAAGAGCAACTGCTGGAAAACCTCGGGTCTGCCGGATGGAGCCTGACTCCCGAGCAAATGCTTCGTCTGAATAAAGCCAGCGAAGTTCCGACCATTTATCCTTACTGGCATCAGCGGCAGAATTTAAGATTAAATCCGGTTCATACGTGACCTGACAATGAGTCTACCCGGTCACTGAGCCTGTCCGGTCACTGAGCCTGTCCGGTCACTGAGCCTGCCGAGGTTTCGACAAGCTCAACCTCCGATTACCTCAAATTCAGTTTTACTTACTCCATTTTCATGTGTGCTCCGCGTCCTTTGCGTCACCTCTGCGCACTCTGCGTCCTTGTTTCTTTATATTTACTCCGTTGAAAAAAATACCGACAAATATTTTCTTTCTAACACATGTTACTAAACCTCTGTTTTTCAGAAGATTTTTATCTATGCTGAAAAATTTAACATACTGTTTTGCAGAAAAATATCTTTTTTTTGAAAATTGTACGTTATAAGCATATCAATCCGGATCGCCCAAAAACCTAACGATATGATACAGATCTACTCTAAGTGTCTTAAAATCTCTATGAAGAGGTTCTCAGCAGGAGTTATTTTCTCCTTTCTTTTTGTTATTGCCCATTCCCAGCAGGGAACCATTATTCCCACCAATACTACGCAAAAGGATTTTTTAAATGCCTATAAGTTTGTGCTCGATAACAGCGACAAACATTACCGCAATACTGGCGCAGGCATGGACAAAAATCTTTTTCAGGATTATGGTGAATACGCTGTTTATTGGAGCACTTCGGGCACTAATGCCGGAAGTTTTATATTTCCCGATGCGTTGCCAGCTTCGGCAGGAACCATCACTTCATCAGCTTACACCAGTTATAACTGGGCAGCAAGCAATCATCTGGCGCTCCATTTCAACAGGACTGCCAAAAAAATTGCCATTTTCCGCAGTTCCCTTATTGTAGATGAAAGCACCATTTCGTGGGAAGCAGCTTATTTCAAAAACCTGTTCGATACTTACCTTTTTCCTGATGTGTATTATTTTGTAGATGAGGCTTACCTGAACACCAAAGGACTTTCAGATTCTACAGAACTGCTCATCATCCCGGCCTTTAATGCCAAAGGAAGCAAATACAGCTATTATGCCGACAGCATTGTGGCCCGTTGTGCCGGGCTTGGAGCCAAGCTCGAAAGTTTTCTTTCGCGTGGTGGGACAATCTACACCGAGGGCAACGCAGCATCGCTGCTCGAAAAATCAGGAGTGGTAGCTTCCGGCTCTTTCGATTACGCTTCGGCATACGTCCCCGATAAAACAGGAATTATCCAGGTTACTCCAGCTTCGCATCCCATAGCATCTGCTTCACAGGCATCGGGCGCGAAATTATTTTCATCGGCAATACCCACTGTAAAAAGCGGTTTGGGAGAGACAATTGCTACGCTCACATCCGACAGCCGTGCTGTAGCAATCTCTATAAAAGGCTCTCAAGCCAAAGGTGGAAAAATCCTCTGCAACTTCGCCCTGCCAACCGTTGAAGGCATATCGAAAGCAGGCCAGAACAGCCGACAATTGCAATGGACGTTGAACAGCATTATGTATGCATTTTCGCACAGCATAGATGTTACCCGCTCAGTTTCCAATGTTTTGGCAGGAAGTATTGCTGCCGGAAGAAATTCGGTTTCGTTCGACCGCCGCGATACGTTCGATGTTAAGCTGGTGGTGCGGAATCTGTCGGACAATGCAATCAGTAATGTTGTTGTAAAGGAAGATGCTGGTAAATATTTTAAATTTCTGGATGTAAAAACAGCGGGTGTAAATAGCTCCGTTTCGGGCAACATCGTTTCTTTCAACATCAATTCCATAGATGCCCACAGTGAAACGGTAATCGTATACCGGCTTGTAACTCCCAATTCCGACGATCCCATCCATGAAAATGTGGACAAGCTGCTCGATTTAGGAACTTTTATGAAAGCATCGGTCGCCCGCGTGATATTCACCGAGAATGGCAGCTACAATGCTTATACCCGCAATAAGGATTATGCAAATATCATGTTCAGCGCCCGTATTTTCGGCGATACCGACATCAACTGGAAAAACTTCCTGGGCCTCGATTACCAGCCTTTCAAAGTTTTTTTGATGATGGAAAACAAAGAACGCACGCCTGCCGAAGAAGTGGTTTACACGCAGTATGTTCCCAAAGACATTCCTTTTTACTGGAGCGACAAATCAATCAACATCCCCATTCTGCGCACTCCCGGCGGCAAATTCGTGAATGTGTTGAAAGGCAGCAACGACGAGAAAAACCCCGAGTACGACATGGACAGCGATGGCAAACCCGATGCATGGCTCGATACGACAAGTATTTATCCGAAAGGCTATAAGATTGTAGAAGAAGAAGTTTACTGGGCTAACCCCTGGAATCACCTCCGCACAGGTAGCAACGATTTTGTTTTCGAAGACATTGACCACGATGGAAAAGTTGCCAAAGATACCAACGGCGACGGTATTGTGGATGTGGAAGAACCCGGTGACAAAATCCGGGTGTGGAAAATCACATGGAATGTTGGCCGGATGGAAGGCCACCAATATTACGATCCGTATTGCAGCCTCGAGGTGTGGGTCGATCCGCCCGATCTTGTTCCGCTTGCCGCAGGTGTAGGTAAAGCCCAAGGAAAAGTTCCCGGCGATGTGACAGGGATGTTTATCCCATATAAAACACAGTTGACAGAAGCTAACCTGGCCGACAGCTCCTGGTCGCACTGGATGGAACGCGACGAAAACGGCAAGGTGATTTACAAACAGCTTATTTTTCAGCGTATCAACAATTACCAGGGTTATACCTTTATCGATACCCTGAAGGAAAATTACAAACTTACCCCATTCGACAAATGTGCCGGAACCGTGCCGCAGCCTCACGAGGAATTTATTGCTGTGCTTTCCATGGGCGGCGAGGAAATAGATATGTACCATCCCACTCCAACCCAGTCGTTGTATTCCAAAATAAACTACAAAACAATTTATAACGAAGAGCGTGTTACGCCCATCCGCACCACATACACGTATTACGCACCATTGCCTAATCCGCTGCAGTTCGAATATTTGTCAGATAATTTCACCATTTACGACACCCTCGGAACCAAAATAGACTACCTTCCCAAGAAAGGAAAAGCAAAGCTGGTTTACGATCTATATCCCTCTACCGAATATACATACTACTGGATCCGAAACGTTGGCCACGATGTGGATTACAACGATCCTTCGGAAAAAACCGAAGGCGTTGAAAGTCTGGGCGACGGCGTATTTGGTTATATGATCTATGACATTCCCAGAGGGATGGGCGGTTATACGATAACATTGCCCCGAAACGCCGATGGCTCTTACAATACCGATTCCATTGTGCGGGTTGAAGGGAAACCATTTACAAAATGGCTCGATAACCCAAATACGGGCAACAAAGTTGAGATTTGGGAAGATCCGTTCCAGTATCATGTTTATATCCCACAATTGTTGATTCCTCCAGCATTGGACGATGATAACAACGATGGTATCGACGACTGGAAAGATGATCGCGGCGACCGGTTCCAGTCGTCGACCGGATACCTGCACGATGCTTATATGCCTGGCAACGGCGAGGATTATCCCAATTCTCCGGCAACGCCTTTCAAAGATGATATTTATGGCATGGTAACTTCGGGCTGGGATGCTGGTGCTGATAAAACTTACGGTGACGACTTCTTCGAAACCTTAGGTAAAACGCATATTCAGATTTGCGCCAACTACGAAGGCAAAGGCCGCGAAGGGAATCTCGACATCAGCAAAGGTGGTACCGTAGTAGTGGAAGAAATATTCGGCGGCTCGCCCTGGGTAATCTTCTCGCATGTAATGTCGGGCTTTGCCAAAGGGGTGGATTTAACCGTGAAATCATCTGCAACGCCTTCAGTAGTGAAATTTGGAACTGATACAGTCTTCATCAAACACGAAATTACCGATCTGGACGAACCGCATACTTTCGATGCCAATTTCGATCCTTATCATATCTCGCGCGGTTATGGCGAAGCTTCGCTAACAGCCATTGCCGGCGGTAAAGACCCGTGCAGCCTCATCATTCCCGATATTTCAACTTCGGCCATTGTCGACCCGGCAAAGGATTCCAAATCGATCACCATCTTCCCCAATCAGCCGGCAAACAAAGCAAGTCTTTCGGGTACTTTTATCCAGTTGAAGGTTGAAGTCACAAACGCTACCGACTTTAACTGGTCGAATACCACGGTTGAACCTGTTCTTACAGGTCTGGCCAATTCTTCGGTGGTGATGAAATATGTAGCTTACCCGCGACCTCTGGTGCCCGACGATAATATCGGAACATTTGCAGCAGGATGGCGGTTCAACCAACCCGAAAATGAGGTGCTGGTTAAAATCGGCAACTCACTTCCCGAAATTCAGCCAACGCGCCGTGCATATTTCATCTTTCTGCTAAAGGTTGATCCATCGCTGAAAAAAGGCGTTTACGAAGTGCCTTTTACTTTGAAAGCGGATAAAGTACATTACAGCGGAGCAGCCAAAGGTTCAGTAAACTACGATGTTCCGGCTATTAATTTCTGCATTACCGAAAAAGATGATCACGGACAGGTGAAGGAATATCAGAAATTCAGCATCGACAAAGGCAATCTGAAATCGCTGGCCGTAAACCTGACTTCGAACTTTAACGGATTTTCACAGGCACGGTGGTCGGTGAAAGATGCCACACCAGCCGATTTCGCGGGCATGAAAATGCTGCCTGTGACCAAGCAGGGGCAAGCCGAGGTAATCGACCTGACCAAAATCCCAACCCTTTTGAATGCCGACACCTCCAAAATCTATATCCTTCAGAAAGGCGCGGTTACTTTGACGCAGGCTGGCGATTCCATTCCCATCACAACCAGCACCGATCTTAAATTCAGCGCTCCGGTTCAGGGCGACATGCTTGTAAAAGCCGGGCCGGTGAATGTAAGTCCGGTGGGGCCGATTATCAAAATCACCAATAAGCTCTACAGTATCAACGGAGTACCCGTTGTTGATACTGTATCGTTCAAAAACGACAAGGATATTATTGTGGGTACATTGGTAAAAGTGACCAACTTGGGATCGGATGTTTCGCAAAACACCATCATTACCATTTATCCGGGTTCGTTCTATAAGGTTATTCCCGATAGTCTGCCGTCGAACTGTACCGTAAAGGATAACAATATTGTGATTTCGTTCGGAAGCCTGATCCCCGGTGAAAGCAAGCAGGAAATTCTCTATTATAAGATAGTCGACAACGACCAGGGCACGGATCTCATCAAGGTGATCCGCATGTCGGATGTGGAATACAAAGGCACGAGCCTCGAAGGAACATTTAAATACACCGATCCAAAAGAAGTGAATTTGTTTGTGTATGAGTTCCGCTCCAAAAATGTAGGCTACATCGCCGAAAGCGGAACTGAGGTGAACGTAACTGCCGAAGCCCGGAACCTTGGCATCCCGGCAGCAAATGTCTGGTTCAGGATTTATCCGGTAATCGATGGCGGTATCAGGGAATTCCCGATTGCCGAAATGAAACTCGATTCCTTTAAAATGAATACAGTGATTAGCCTTTCGGGCATTTATACTATCCCCGCCGGAAACCATAAAGTTGAATTTGTGGCGGTGATAGACGATGGCGAGAAAATTTTTGAGATACTGGAAAATAACAACATCAAAACAACAGTGTATGCCGGCCCTACCGGAATAGGTGAAAATCTGGTTTCGAAAAGCAATGCAAGCGCTTATCCCAATCCGGTTGGCGAACAATTGACTTTGGAATACACATTACCGGAAGAAATGGAAAAGGTAAATATCTCAATAGTCACCATTAAAGGCAGCACCCTTTTCAGTCAATCGGAATGCTCCAATGTCACAGGCAAAAATCTTCAATCTCTGAATGTAAATTCGTTGCCTTCGGGAACTTATTATTACAGGATAAATGCAACCGGTAAGAACAAATCGGTAAACTTTACCGGGAAAATTGTGAAGAAATGATAAATGGAAGTAGTCCATCAGGTCGTTGAGCCTGTCGAAACGAACCTGATGGACTACGCCCGGTCACTTCGACAAGCTCAGTGTCCGGTATCAAAAACCTATAAGCTGGAACGCTAAATAAACTACAAAACTGATGCTCAGAATACTTCCCATACTTTTTCTGCTCCTTGCTTGCAAACTGGCTTCTGCGCAGATTAACTTCGAAGTATCCGACACTTTGTGTGTGAACGACTCGGTATTTGTCGAAAACAAAAGCGTAACAGGCAAAAATTATTTCTGGCATTTCTGTTCGGCCAACCTGAGTTATGCGCCCGAAGGACAAAGCCTGGGAAATCTGGGAAACCTTAATGGCCCGGCTTTTACAGCATTGGTTAAAGATCAGAATGACGATTATTATGCCTTTACCACTAACCATACTGATGGCACTATTACCCGGTTGTTTATTGGCAAAAACCTGCTGAACACCCCGGTAGCCGTCAATCTGGACAACATTGGCGGCAAAATCCCCCTACACACAGAAGGAATACAGGTAAAATACAGCAATGGCAACTGGTATGGATTTGTGGTGGGAGGTCTGGCTGGTGAATCAAAACTGGTACGACTCGATTTCGGTGCCAGTCTTAGCAACAATCCTACTGCTGTAGATTTCGGCAATCCTAGCAACAAGCTCCAATACCCCATTGATTTGTACCTGTTGCAGGATAACTCAAATTGGTATGGGTTTACAGTGAATTTCAGCGGAAACAATATTACCCGCTTCGATTTTGGCAATAGCCTGAGCAATACCCCGACTTTAACGAATATTTCAAACATCGGACTAAGTCAGCCTTGCGGAATTATGCCGGTACAAGCCGATGGCAAATGGTATCTCTTTATTTCGAACTTCAACAAACACAGCCTTACCCGGCTCGAATTCCAGAGCTCGCTCAGCAACTTAAACCCACAGGCTACACATTTTACGAACCTTCAAGGACTGCAATACCCATTCGATCTGAGCCTGATTCGCGACTGCGGCAAGCATTTCGGGTTTCTGGTAAACCGTTATGGTGATGCCTGCCGGTTGGACTTCCCTTCGGGACTTGATAACGACCCTGCGGTTACTTCGCTGGGAAAAATAGGTGGATTATCCAGTCCTCACGGCATTTCCGATGTTTACCGCGAAGGCGACACCATTTATATGATGATAGCCAACGAAAACATCTCAACGCTCTCGAGGCTTTATTATCCTTCATGCACAGCCCCTACCATTTTTACTTCAACCCAATACCAACCGCCAAAATTCGCCTACGGGTTCGAAGGTAACTTCAACATACAGCTTGTAATTAACAAAGGATTGCCCGACGAACAAGCCCTTTGTAAAAATGTGGTTGTGTTCCCCGAACCTCACACCGCCATTGGCAAGGACACTGCTTTTTGCCAAGGACAAAAAATTACATTGCATGCGGGGCCTGAGTTTTTAAGTTACAAATGGCACGATGGCTCCACCGATTCCCTTTTTGTTGCCGACACTACCCAAACAGTTTGGGTCGAAGCCAAAAACAAACTGGGCTGTCTGGCTCACGACACGGTACAAATCACCACATATATAAAAACAGTAAACTTAGGTAACGATACAATTATTCCCCGGGGTGAAGTTTTTACCCTCGATGCAGGCTCGGGGTATAACAGCTATAAGTGGTCAACAGGCGATAACAGTCAGACCATTACCCGCAACCAGGAAGGGAAGTATGTGGTGAGCGTTGTTGATATCCACGACTGTCCGCAGAGCGACGATAAAATTGTGCGCTACCTCACCTATATCCCTAACTTTTTCACTCCAAACGGAGATGGCAGCAACGATGTCTGGGTTATCCCTTTCCTCAACAATTTTCCGAATGCTGAGGTAAAAGTTTTCGATCGCTATGGAAAACTTTTACACACGCAACGCGGCAACAACAACAGTTGGGATGGCAGCTTCAACAGCAAGAAACTTCCTAAGGACAGCTACTGGTATTTTATCGACCTGAAAGACGGGTCGGAAGTGATAAAAGGTTTTGTGACAATAAAGTACTGATATGCGGTGGCTGTACCTCATATTTTTACTCTGCATTTATAGGCTAGGCTCAGCTCAGGAACTGCCCGTTGCACAACAATACATGCAAAATCTCTCATATCTCAACCCCGCCTGTATTGGCCGCGAGTACTGTACATTTTTCTATGGAACCGACAGGCATCAATGGCTGGGAGTGCCTCAGGCTCCATCAACGCAGGTGCTGGGCGTTGAACACACTTTTTTCTCCAATCCATATCTTGCCAAACGAAAAATAGGCCTTGCCCTGCAGTTTATTTCCGACAGGAACGGGAGTGTACACCAGACAGGCGGTCAGGCCGGATATGCTTACCATGTGCGGTTAAACAAGAAAAAAGAGCTGTTCCTGTCGCTGGGACTCTCGGCATCATTGTTACAGCATTCCATTTGCGAAAGTGAATCGAATGTGACCGACCAGATACTCGGTGCAGGTGAAAGTACGCTCGCGCCCGATGTTTCAACAGGAGTGTTTGTTTATAGTCCGAAGTTTTATGCGGGCTTTTCGGTATTGCGGATGCTGCCTTATGCCCGCCAATTCTATTATTGGGAAAACCAGGGCTTTATTCCTGGAAATTATTATCTGCAGGCAGGTTACACCATTATGACCCGCAACAAGGATATGGCTTTTATCCCGTCGACGGTTTTTAAGTTCGACAACCAAATGAGTAAGCAAATCGATTTCAACCTGATTACAAATTTCAACAACCGTTACAAAGCTGGAATTTCCTACAAATATGCGCTTGCCAGCACTCCGGGACAATCTACGGCGGTGCAGTTTCTCGTAGCGACCTATTACAAAAGCTTCCAGTTTAATTACATTGCCGAACTGAGTTTAAACGGCACACAGGCACACCATTACGGCTCCCACGAGTTTGGAGTGATTTACAGAATTTGCTACCGCGAAAAGCCGCAATGCCCGGCGTTTGAGTAAGAGTAAAGTGACTTACCATTAATAAATTATTGTATTTTCTCCGTGTAGCTTTTTTTATTACACAGAGGACCACAGAGGAGACACAGAGAAATACAAGAGTTAACAGCCAAGCCTTCCTGATAAGTATTACAGCACATTTCATCAGAATCAATTTTCTCCCTTTACCTTCTTCCCATATTTCTCTGTGGTTCTCTGTGCAACCTCCGTGGTTCTCCGTGTAACTTTCTTTATTAGAGTCAACATTCAAAATTCCAGTCTTTACCATTAATGCCATGGATTCTTAGCAGAATTTTCTTTCCGGAATTTGGTGTCTGAAGGAAATAATGCTTAAATTATCAACATTAAATTTGATTAATTTTTAAACATTTTCTATGAAGCAGCGAGTATGATTGGGAGGGAAGGCTATGGAAACTGTTATAAAACGAAATATTGTGCACCTAGATATGGATACGTTTTTTGTATCCGTAGAACGGCTTGGAAATAGCAAACTGGTTGGGAAACCTGTGATTATTGGCGGAACATCGGGCCGTGGCGTGGTAGCCAGTTGCAGCTACGAAACCCGTCGGTATGGCGTACACTCGGCCATGCCCATGAAAATGGCGCTGATGCTTTGCCCCGATGCTATTGTTATTCGCGGTGACATGGAACAGTACAGCCGCTATTCGAATATGGTCACCCAGATTATCGCCGAAAAAGCGCCTGTTTACGAGAAAACATCCATCGACGAGCATTACCTTGATATTACCGGTATGGATCGCTTTTTTGGATCGTTGAAATGGTCGCAGGAGCTGCGGCATAAAATCATCAAAGAAACCGGATTGCCCATCTCGTTCGGACTGTCGGTAAACAAAACTGTGTCGAAGATAGCCACCGGCGAGGCAAAGCCTAATGGTGAGCGGTTTGTCGACCTGCAGGAAGTGTCGCCCTTTCTTGCGCCTCTGTCCATCCGGAAAATCCCCATGGTGGGCGATAAGACCTTTACCATATTGAAAGATATGGGTATCGACCGCATCGCCACCCTCCGAGAAGTTCCCATGGAGCTGATGATGAAGCTGCTGGGCGAGAACGGTATCGAAATATGGAGGCGCGCCAACGGCATCGACAATACTCCTGTTCAGCCTTACTGGGAGCAGAAGTCGATGAGCACCGAACGCACTTTCAACCAGGATACCATGGACATAGAAATGCTCAACCGGCTGTTGGTAAAAATGGTAAGCGACCTGTGTTTCGATCTACGGGCTGACCAGAAGCTTACATCGTGCGTTACGGTTAAAATCCGCTACGCCAACTTCGATACACATACTCAGCAGAGGCGCATTCCTTACACATCATTCGACCACACCATTCTCGAAGTGGTAAAGGATCTGCTTAAAAAGCTTTACAACCGGAGGATGATGCTCCGGCTTATCGGTGTGCGACTGAGTCACCTCGTTCACGGGACACAGCAGTTGAACCTGTTCGAGGACACGCCCGAGAAGGTAAACCTCTACCTTTCGCTCGACCGCATCAGGAAACGATACGGAAAACATTGTATTTGCCGTGTTACGCACATGGAAGATCTTCCCGCCCAACGAAAAAAAAGGGAAGAAGAAGCCAAAGAAAATGGTGAGGGAGAAGATATCGACCTGAGCGCTCCATCTTATTTTAAAGGATAGCGATGATATACGCGTGCCATACATATTACAGTCTTTTATTCGGGACAATGCGGCCTGACCAGATAGTTGAGAAGGCCATGGAGTATGGTATCCCGTCGCTGGCAATTACCGACATCAATAATACCTCGGCTTGCCTTGACTTTGTCAAGTTGTGTCGCGAAAAATGTATTAATCCTGTTTGTGGTGTGGAATGTCGCGACAACGACACATGGCTTTATACCTGCCTGGCACGGAACAACGAAGGCTTTCGCGAAATAAACGAACTGCTGAGCCACTGCAACCTGAGTGAGCAGCCCTTACCCAAAGAGGCGCCGAAGTTTGCGCATGTTTTTGTTGTTTATCCGCTTGGAACTAAAGCTCCCGAGGAACTCCGCGAAAATGAATTTATAGCCGTTCGTCCGCAGGAGATTAACCGCGCCAGGGTGCGGCACCACCAGTGGATGAACAAACTGGTAGCTTTTTGCCAGGTAAGTTTTGCCAATCCCGAAGATTACGAGTTGCATAAACATCTGCGGGCTGTGGATCACAACACGCTCCTTACCATGCTCACGCCGGAGCAGATGGCCCATCAGGAAGAATATTTCCGGTCGCCACGTTACCAGAAACTGCTTTATGGAAACTGTCCCGAACTTCTGAAAAACGCTGAAAAGCTGCTTGAAATGTGCAGTTTCGAATTCGTTTTTAAAGAATCGAAGAATAAGCAGACTTTTACGGGGAGCAAATACGAAGACAAAGACCTGCTCGAAAGACTTACCATGGAAGGCATGCAATACAGATATGGAAAGTCGAACCCTAAAGCCACAGAAACAATTAAAAACGAGCTGAAGGTAATTGACAATCTCGGATTCAGTGCTTATTTCCTCATCGCCTGGGATATTATCCGGCATACCATGTCGAAAGGCGTTTACCATGTAGGTCGAGGAAGCGGTGGCAACAGCGTGGTTGCCTATTGCCTTAAAATTACAGATATAGATCCCATCGAACTTAATCTTTATTTTGAGCGGTTTATCAACCCCGAACGCACCTCACCACCCGATTTCGACATCGATTTTTCGTGGAAAGACCGCGACATGGTACATGCATATATTTTTCAGCAATACGGGAAAGCACATACTGCCCTGCTGGGCGCTACCAACACTTTTGGCGAGAGCTCTATTATCCGTGAATTGGGGAAAGTTTATGGTTTACCTAAAAACGACATTGATGCTCTGGTGGAAAAGCCTTACAATCCTTTGCTTAAAAATGACATCACCGACAAAATACTAGGGTATGTCAAAAAACTAAACGAATTTCCGCACCATCGCAGTATTCATGCGGGAGGGGTGCTGATCTCCGAACTTCCCATATACTATTACACAGCGCTTGATCTTCCTCCCAAAGGATTGCCAACTACGCAATGGGATATGTACGCTGCCGAAACCATCGGCTTCGAAAAACTTGACATTCTGAGTCAGCGCGGGCTGGGACATATTAAGGAATGCACCGAAATAGTAAAGAAAAACCAGGGAGTAGATATCGACATCCACCAGGTAAACAAATTCAAACAGGATCCGGATATCAACCAACGCCTTTACCATGGCGAGGCGATTGGTTGTTTTTATATTGAAAGTCCTGCGATGCGCGGCTTGCTTAAAAAGCTGCGGTGCAACAACTATCTGAGCCTGGTGGCAGCCAGCTCCATCATCCGGCCGGGCGTTGCGCAGTCAGGAATGATGCGCGAGTACATCAAGCGTTTCCACGATCAGCGCAATGTAAAATATCTGCACCCTATTTTTGAGGAGCAGTTAAAAGAAACATACGGGGTGATGGTTTACCAGGAGGATGTGATCAAAATTGCCCATCACTTTGCCGGACTTTCGCTTGCCAGCGCCGATGTATTACGCAGGGCCATGTCGGGAAAATACAGGTCGCGGCAGGAGTTCGAACGGATTACCAAAACTTTTTTCACCAATTGCAAAGAAAGGGGCTACGGCGATTCACTTACCAACGAAGTATGGAGGCAGATGTCGTCGTTTGCCGGTTATGCTTTCTGCAAAGCCCACTCGGCCAGCTATGCCGTGGAAAGCTACCAGAGTCTTTATCTGAAAACCAATTTCCCCAATGAGTTTCATGTGGCCGTGATCAACAATTTTGGTGGATTTTACCGTACCTGGGTGTATGTGAATGAAGCCAAAAGGCACGGCGCAAAAATCAACCTGCCCGACATCAACAAAAGCGATATTTCCACCAATATTTTCGGCGACGAAATTTACTTGGGCTGGGTACATGTCAAAAACCTCGAAGAAAAGGTGATCCGGCAGATTGTCGAAGAACGGGAGCGAAACGGATCGTTTAAAGATCTTTTTGACTTTATGGATCGCGTACCAGTGGGGCTGGAGCAAATGCGCACACTCATCAAAGTCGGGGCTTTCCGGTTTACCGGCAAAACAAAAAAGGAGCTGATGTGGGAACAATTGCTCCGGAACAAAGCTGTGCCGGAACCTCGGTCGAAACCGCTGTTTAAAGAAGACCGCAAAGAATTAACATTACCACCTTTACGCACAAGTCCCCTTGAGGATGCCTACGATGAGATGGAACTTTTAGGTTTTCCAGTAACCCTGAGTCGTTTCGATATGCTGCAAACTGCTTACCGGGGCGATACCATTGCTCGTGACCTGCTTTCGAAAGTAGGTCAAAAGGTTCGCATGGTAGGTGAATATGTTACCGTAAAATACGTTTCGACGGTAAAGCGCGAAATCATGCACTTCGGCTGCTTTCTCGATATACATGGTGATTTTTACGACACGGTGCATTTCCCCGATTCCTTAAAGAAATACCCATTCACCGGAGGCGGCGTTTATCTGATGGAAGGCAAAGTGGTGCAGGAATTCGATTACCCCAGCGTTGAAATACAGAAATTGGCAAGGTTGCCGTACAAGACAGATCCGAGGGTGGAGTAAATTTCGTATTTTTTCAAAATTGTTGAAAAAAAAGCTACATATTTATAAGGGTAACACTGGTCGAGTTTTGTCTAGGCATAAATGATGGCAGACTAAAACATTAACCTATTAACTTAACAACTAAAGGCTGATCTTGCAAACTACATGGAGAACGAGGTAGAGTTAGTGAAAGAACTCAGTAAAGGAAATCCTGAAGCTTTTGAAAAGCTTTACGGATTGTATTTTCTTTCCCTTTCGGTGTATGCCTTTAAAATAGTTGCCGATCCTGAAGTTTCAAAAGAAATTGTTCAGGAGCTTTTTATTCATCTCTGGGACCACAGTCAGGATATCAATGTAAAAACCTCTTTACGGTCATATCTTTTTCAGGCCGTGCATAACCGGAGTCTTAACTATATGAAGTATCTGGCAGCCGAAGAAAGAAGAAAAGAAAAATATTCTCAAACCCTTCCGTTAGAAATGAACCACGATCAACTCGAATCACTTGAATTCGAAAAAGAAGTATTCGAATTTATTGAAACAATGCCTGAGCAATGCCGCAAAATATTTAAAATATGCCGCTTCGAACAAAAAACCTATGCTGAAACCGCTAATATTTTAGGATTATCGGTCAAAACCGTCGAAGCTCAGATGGGCAAAGCTTTACGTCTTCTGCGAGAAAAATTTCAAAAAATTACTGTTAACAGATAAGGGTCTCAATATTTATTTTTTGTCATGGTTATGGATATGGAAGATAATCTCGAAAATATTAACTGGGACCTGCTTGCCCGATACCTTGCTCAGGAAGCCACCGAAACTGAAAAACATCAGGTTTGGCAATGGCTTAATCAGGGTGCCGCTAACAAAAAGTTTTTTGCCGAAATAGAAGAACTTTGGCAAACCACAAGTCGTGCTGCAGCTTTTGGAATGTTCGACAAAGAAATGGAACAGAAAAAGTTTATGCGCAAGCTGAATGTTCACATTTCCTCGAAATCTTCATCCAAAATTGCAGAACTGGAACCTGACACCTCCTGGCAGGGCTGGAGAATTGCTGCCATAATTCTTGCTTTTGTTTGTATGGGAAGTATACTGATGCTTCTGATCAAATCGAAACCTGCTAATGTCAGTTATTCTACAATTACCACACCGCTGGGTCAGCGTTCGGTAGTGCAACTTTCCGATGGTTCGAAAGTTTGGCTTAATGCCGGAAGTAAATTAAAATACCCCGATCAGTTTAACAGTGAATTGCGCGAAGTTTATCTTGAGGGCGAGGCTTTTTTCAATGTCGCTAAAAATGCTCAGATGCCCTTTATTGTGCATACTTCGGATATAAATATCAGAGTTTTGGGTACAGAATTTAATGTGAAATCGTATCCTGATGAAGGTATTATTGAAACCACCCTGGTATCGGGGGCTGTTGACATTGAATCGCCCGGCAAAAACGAAACACTGTTCAAGCTTAAGCCGAATCAGAAAGCTGTATATAGAAAGAAAAACATATCAGAGAAAGAAACATCTTTCACCGCAAAGGCATCCGATTCCTTTGCCGATCTGCCAAAAGTTACTCCTCTGAAAGCTGATTTTAAAATTCACGAGGCCAATGTTGAAGCGGAAACTGCATGGACCGACGGAGTTCTGGTTATCAGAAGAGAGCCGTTCGAAACCCTGGCTGTGAAACTGGAACGTAAATACGATCTCGATTTTG
>JAEYWD010000037.1 GCA_023429135.1 Bacteroidota bacterium | reverse complement strand
GGGTTGGCGGCTGCGCCGCCAACCACATCCTCACCCATTCTAAACATCAGATTGTCATTTCGAACGAAGTGAGAAATCCCTGCCTACATTATTTCCCTGGACAATAGTGATAAAAAATTGTAAATTGCCAAGCAACAAAACAACTAAAACCATTACTTACATCATGATAACCGACCAAACTAAAATTAGCAAATTCCTAAGCCTTGTATTACGTCACAAGCCCGAAACAATTGGCTTATATCTTGACGTAAACGGATGGGCCGATACAAACCTACTGATCACAGCCATGCAAAAAGCCGGATATTCAATCGACCTTGATATTTTGAAGGAAATTGTCGCATCGAGTGATAAGCAACGATTTAAGTTTAACGACGACTTTACCCTCATTAGGGCAAACCAGGGCCATTCCATAGAGGTTGACCTGAAATTTGAAGCGAAAACTCCACCTGAGGTATTATATCATGGCACTGCAACCAGAAACTTAGAATCCATAAAGCAATATGGACTTTTAAAACAAAGCCGCCATCATATTCATTTATCTGCCGATACCGAAACAGCCCGGGCAGTTGGTATGAGATACGGAAAACCTGTTGTTTTGAAAATTGAAGCTCAAAAGATGTACAAGGACGGGATAATCTTTTATCAATCCGATAACGGAGTGTGGCTAACGGAATTTGTGGATACGAAGTATATACATTTGAGTACTGAAGTCTGAATCTCAAATATTTTCTTGTATAGAAAACTTATATCTAAGAGATATAAAATCAAATTCCAGTATCAATAAACCTCAATAGGGTTTAATCACAAAAGAGTATAAATTATGAAGAATGATAAGAAGATTACCGTAGGCTTATCCGAAATCTCAATTATTCAGAATAACCAGGAAGATTATATTTCTCTACAGATATGGCACATAGTCAAATGGAAGAACAAATCATTATTAAATGGTTAAGTTTAAAAAGTACAATTGAATATATTGGCGAATGGGAACTCTTATTTAATCCTGGATTTAATTATACCGAATTCGGTATAATTAAAAATTCAGCAGGAAGCAATAACTTTGTTCTGTCTGTAAAACAATGGATTGAGAAAACCAATGCAATAGCCATTACAGCTAAAGCCGGAAGATATGGTGGAACTTACGCTCATAAGGATATTGCATTTCATTTTGGAATGTGGATAAGTCCTCGTTTTCAGTTGCTGCTGGTTAAAGAATATCAAAGATTAAAAGAATTGGAGCAGGCACAACTAGGGTGGACAGCCAAACGAGAATTGTCAAAAATAAACTACCATATACATACCGATGCAATTAAACAAAATCTCATTCCTCAAGAGCTTACGGCAGCTCAAACATCCATTATTTATGCCAACGAGGCTGATGTTTTAAATATAGCTTTATTTGGCATTACAGCAAAACAATGGCGCGATTCAAATCCTGATTTAAAAGGTAATATCCGCGATTATGCCACCATTAACGAACTAATCTGCCTGTCAAACATGGAAAATCTGAATGCAGTATTTATCAATGAAAATTTACCGCAGAAAGAAAGACTTATTAAGCTCAACCAGATAGCAATACAACAGATGAAGGTGCTGCAGGAGGTTGAAAACAGGAAGTTATTGAAGTAACCGCGCAAAAGCAATATTAAATTTAACCACGACTTATATGAAAGCAAATGAGCAAGCATTTAAAAACCATCTGAAAGCGATTTATACACGCGATTTTAAAGCCATGTATGAGGCTCTTCACGAAGATGACATGCAAAATCAGGAATAAATCTAAAACTGATATTTCAATCCCAACGACGGATAGAATTGAATTTTATTATCATTGGATAATACATGATAATAAACCGAAACTCTTGAGCCTGCCGATAATCCGCTCTTAATTTTTATCCATAGTTGCGGATCGCCATAAAAAGCGAATTTTTTGCCTTTTAAGTTGGAGGTATTTTCGTCGCCCCGGTTCCTGTTTTCAGTCCAAAATACAAAGCTACCTGCTGTGAATAACCTGTAATTAAAGTATCCTTTACCAAAGTATAAATTAAGCTGAGAATCGTAACTCGGTTTCTCAAAAGCATTAAACCGGAAAAACAACCCTGTGGAAATCCACGCACCACTCCATTGAAAAGTGTAAGCCCCACCAATTCCAAAAGAATTAGAGATGTAATACCCGTACGAAGAAGGCGTCACTCCCAACCCTCCGCTGTAAGTGAACGATAAATATATTTTGGGTTTCCAGAATTTGATAGTCTGGGAGATTTGGGTAAACGTCTGCCCGATGTTATTTTTTCTACCATCCAGTTGTGCGTCGAATTTCATAAGGAACGAGCCCGATCCCAACGTATCAATATTTGTAAAATACTCAAAGCTTAGTGCCGGAAAATTCTCTGGATTGAGGGACGGGTCTGTCCAATGCCTCAAATCGTAACGAAGTTGTAAACTTTGTGAAACTACTGTTATACTTAATAATAAGCAAACCAAAGAAACTGCAACTATTTTCATAAATTTGAATTTAGAAATTATGAAGCAAAATTACCTGGCAGGTTTCTCAAAAAGTGGAATTCTGTTGGAAAGCTTTCGGAACCATCGCGGAATTATTAAGGAAAAGAAACTTAAGGCGAAATGAAAGATTTGGACATTCCTGTTTTTAAAAGGCTTTTCAAAGAAGCCTGCCACAAATGTTTTGGTTACTCATTAACATCACCACTTTCGGATCCCGACAGCAAGCTGCTTTCCAGTAAAGTAACCGATCAAACAGGGCTGGTAATAGGAGCCAAAAGCATTAAGAATTATTCGAAATTTGTTTTCGGTAAAGAAGAAGATAAAGAAAACCCCTCCATAGCAACATTAGATACCTTAGCCAGATACGTACTCAATGCTCCTGCTACAAATGAAATACACAGGAAAGATCATGAAAGTCATTATCCTTACTGGTTTCAGTATAAGAACAGTTACATTTCCCAATCCCGCGAAACCCCAAAATGGCCCAAATGGAAAAAAATAACGGCAGCAGCAATTTCGTTACTTGTAATTTTGTGCCTGTCGTTAATTTATATACTCACTGGCAAAAATAAGGGCGACGATTTTTACGACAGTTTCAGTTCAGTAGCCAAAGATTCGTTGCTAAGCAGAGGATGGATACTAAAATCGGCTGATTCCGGCTGGTGGAATAAACGGGATGTAAAAGCCGGACATCTTGCGCTGTATACGCTTATGGGCGACAACTGGGCATTGGAAAATAACCACGCCAACATAAAGAATGTATTATTAAGGAAAATAACATCCGATTGTTTCACGGCAGAAATCCGCCTCTCGGATTTTGTTCCGCGGATTAACTGGCAGCAAGCCGGAATACTTATTCTGGAAGATTCAACATTCACCGGGAAAATGATACGTTTGTCTATTGCTTATAACGATTTTTTCGGAGGCTTCCCCAAACCGCCTGAAATTAATATCCAGGCAGTGGGCTCAACCGAAAGCGGAATGAGCAGCAAGCCTCAGGAAATAGTTCAGCTTCCTCTTTTTAAGTTGGAAAACACAGCGGAAGACAGTCTTGCAAAAGAGAACCTTTCAAAATCGATCCTAAAAATCGAAATGAAAAGAAATCATTTCCGGTTTCTTTACAGTGTTTCGTCTTCCGAGAGCTTTGCTTTAAAGGAAGCTGCAAGTATTGATTTTTCAATCCAACCCCGGTATATAGGGATTTTTGCTATTCAGGGCTGGGCTAAGACTGAAAATATTATACCGGCATATTTCGATTCGTTTAGTATTATGAAAATTCCGTGTGAGAAATAGGTTGTCCACAGTCCCCGGACCATAGTCGACAGCCCGTTTAGGCTTATAAGGCAAACAGCTGTTCAAATTCAAAACTGGAAAAGTAGAAATCGTATATGAAGTTAACCGAAAAACAAATAGCAGAAATAGCCGAAGAACTGGATTGTGGAATGAGATGTTTTTACAATCTTAAAACCGGTGAGATTAAAACAATTATTAATTCTGATAATTGGATTGGTGCTGATAAAGAACTATGGGAGGAGGTTTGGAATGAAATTGAAGACAATTGGGATGATTATTTTGAATTCAAAGGATTGGAATCACATGAATCATTTCAAATAAT
This sequence comes from Bacteroidota bacterium, assembly GCA_023429135.1. Classification (GTDB taxonomy): domain Bacteria; phylum Bacteroidota; class Bacteroidia; order Bacteroidales; family JAAUTT01; genus JAAUTT01. The sequence continues at coordinate 73,003 of JAEYWD010000037.1, read as the reverse complement.
GGCAGATTTTGCAGAAAACGTTGAGAACAAAAGATTGCAAAACAACCTCATTAATGCATTAAACAGACGAAAGCCCTTTCAAAACTTTAAATGGCACATTGATAACTCCGGCGAATACAGGCAGCAGTGGTTCGATTTTAAAAAAATGCGCTACATAGAGTGGGTTAAAGAACAGATTGAAATAAACAAAAAAGATTTTGAATGAGTTTTATAAAGGTTTGCAAATGGATATAATAACAGTAGATACCTATAGAGTCATTTCGACACTAACCGGAATGCTATACTTATTGGTTTTTATTGCCGGACTTTTAAGTATTGCTCGTGCGGTTGACCATCCCGATTATTTAACAAAAGCAGCCAGGCATTCGGGGCAGGTCAGGAAAGCAGCCTTTTTTCAGTTTTTAATGGCAGTGTTTTATACATTAATTGCTCTCTTACTTTTTCCGGTAGTTAAAATACATAACGAAACATTAGCCTATGGATTTCTTGCTTTTAGAACTATAGCAACCATACTGGTTATAATAGGAACCGGAATACTTGTGTGGATATTGCGTGTAAGTAAGAAATATGTTAAGCATAATTCTTCAACTACGGTGAATTATAAGCCGACTGGAGATAAGCTCAAAACCGCCAGGGATTTTATAAATCATGTGGCCATGATAATTATGCTATGCTTAAGCAGCATCATGCTCTACACCGTAACGCTCCAAGCGGGATTGATCCCCACCTGGCTCTCCGTGTGGGGCATTGCGGGTGCAGCAATAGCTATTCTGGCCAGTATTTTTGTGTGGCTAAAATATGTGAAAATAATATCTCCCAACTATATGCTTCTAAATCTCCCCCTTGCTTTGCAGGAATTTGTTTTTGCAGTGTGGTTGATATGGAAAGGGTTTGAAATGGTTTTGTAAGAATTAATATAGTAGATACCACTAACCTTAAAAATCAATCGTTGAATGAAACTGAATTTCTTTTATAAAAAAGACAAAAAGAGAACTTATAAATGTTCTTGTTGTGGGAAAGTATATGAAGAAATCCCATTATGTTTTGGCTCGGATTATCCCGATTATTACTATTCCGTACCACCGGATGAAAGAGAAAAGAGAATTGAAATGGCTGAAAGTTTATGTGTAGTTGATGGAGAGCATTTCTTTCACCGGTGCCGATTGGCTATTCCCATAATTGATTACAAAGAAGATTTTATCTGGAACGTGTGGACTTCGATAAGCAGAGAGAATTTTATTAAAAGAAACGATTTATGGACAAATCCTGAAAGAGTTAATGAACCACCCTATTTCGGATGGTTACAAACAATTATACCTATTTATGGAGAAACTTTAAACATAAAAACCATGGCATATGAACAGTCTGCCGGGTCAATACCAGCCCTTGAAATTATCGAAGAGAATCACCCCTTGTATATTGACCAGAAAAACGGGATAACATTGGAAAAAGCATTTACCATAGTGGATGAAATAATGAGAAATGCACACCAGCATAAATAAAGCACCAACAGGTAATAAAGTAAATATTATAAACTTCCTCTCTCCTCACCTTCTGCTAACCAGGTAATATTCAACCTCAATAAATAGTAACAAAAAAGGTAATCATTCCTTTACCAAAGGAATGAAATGTGACAAATAATACCCTTCACTTTACACCGCCATAACCAAAAATTTGTAAATTGGCTTTCATAATACCATGCAGGAACTAACATCACAACGTATGGTTCTAGTATAGGAAAAAATACAAATGCACTCAATGGAATTGCTAATATTCTATGAAATAAAAATGTATAAACATTTTTCAAAAAAATTTATTAATTAAGAAATGAACACAGAAGAAAAAATAAAAGAAAGAATTAAAAATGTAAAAATACATGGTTGGCAAGTTTTAGATTTAAAAAACTGTGGATTAAATAAAATTCCAGAAGAAGTATTTGATTTTACTGATCTAAGAACACTTGACTTAAGTAATGATTCATATTGCGATACTGAATTAAGAAATAAAATAACTTCCATTCCGAAAGAAATTTCAAAACTTAAGAATTTAAGTAAATTAAACTTATCAAGTAATCAAATTAATGAAATTCATGAAGATATTACATTATTGAGGTCATTGAAGCATCTTGACTTATCAAATAATCGCTTGATTCATCTCTCAGAAAAGATCGCAAACATGCCAAATTTAAAGGAGCTTAATTTGGAAGACAATCCTTTTGACTTATTACCTCCAGAAATTGTTGCCCGAGGCATAGAATCAATTAGAAATTTTATTAAGGAACTCGAAAATAAGGATTTTTTATATGAAGTAAAATTATTATTAGTTGGCGAAGGTCGTGTAGGAAAGACCTGTTTATCAAAAGCCTTAATCTCAGATAATTTTTGTCTTGAAGAAATGGAAAGTACAGAAGGTATTAACATTAACAAGTGGATTATACCAAAAGAAAATATTGTCAGCATTAATCCCAATATTAATAGTGATTTTCAGGTTAATATTTGGGATTTCGGAGGTCAAGAGATTTATCATTCTACACATCAGTTCTTTCTCACTAAAAGGTCAATTTATTTATTAGTTACTGAATCCAGAAAAGAAGACAGTTATGATGACTTTTTTTATTGGTTGAATATTATAAAACTTCTAGGCGCACAAAGTCCTGTAATTATAATTTTAAATAAATGTGATCAACCTACTAAAGATTTACCAATTAAGGAATATAAAGATGCTTTTGGAAATATTATAGATTTTCATAAAATCAGTTTGAAGTATGATTATAAAGAAAGTCTTGACAAGTTTAAATATGCTATTAAAGAAATTGCAACTAAATTACCTCACATAGGAAATCCACTCCCTAAAGTATGGGTGGATATTCGACGTGAAATTGAAAGCTTAAAACAGTCTGGGCGTAATTATATATCAGAAAATGAGTATTTAGAAATATGTAAAAAGCATTATAGGAATGTTGAAAATGCCCTCTTTTTAAGTGAATACTTTCACGATTTAGGCGTATTCCTTCATTTCAAAGATGATATTGAATTGAAAAATATAATCTTTTTAAATCATGAGTGGATTACTAAAGGAGTTTACAAAATTTTTGATGATAGAAAAGTAATAAATCAAAAAGGAAGATTTTCAATTGATGATTTAAATAGAATATGGTCAAATGAAGAATATAAATCAAAAATAAGGGAATTAATCTCTCTTATGAGAAATAAAAAATTTGATTTGTGTTTTGAATTAAGTAATGGAGAATTTTTAGCACCAAGACTTTTACCTGTAGATGAAATTGATTATGAATGGAAAACTTCAAATGACAATTTAAAATTTGAATTCCTATATAAATTTATGCCTAAAGGAATATTAGCTCGTCTAATAGTTAAACTTAGCAGTGACATATTTAATGATACTTATTGGCGTTTTGGCGTTGTCCTACAATATGAAAACACAAAAGCATTAGTAAAAGAAAAATTTTTTGAAAATAAAATAACCCTAGAAATATCAGGTCAACATAAAAGAGAATATTTGTTTATTATTCGAAAAGCAATATATGAAATTCATAAGGATTTTAATAAAATAGAAGTTAGTGAAATGATTCCATGTAATTGCTCTCATTGCACTACAATTGTCAAGCCAATGTTTTATGATTTTGACTTGCTAAGAAGATATGAATTAAAAGGAATTAGAAAAATTAGATGCGAATTAAGTTTAGAGGAGGTTAAAGTTGCTTCTCTATCTTCCGATGTAATAAGAGGTCAATTTTCGAAAGATAAAATTATTGTTTGTGAAAATAAAAATTCAGATATTTTAAAAATATTAAATTTTGAAAATGTTGTATTTTTCCCGGAAAGAGATAGTCAGTCTGTTTTTATTCAAGTAAAAACTTATCCTGATAGATTTGGATTAAGAGATAGAGACTTTTTACTCGATAGTGAAATTGATAAGTTAAAAAACAAATATCCAAACTATTACATACTTGATTATTATTGCTTCGAAAACTACTTGTATCATCCTGATAATATTGCTGAATTAAAATTAAATAATTTTAATAAATCCAACTATATTTCTGAAATTGTTAAGCAAAAAAATTCCTTTAAAAATCTTATCATTTCTAATTATAAGAGCGCCAGAAATAGTTATCAAGAGTTCAAAATTGAGTCAGAAAACATTCGGTCAAAAAAAGAGGAAAATAAAATTATAGAAATTTTAGAGTCTAATGAAATTGAAGTTTTTTTCAAATCATTTAGTATAAAGGAGTACTTTAATAAGGATATTATTTATAAATATAATTTAAAACCATCAGAACTTGCAAATACCAAATGGTTTAAGAATAAGTTTAGCAAAATACTGAATCTAAATAACAGCATGCACTAAAATAGTTAAACATATTTCCACAATGAATTAGACTGTTCAGTTAACACGAGTTTATAACGCGCGCTAGAACATAGATGAATTTGTAATTCAATAACCTATAAAGATTAGATTGCACATGTTTATAATGTTTGCATATTAATTAAATGTATTCGGAGACCAGCCATGAATATGCACAGTAAAATATCTAGCAGACAGGAATTCATTAGTTTCCTGGAAATGTTTAGACGAGATTTAATTGAAAATCCAAATGAGTGGGAAAATAAGAATCTTGAGGATTTTTTGGAAGCTATGGTAAGATATACCGATGATTTACAAGGGTATTATGATAATACAAAGCAAACAATAAATGCGGATATTCCTGATTGGCAGGTTTTTGCTGATATTTTTAAAGGTGCACGGATTTATGAATAACAAAACATTGAAATCATTTTCCTCCCTGGGCCCAAGGCTGTAAATTGGACATAGCGCTCGGCTAAAGTTCTACCTTAGTCGAAAATATGTTTACAGGCTCTTGCCTTAATTTTATTAAAATCGTTTAATTATCAGGTAACCCTGAATTGATATGGCCGACTTAGGCAAAGCCTAAGCCGAACGTGGGCACGGATTACTGAATCCGCGCCAGCGGCGACCTGCTGATAGAAAAATTAATTTTTATAACCCTGTTTAAAACCTTAAAGACAATGAAAAATTTATTAATTGAGGAAGGAGTCGTACACCCTGTACCCGATGATATAAAAGCAGTTTTAATTTCTAAACCGGAACTGTTGGAAAAATGGAATAAACTTACACCACTTGCACGTAATGAATGGATTTGCTGGACAACAATTGTAAAGCAGGAGGAAACACGTAAGGAACATATTCAACGATTAGGCGAAGAAATATTGGAAGGTAAAAAGCGTCCGTGCTGCTGGCCTGGTTGTCCCCATAGGAGAGAATCAGCTAAAAAGTGGTTCAAAAATATGGACGTTTAAAGGGAAAATAATTACGATGAACAAATAAGCCGAGTCTATAGATTTTGATCATAATCCTTCCCCAGCCAAGCTCAATTTGCAATTCAGCTTGGAACATAGATGAATTTGTAATTCAATAGCCTAAAGTGTTTATAATTGATTGCCTATTAATTAAATGTATCGGAGGTCAGCCATGGATATGCACAGTAAAAAAATCCATGGACTCCCAACAAGCCCATGGATATAACCCTCGTTTTATAAAATTAAACCGTAGCGGGTTTTGCTTTTTTTGCTCCATTCTTTTGCGGAGCACTGGGGATAAGATCGGCAAACAACTTGGCTACCGGAGGATTGGTAAGTTCAAATTCGTGAAAGCCTAATCCCGCAATGCGCGTTACCATGTCTTCAACGTTACGTTGTAAGGTATTTTTATCCATAGTGGCTGCCTTACGTTCGAATATGCTTTTTACTTGCCTGTCGTCCGAAGTAAACAACGCGGCATCGAGTGTCGTAAGCTCTGTGATGTCTTTTTCGAGAATACCATTACGGTTACTCCAGTCCTTATAAAGATTATAAGCTGCAATAACTGTTTGGGCTGCACTGCTTGCCATCATAACGGTCGGACGGTTTTTGCCACCCACGCCATAAGCGATTTTTATTTCGGCTGGTGTATTCGCTCCATTTACAACTTTACGGATGCTGGCAACGCGCATGTTCACTCTGCTTACAGCTTCGTTTTGAGCCGAGGTGTAAGCTTTTTGATTAGCAAGGTTAGGTTCCTGTCCTGAAAGGCGTTGGTCAAATTCCGCCACATTTGCAGTGTGTTGGGTAATTCAGCTTCCGGAATTCTGGGTTTGAGTTCCCTAAAGCTTTTATACCAAAAGACGCAACTAATTCGAATTTTTAACATCTATGATTTATTGATAACTAAAATTTTTAACGATATGAGAAAACTACATCTATTTATTGCCTTTATTGCTTTGAGCTTAATTTTCACCAGTTGTCTCAAAGACGATGAAAATGATAAAGAAAAAATCGTTGAAATAACAATTTACCCTGAGACTGGATATGGGGCAAGTATAATGAGTGATATTTGGACTCAACCTTTGATTTTTTCTGACAATGATGATAATCAAAAACAAATGTTGGTTGATATAATATTTGAAAACCTCAATATTGACTATGAAAGGGGATATAAATATACCTTAAAAGCTAAAAAAGTGTGGATGCATGAGCCGCCTCAAGACGTTTCTTCGATTAAGTATGTTTATATTGAACTCCTTTCCAAAGAGAAAGTTATTACTGAAAATAGTGAAGAAAACATTGAACTTTTTGTATCATCTGAAACTGTCAAATTTATGCCCAAATATCCCACCGAATTTGAAGATGATGAATCACCAAAGATTTATAATGCTTTACATACCAAGAAGACTGGTACAAATGACTGGATGACCCTCACCGTGATTGAAGGGTTTGACTTTGAAGAAGGTTATGAGTATGTATTAAATGTTAAAAAAATTACTCAATCTGATCCATACTTAGTTAGGTATGTTTTATTGGATATCAAATCGAAAATACTTAAAAATGCGAATTAAGAGTTGGAATTATTTATATAATTGATTTTGATATACTTTTGAATGATTTCACTACGCTGTAGGTGTGGAACCTGCCCGATAGCAGGCGAGTGTGAATAGCCCCGTGTGAACCGACCAAAGGGATCAATCTATTCGACCCTTAATTCGCATTATATTTCATGAACACCTATACCCAAATTCTCTATCACATCGTTTTTTCCCTGAAATCACGAAAATAAAAAACTTGCAATATTAAAATAACCGGCCACAATCGGGTAGCTTATAGAAAGATACAAATTGCTTAGATTCAGTTGGTACTAACCAACAGCATATCACAACAGGTGAATCAATGTAACCTCACTCCTAACAGCTCATAAAGTTCCTTGCTGCCTTTGGCGGTAATAATCATTTCCCGTGAAAATTGAACTGGTTTAAACCAATGTCGTTCCACTGCATTATTCAAAAACAGCGAACCAAGCAGTCCTGCCAAATGCGGCCGCCGTTCCGACCAGTCCAAACATTGACGGGTAAGCGGGCGGCGTTTGCCCGTCAGCTCTTCCTGTAAAATACCGAATTGGCTGAACCACTCCCACCCCGACCCTGTCACAAGGTACTCCTTTTCAAATTTCTGAAGATAGCCTTTCAATTCCATGGCTTCGGCGATGGTAACACCTACATATCCTGCAAGATGATCGTAACAGGTTCTGCAATACTTTACACCCCTGGTTACAATTGGCTTGCCGGACTTTACCTGTTTATCATTTGCCAGGTTGGCTAACGCTTCAATAACATAGGCAACCTCGGGAGTTGCGAACGAAAAATACCGGTGCCGGCCCTGAATTTCGACCTTAACAATTTTAGCGTCGAGCAACTTTGTTAAATGATTACTTGCCGAAGTAGCCGAAACATCGGCAGCTATGGCTAGTTCGCCAGCAGTATACGCACGTCCGTCGAGCAAATTCCAAAGCATCCTGGCCCTGGCCGGCTCACATATCAAAGTAGAAATTAAAATAAATTTTTCTTCGTCATCCATACTTCAATATAAAATGAAATGTAAAAGTAAGCATTGCCCTAAATTTGCCCAAACATAAAAACTTAAAAGATGGTAGCCGTTATATTTGAAGCATATCCCGCTGTGGGAAAATGGGATGAGTACCTCGATATTGCCGCCGGGTTACGCACCGAACTAAGTAAAATTGAAGGTTTCATTTCTATTGAAAGATTTCAGAGTATTACTAACCCGGAAAAAGTGTTGTCGTTATCGTTCTGGAAAGACGAAGAAAGCATACTGCAATGGCGAAATGTTGAATTGCACCGGATGGCTCAAAAGAAAGGCAGAACCTCAGTCTTTGCCGATTACCGCCTACGGGTAGCCATTGTTCAACGCGATTACGGGAAGACTGACAGAGCGCAGGCCCCTGCCGACAGTAAAGAAATTCACCAATAATTGCACCATATGAAAGATCTGGAAATCATTCTCGAAAACAAAGTCGGCACACTGGCCCTCCTGGGCGAGACCTTAGGAGCACATAAAATAAGCCTCGAAGGAGGTGGCGTTTTTAATATCGGAAATCACTCCATTGCTCATTTTTTAGTTGAAGAAGCCGACAGGGCAAAAGAAGTGTTAGCCATAGCAGGCATCAGCGTTATAAAAATTAACGATGTAATAATTCAAAAGCTACGACAGGATGTACCCGGACAATTGGGCATGTTTTGCCGGGAGTTGGCTAATGCCGGTGTCAACATACTTACTCAGTACAGCGACCATTCGAACCAATTAATTGTGGTGGTGGATAATTATCCCGAAGCCCAAAAGATATCGGACCGCTGGATGAAAAAGTGGCACAACGGTTAAAGAGCCAAATCTCTTTCTCTTATTCGACCATAATTTTTCTGGTAACTTTAATATCATTTGAACGAAGAGTAAAGTAATACGACCCAGGTTTGTATCCTGACACATCTAAGGGGAAAGTATTCCATCCTGAATTGCAGTTGTCTAAAAGTTTTTCCTGAAGTTTTTGACCCAAAAAATTATATAGACTAAACACTATGTCCCTATTTCTATCTTGGTTAAAGATAATAGTTGCTTTATGCATTAAAAAGCTAAAAGTCAATAACATTTACCTACTTTGATTATGTCCATCCTAAATTCGCTGATTCTATTGACTTTCTTTGCAGAAAATAATAAATTGCTTCAACTTTAAAAGATTAACTTTTAAACAAAACCTGAATTCTAACATACCTTTAAAAATTCACAAATTTATTTGCCATGGAAAATCAGGATCAGGAATGCTGTCCTAAATTTGACGTTCAGAAATGGGACAAAAAAACCTTTAACTGGAAAGATAAACTTTTCATTAAAGAAACCATACCTACGCTTTTTCATATTCCCTTCCCTCCTACCATTGGGAAGAAAATAACGAAAATGCACGAAATGGCTGTAAAAGCCGAGGCCACTATCCCCGATAAAACCGATGCGTTAATTATGTTTCGTGACCCTTCGGCATTTAAATCCGAAATTTACTATGCCGTTACAAAAAAACTGGACGGGGCAAATAATACAAAGCTTTCAGGAACATTTGAAGCCGGTGTATTCGACGGACCTTATAATGCGGTTCCACAATTTCTCAAACAAATGAATTTATACCTGAAAGAAAAAGGTCAAACGGCCAAAGATTACTTTGTGCATTATGCCTTTTGTCCTAAATGCGCCAAAGAAAAGGGACATAATTACATGATACTTTTTGCCCAGGTGTGAGGTCTTCTGAATTCTTGTATTTTCTTATTACTTACGACTTGATACTTACGACTTTTATTATATTCACATATCACTAATTTAACCACCCATGAAGTATTTATATCATTCTTTTTTAATGCTATCAATTTTCCTTGGAATGAGTTGTAACCCTTCGACAGAAAAAGCATCCTGGCAAGGGGAAACACCCGAATCACAGGGTATCTCTTCGCAAGCCATTCTCGATTTTATTGAAGCAGTTGAACGTGAACGTCCCAACGATTTACACAGTTTTGTACTGCTGCGCCATGGCAAACAAGTGGCAAAAGGATGGTGGCATCCTTACGATAAGGAAAGCCGTCACACGTTGTATTCGCTTAGTAAAAGCTTTACCTCCACAGCCATAGGTATAGCGCAGGCCGAAGGTCTTTTATCCGTCAACGATCCGGTAATCAAATTCTTTCCAGACGAAACCCCGGCGAATCCTTCGGAAAATCTCAAATCGATGCGCATTCGCGACCTGCTGAAAATGAACAGCGGACACAACCAGGAACCTTCGGCCGCCACCACTCAGAATACCGAAAGCTGGGTAAAAGGCTTTTTATCTGCCCAGGTGGAGCATAAACCAGGAACCCACTTTGTTTATAACAGCATGGCGACTTTTATGCTCTCGGCCATTATCCAGAAGGTAACCAAACAAACGCTTTCCGAATACCTCACTCCCCGCATTTTCAAACCCCTTGGAATTGAAAACTTCAAATGGGAAAAGAACCCTCAGGGCATCGACTTTGGTGGATGGGGACTGAACATCAGAACAGAGGACATTGCCCGTTTCGGACAATTGTATCTGCAAAAAGGCAAATGGGAAGGCAAACAACTCATACCCGAAGCCTGGGTGGAAGAAGCCACCTCTTTCCAGACTTCCAATGGCAGCAATCCCGAGAGCGACTGGGAACAAGGTTATGGCTACCAGTTCTGGATGTGCCGGCACGGACTTTACCGTGGAGATGGAGCATTCGGACAATATTGCATTGTTTTCCCGAAACAGGAAGCCGTACTTGCAATCACCTCCGGCACAAGAGACATGGGAGCTATTATGAACCTGGTATGGAAATATCTGCTACCTGCAATTAAGGACGAACCGCTTAAAGCCAACGATATTGCTTATAAGGCACTTCAGGAAAAAACTGCCAGTCTAAAACTCAACCCTGTAAAAGGTGAAAAAAGTGCTGCGATAGTTGAAAAAATCTCAGGCGTGAATTATACCCTGGAAGAAAATGACTGGGGACTGAAAACCATTTCTTTTAAACTGTCAGGAAACCAGCCCTCGATGACCTTCACCGGGGCCGACAGCACCTACAGTTTGCCCATCGGCTTTGGAGAGTATAAAGAAGGAAATTATGTATTCCCGCAACGGGGAAAACATTCGGTGGCTACCTCAGCGGGATGGACTGAAGGCGATACGCTTCAACTCATGATGTACATGGACGAAACCCCACATGGATACATGGCAAAAATCTCCTTTAAAGATGAAAAATTTAAAATGGAGCGGGAATTGAATGCCAATTTTGGTCCCACAAAGCAGACACCGTTGGTGGGGAAAATGAGGAAATGACCTGCAGATTATATTTATTGAAGCAGGCGTTTAGTTAATAGGCATAACAGCGGATAGCCAATACATGTCTTTTTTAACATGCCTGGCTGTTAGCTGTCGTCTGAGGACTGTGGACAAAACCATTTCTTAAGAGCCTAATTCAATGTATTTATTTTACGGTACACTGAGCTAATCGCAGTGTACTGTAATTTTTAGGTATTATCCAAACGAAACTTATTTATATTGGCACGGTAAACGGTTCGGTAGTGAAAACAAGATAGACAATATTTTCAAACTATTGCTTTATAGATTCCGTTGCCCATTCTGAGTCTGATAGGATGTTGGCTGTCTGTTCCATTCATTCTGCTTTTATTATCCATTGTATTCCTTGAATTTAAGTCATCTCAAACTCAGCAGTTAGCGCCCGAATTCGTTTAGTCGTGTAACGAAGAAGTAAAATTTTAATAAAATGTATGTAAAATATATTTTACATAGTGTAAATTATATTTATCTTTGTGTCTGAAATTACATACATAAAAAGCACTATGGACACAACCATTACCACTCTATATCAAAAAACGGAAGTCAGAGAAAATGTCTCCGAGGCTTACACCGAACTCAAGCGCAGCATTTATGAGGTTCTTAAAACCTATTCGAACGTACATCGCGGAAGCGGACACCATTCAATGGTAACCACCCGGTTGTTCGAACAGGCCCGCAACATTGTACTTGATTACCTTGGATTGCGTACCGGCAATTATGTAGTTGTCTTTTGTACTTCCCGAAGAGCTCAAATGCTTACGAAAACACTCAATCCATCAGCTTTCAGCAGTATTTCCGCTGAGGGAATTGGTTTACCCCTGGGAGTTACGGCTTTAGCTATCAGGCATAAAGCATTACCAGGCGGTATTCCTTTTCAAACGGGCGGAGGAACGGCTAAACTCATATCACGCGAATGGGTCATATGGGGTAAAATGCCCGATAGATTGGAAGCCGGCACTCCTGCCATTGTCAACATAATTGCCTTTGCAAAAGCACTCTTAATATTAAAGGAATCGGGAGTTAAAAAATTTGAGTTACCCTCCGGGGAGCCACTTTCGGCTAATGAAATACTTTTCCAGGATGAGCTTGAAAATTTCCAGGGCAAAGAACTGTTGCACAAACTGAAGAAAACTCTTATCGGAGATGGCCTGCAGGTACCTACAACGGAAGGTATCCAGACTTTTGTCAACCTTGATAACGGAGCAAGTACACCCACCTTTGAACCGGTATGGCAGGCTGTTCATAAAGCATGGCTTCAGCCCGAACCTGTTAAAAAGAACATCATTCAGCAGGTAAAATCGTTGTGCTCCGACTTCCTGGGTGCTTCCCCCGAAATTTACGAGACGGTGTTTACATCCAATACCACAGAAGCCATTAATCTTGTGGCAGAAAGCCTGACCAAAGAAGAACACCAGGATGTGGAACCAGTTGTTCTGAACACCATGCTAGAGCACAATTCGAACGAACTACCCTGGCGCTCAATTCAGGGAGTATCCCTCATACGCTTACCTGTGGATGCTGAGGGATTTTTAGATTTACAGGAGCTGGAAACTTTATTAAGCGATTACAATCAAAAAAAGAAATACGGTAAAAAGCGCATTATTCTGGTAGCTGTCAGCGGAGCTTCGAATGTACTGGGTGTTTACAACAATCTGGAAAAAATTGGCGAAACAGCTCACCGATATGGCGCCCGTTTGTTGGTAGATGCGGCACAATTGGTGGCTCACAGAAAAGTGGCTATGGAAAAGTGTAAAACAGATTACTTCGTTTTCTCTGCTCATAAAATGTATGCTCCTTTTGGTACAGGTGTTCTGATGGTCCGTAAGGGATCACTTTCCTTTTCAGTTGAGGAAATGAAGCTTATCCGGTCGTCAGGCGAAGAAAACATCGGAGGCATAGCGGCTTTGGGCAAGGCATTGGTGCTATTACAAAAAATTGGCATGGATACCATCCAGGAGGAAGAACAAAAACTCACTCATTTTTTGCTGAGTGGCATGAAACAAATACAAGGACTGGAAATATATGGGATCACAGATGAAAATTCTCCGCGAATCGCCCAGAAAGGAAGCGTAGTCGTTTTTAATCTGAAAGATCATATGGCAAACCAACTGGCACGTAAATTAGCTGAACACGGCGGAATTGGAGTGCGTTACGGATGCCATTGTGCTCACATCATCGTAAAACAATTGCTTCATATAAGTCCGTTTCTGGAAGGTTTTCAGCATCAGATTTTCCGCCTGTTTCCGAAACTGACACCTCCAGGCGTTACCCGGGTGAGTCTTGGCCTGCAAAACGATCAAAAAGATATCGACAGGTTAATTAAGGTGTTACACCAGATAAGTCTTAAGTCTAAGGAAAATACAGGCACCGCCAGCCGGATTTTATCGCCTCAGCAATTCAGGCAACAAATGGATGATTATCTAAGGAATGCTTCTGAAAGGGTATATGGGACTAATTCCATAGATAATTATTTAGCATAAATAACCATTTCTCCGTCTAATTTGCTTAGGCGAGCCTCATCTCCATTGCTACTGAATAAATAGATGTTCAGGTTTGATTTTCTGAAGTGTTCCTTGGATATTTCAAATATTTCTCGAAAGCTGATATCCATTTTATAGAGAAAAGGTAAACTGTGATTGTCAGGTTCCCAATGTGTTTCAATTGGTTTACCACTTTCACCTACATCCAGTTGTCTGTATGGGAAATCGGGTAGGGTAACAGCCTTTAATCCCATCTTTTCTAGTTTTTCAATATATAAAAGAGCATCCACAGTATTTTCTTTTCCGCTAAATACTAACGACCCCATCAACAGATTCGCCGGAATTGGATACACATTTTTTATTGAACAGGTGAATTTCTCATGTGTAGGAATATCGAGGTTATATTTAACTTCATCGGTTAAAAGGGTTGATTTTACTTCGAAATCAAAAGTTTTGATTATAAATGTATAGCGATCTTCTGTTAACAACTTCTCGGGAATATAAATCCCACCTTTCGGCATACACAAATCACTCCAACCAGGATATTTTGGGCATTCTCCTTTGTCTACCTTGTTTTTCAGAATTATAACAATTTCATTCCCTTTTATGGTATAATCAAAAATTAAATCAAAAGTATTTTTGTATGCCTTGGTTTCATAGAATTCAAATCTCAGTCTTCTTCCCTCTTTTCCAAAAACTTCATGATCCCAATACAAGGTCAGTCCATCGACCCGGGCACCTGGATCAATGAGATCATCTTCCTGTTGGCATCCAAGGTATAATAATCCAAACAGCAGAGCAAACAAATACTTTTTCATAGTAGCTTTTGAAAAATTACTAAACTAAAGATGCTGATTCCGAAAAATAGTTGCGTCAAAATAAAGTAATTCATTCATTAAGAGCTCAAATACAAATAACTATTCAACCGTAACAGTTATACTTTCTTTTTTTAGCTCATCGCCAGAAACAGTCAGTTCAATTTTACCTTTTTGGGTGGTCGACTGAACCAATACAACCAGCTTACCATTAAACGCCTTCATAGTAGGCTGGTGAAATACCTCCAGTGATGTAGCATCGCCATTGCACGCTGCCCTGTAAGTACCATTACCCTTCACACTGAAATTAAGCCGGTTGGAAGCAACCGGGCAAGGATTTCCCTGTTTATCGACAATGGTGGCTGTAACATAGCAAAGATCCTCACCATTGGCAGTGATTGTTTTTCTGTCGGCCTCCAGTTTTATATGATGGGGTTTCCCGGCTGTGATAACAGTTTTTTCGGCAACAGGTTTTCCGGCATCGTCGTAGGCTACAACTTTTAAAGTTCCTGGTTCATATTTTACATCCATCCACATCAGTCGGTAACGGTTTTGTTTGGTTTGGTTACTTTTCTTTTGAACACCCATACTTTTACCGTTGATAAACAGCTCCGCACTGTTATAACTTGTATAAACAAAAACCGGAGTGGTTTGCCCTTCGCGACCTTCCCAGTTCCAATGCGGGAGAACATGAAGTGTTGCATCCTGGGTTTTCCAACGGCTGCGATAGAGATAATACCTGTCCTTAGGTAAACCTGCAAGATCGCAGATACCAAAATAGGAGCTTCGCGATGGCCAGTAGTTATCGTAAGGAGTAGGTTCTCCAAGATAATCGAAACCGGTCCAGACAAATTCGCCGATCACCCAGGGTTTATCGTCCTGCAGAACAAAATCGTCATCAGGAATGTTGGACCACCCGCAATATTCGAGGTCATAGGATGAACACTGATGGTCGTCGTATCTCTTGTCGGCTTCATTTACCACCGGGAACTTGTATACACCTCTCGAGCTTATAGTAGATGCTGTTTCTGAACCCAAGATAATTCCTTGCGGGAAACGTATAAAAGCCTCTTCATATAGATGTACTCTGTAGTTTAACCCCGGAATGTCGAGAACCGCTCCAAAACCGCTTTCCATTACTGCTTTTACCTGATCCATACCCACAGTTACCGGTCGGGTGGGATCTTCGCGATGAAATATATCCTGCAGCCACTTCAACCGTTTCACACCTTCGCTGCCCCATTGGTCGGGCACTTCGTTACCGGCGCTCCACATCACTATACAAGGATGATTGCGTGTAGCCCTCACGAGGTTTACAACATCTTTTTCGGCCCACTCGTCGAAATACAGGTTGTAGCCATTTTTAACTTTCGGCTTTTTCCATTCGTCGAAGCTTTCGGCCAGGAAAAGAAAACCCATCTCGTCGCATAACTCAAGTTGCTCAAAGGAAGGCATATTGTGTGACGACCGAACTGCATTACACCCCATGTCCTTTAATATAGTAAGCTGCCGTTTAAGGGCAGCTTTATTGATGGCAGTTCCGATAGGACCCAGATCGTGATGCAGACAAACTCCTTTAAACTTTATAACCTTTCCGTTCAACTCAAATCCCTTTTCGGCACTGTACCGGATCTGGCGAATACCGAAACGGACAGTTTCAGTGTCCTTTAAAACATTGCCCTGATAAAGTTTCATTTCGGCAGTATACAAATAAGGGTTCTCAGGACTCCATAAGGAAGGATTGCGAATGGCCAGATTTTGCTCAATTTCATCTCCAAACCTTTCAGAAGCAGCGCCTTCAACAACAATCTTTCCCTCAGCGTTCCTGATTACGGTTTTTATAGTAAGCTTTTCGCCCTGTACCTGTGACCGTATATTTACTTTAGCAACATCGTCTGATATAAAAGGTGTAGTGATGAAATGTCCCCAATGCTTAAAGCTATCGGTTTCCTTAATTAACACCTGTACTTTACGGTACAATCCGGCTCCTGGATACCACCGCGACGAAAAAGGAAAATTCTCGAGACGAACAGCAATATCATTTTCTTTGCCTGCCAGTAAATACTTTGTTATATCGAAATAAAAATAACTGTATCCATAAGGCCAGATACCAACTTTCTGACCGTTCACATAAACTTCGGTATTACTCATAGCGCCGTCGAAAGCTATCTGCACCTGCTTGCCGGTTGTGAACTCAGGAATATTGAGCTTAGTACGGTACCAGCCAACCCCTATAAATGGTAACGATCCGGTTCGTCCTGTCTTCTCAGAGGCAACCTGCTCATTATTCTGTACTATTTTAACTACCTGCTTATCTACTTCCTTATCAAACGGACCATATATAGCCCAGTCGTGAGGTACTTTTACAAGTTCCCATTTGGAATCATCGAAGTCAGGGTGCGATGCAGCAACATCATCGCCTTTTAAAAAACGCCAGGAATTGAGCTCCTTTACTACTGTTTGAGCATACGAGCCTGAACAAACAAAAGAGAGCAGCAGAAGTAAATTTTTGAATTTCATAGATAGTTATTAAAAGTTCTTTGGTCAGAATTCTTCTGAAAATAAAACTCACCCAAATTACAAATTCCTGCTTCAAGAGCAATAGATGGGAAGAATTTAATATAGTCGATAGCGATTAGTCCATGGTCGATGGCCAATACAAAATTTAATATAGTCGATAGCGATTAGTCTATTGGTCGATGGCCAATACAAAATTTAATATTCGATAGCGATTAGTCCATGATCAATGGCTAATACAGTAATTAATACAGTCCGTAGCAATATAATACAACCTTTTAAAAAATAATCAGTAAAAGCCTACATAACATTTCAAAATTATCGGGTACTGTGAAGGTACGTTATTTAATATTGGTAATATCATTCCTTCTTCTGCCGTTAGGTAACATTCCGGCTCAAACAGAGGTTAAGATAAAAAAACTGGAACAGCAGCTTAAATCAGCTTCTTCCAAAGATGAACCTGCATTAAGGCTCCAAATAGCTGTATGCTACAAAAAGACCAGTCCGGTCAAAGCTATGAAATATGCCAATCAAGCCCTTACCACTGCTAAAAAAGTTAAGGACATCAACATTCAGACAGATGCATCGAACCTGCTAGGTGAATTATATTCAAAGCAAAATGACCAGAAAAATGCCTTAAAGTATTACGAAGCAGAACTTGAACTTCGTGAAAAAATGCCTCCTACGGAACATCTGGCAAAAATATACTACACAGTTGCATCCATTTACAGAACCCAGGATAAATTGAGGAGAGCAGCCGTATATTATGAGAAGAGTCTGCAATCGGCCAGAAAGTTATCACTAAAACCGCTTATTCTGATGAACTATGAAGCCCTCTTTAGCACCAGTTACGATCTGGCGAACTATAAAGAGGCCATGGGATATTTTAAATCGTATATTCACATAAGAGACTCAGTTTTTCAGGTAAAGAAAACCGAAGAGATATCTGAAATGAAATCTGATTTCGAAATGGAAAAAAAACAAAAGGATAAAAAGATTGGAGAACTGAAGCAAAATAATGAAGTTCAATATACAAGAATTGGAGAATTAAACGAGCTGACCCTCCGCCAACACCTTGAACTAAAAACAAAAGAGCTTGAGATTTCGAAGAAAAATATGGAGCGGAATTTCCTGATCGCCATATTGTGCTTTATATTATTGTTGGCCTTTTTACTCTTTAACCTTTATGCTTCCAAGAAGAAAGCAAATACGAAGCTTGCCCTTCAAAATGCCGAGATTCAGGAACAAAAGGAAGAAATAGAAGCCCAGCGCGATAAAATAACATCGCAGTTATATCAGCTCGAGCAACTGAACCAGGAGCTTTACCAGCAAAAAGAAGAAATTACCGCCCAATTTGAGGAAATTGAAGAAAAGAGTGCAATTATAGAACAAAAAAACAGCGATATTACCAAGAGCATCGAATATGCGCTGCGTATCCAGCAAGCCATCCTGCCAACGCTTGACGAAATAACAGAAGCTTTCCCGGAATCGTTTGTCTTATACAAACCTAAGGACATTGTTAGTGGCGATTTTTATTGGATGGCAAAAGCTCCCGGTAACCGGATCTTTATTGCAGTTGCCGACTGCACGGGTCATGGTGTTCCGGGAGGATTTATGAGTATGATAGGCATAGAAAAACTCAACGACCTTGTAACACAATCGCCTAACCCAACCGGACTTCATCCGGCAGAGATATTGCATCTTCTTGACGAAGAAATCAAAAAAACATTGCGGCAACCCGGAGCAGAAGAGTCTCTATCGGACGGGATGGATATCGCCCTCTGTGAATTCAATTTTAACACCGGCGAAGTAATATATTCAGGAGCCAACCGACCTCTGTGGATTGCAAAAAATAAAACTGGTAAAGTAATTGAATATGCTCCTGTTATGAAGGGCATAGGCGATGTTTACGAGCACAACCCACAATATAAGAACTCCTTACTTGATATTGCACCCGACGATATGATATACCTATTTTCCGATGGTTATGAGGACCAATTTGGAGGTGAAAGGAAACGCAAGCTGATGAAAAAGAATATGAAAACACTTTTTTCGTCCATGCATCAACAAACTCCTGCACAGCAATGTGAATATCTGGAGAATTATTTCAAAAGCTGGAAACAGGACGAAATGCAGGTAGACGATGTGCTGATTTTGGGAATCCGTTATAAAATATGAATTAGCAGTCTCTCTGCTCGGCCAGGGTTTTACCTTTGTCGAATGCATTCTGCAGGCTCCAGCCTGAATTTCTGCTACCTAATTTAATCCATATTGTTCGCAGGCGCAGCCTGTATTAATAAAACCAACTTAGGAAGAGCCTAAGCACAACCGGGAATTTTCTATCGGTAAAGAACAATCTGTTCTAAATCAAGTTATATATTTATAGATCGGAATTAATTCAAACTAACAATTGTGTTCTTGCACAAAATCATTATCCATGCATAAACCTTCAAAACTTAGTAATCTCTTCTGGATTCTCTCGGGATGTATCACCGGCACTGCTGTGTTTGCCGAGTTGCTGGGAATGAAAATTTTTTCAATGGGCAAACTTCTCAGCCTTGATTCATTCTCTGCCTCCGGATTATTTTTCGACTTCAATATGAGCGTAGGTATCCTCATCTGGCCTTTTGTTTTTGTAATCTCCGACCTGGTTAACGAATACTTTGGACGGACGGGCGTTAAGCGAATCAGCCTGTTTACTGCAGGAATCATTTTATTCGGTTTCGTTTTCATCTATATTGGAACCGCTCTTCCAGGAGCTGATTTCTGGCTACAGTTAAACAGCAAGGATTCTCAAGGACAAACTTTCGATATTGATTATGCTTACCAGTCCATTTTCCGCCAAAGCGGAGGTATTATCATTGGATCGATAACTGCTTTTCTTATCAGTCAAATGGTAGATGCTTATACTTTTCACTTTCTGAGAAAAATTACAGGACACGAAAAGCTTTGGCTGAGAGCTACCGGCTCTACGGTAATATCGCAGCTAATCGACAGTTTTATTATACTCTTTATAGCCTTTTATATTTTTGGTAACTGGAGTTTGTTGCAGGTGCTAAGTGTGGGCGTGGTGCAGTATTTATACAAGATAATTCTTGCCATTGTATTAACTCCGGCAATATACCTGGCACACAATTATATCGACAAATACTTGGGAAATGAACATCCCTTTATTCAAAGTTCGGGAGATGATAACGAAAAATCGGCTGCCTGATATCGTTTATTACACAACTAATTTTTTACAAATCACGGTATTTGTTTAAATTTTTTAATACATTGTGGCCTTTATTTATGATCCGAAATGCTGGTATGTGGGGATAGAATTGCTGCGGATATAGCCTTAACGTTGATTGCAGAGGGAATAGAAAGCCGGATATACACGGAAGATAAAAAGCCGGAAGTTGTTCTGAATTTGTCAAAAACATATTTTTCAAGCCCTTCTATTTCAAAAATTCTTTCCACAGAAACTTTTTGGTATTGATATTGTTATTCGTGCCGGAGCATGTAAATACAGTATTCAGTCATTTCGGAATTTAATTTATCAACAGCTTAACTGAGTTTATGCCGATATTTCACAACCGTGTCCCGGTTATTCCTCATCGTCCCAGGGTTCAACCCATAGCAGGCAAGGTACACCGCTCCTACCCTGTTGGTCAGCATAATTATTCCCGGGCTTGCCAGGGCGAACTTTTCACCATTACAATTACCATCGACATGGATGCTCCTTTTCGTGGTAACATTCAGGCCAATCTGGTTACTACCATGAATTCAACTGATGGTAAAACCTGGAGTTCCATTCCATTTTCTTGGATTGATTCGAGCAGACTAATATGCCAGATTCGTCCCACTCATACAGGATTACATAAATTCAGGACAGAATATTCTTTCGACAAAGGACTTTCCTGGTCCCGAGACAACGTTGAAGACGCCTGGATTCTTGTAGATCCGCCTCAGGTGGATGGTTTGCGGATGTATACTCTTATACCGAATGTTTCGGGTACCATAACCGACTGGACCACTGACCTCGGTCGTATACGGGCTATGGGTTTCAATGCTGTTCATCTGCTTCCGTTAACGACACTCGATACATCGGAGAGTCCATACTCGGCTAAGGATCTGTTCTCAGTCGACCCCAGGTATGTTGACTCTACCTCCCCTCTGAATGGCATATCGCAACTCGAAGAATTTGTTGAAGCCGCCAAGGCACTCGGTATTCGTTTATGTTTCGATTTGGTATTGAATCATGTGGGTGTGCATAGCAACATCGCCAAACAGGCACCCGACTGGATTATTTCCGACGCCAACAGCCCCGACGGATTTCAGCGTGCCCGCTATCTGGCCGATCATGGCTGGTGTTTCTGGGACGATCTGGTACTTATCAATTATAATCATCCTTCTGAAGCAATCCGCCAGGAGATTTGGGACTACATGACCAGCTATACACTTTTCTGGGCACGATTTGCAGACATCACCGGGGGATTTGTTCGCTTCGACAACCTTCACAGCAGCAATCCCGATTTTATTCTGTCGCTCACCAATACACTACATTCCGAATTTCCTGAAGTTGGTATTCTCGCTGAATATTTTGCTGATGAAAATACAATGATAAAAACCAGTAAAGACTGGCATCTGAACCTGAATCTCGCAACCCCGTGGGATTATAAGTTTGTTCCCAAACTACGCGAATATCTGAAGAATCTTCACCGCCTTTCCAACCATCTCCGTTACTTTATGCCTGTAACATCGCACGATTCGGGTTCTCCGGCTCAGGAATTCTGCAGTGCCGATGCTACAATTCCCAGATATGTTGCTGCGGCCTTAATGGGAACAGGAGCTACAGGAATAGTTCAGGGAGTTGAATTTGGAGTGGAAAAGAAAATACAATTTATCGGTAAAAGCAATAAAATGAAATTTCCTTCCGAAGCCAGATTTGGAAAATTCTTATTACAGATTAACAGCATTCTGGCTGAATATCCGGTTTTCCGTCAGGGAGGAAACTGTCACTTTGTCGACTTCGGACATCATGCTATCATTGCTGCCTACCGACACGAAACTGGAAACGATACGTCAGGATATCTTGTAGTTTGCAACTTCGATATACTTTCATCGCAAAATATACTCCTCGATCTTTCTGTTTACCTGGGCATTGGACGTTCTGTTGCCTGTACTGATTTATTAAGCAACGAAATAAAATATTATCCGGTTTCAAAAATAGACCTTCACCTTCCTGTTTGCTCTTCCCTGGTATTGAAAGTTTCAGGCAGCAAAATCTCGGAATATAATGATGCTAATCAGTTTCCGGTGAATCAATATTATTGAATTCAGTAAAGTCCACAGTCCTCAGACGACAGTCCACGGCTAATACACACAAAAATGTCTTTGGACAATAGTCTATTGCCCAAAATACATGGCACGACTATATACCTTTTTCTGGGGAGGGTTTCTTGGTCGATATTAATATTCATCCGGTAACTCCTTCAGTTGTTTGTAAGTAAACACCGGTCCGTCCTTGCAAACATACACCTTACCAACGTTGCAACGACCGCATTTTCCAAAACCACATTTCATGCGGTTTTCCAAGGTGGTGTAAATGGTATCGTCGGTAAAGCCAAGTTTCTCAAGCACGGGGAAGGTATATTTAATCATAACGGGAGGTCCGCAAACAATCGCAATGGTGTTGGCGGCAACAGGCGCTGTTTTTTCGACAACCGATGGCACAAAGCCAACTTCTCCTTTCCAGTCGGGCGTTTCACCCCCCGGATCCACCGTAACCACCAGTTTAACATCGTCGCGGTTTTTCCATTCGTCGAGTTCGTGTTTATACACCAGATCGTTGACCGAGCGTGCGCCGTAAATAATGGTAACATCTTTAAAATCGTTCCGGCGATCGAGCGCATTCCAGATTACGCAGCGCATGGGTGGCAGGGCTATACCGCCGGCAATAAACAGCAGGTTTTTACCTTTCCATTCGTCCAAGGGAAAAATATTGCCATACGGACCACGAAAGCCAATGGTATCACCTTCTTCGCAGTTTGCCAAAGCGCTGGTAACTTTTCCGGCTTGCCGGAAGGTACATTCGATGTAACCGCCTCTTGTAGGAGAAGAAGCAATGCAAAAAGTCGATTCGCCCGTTCCGAATACCGAATATTCTCCAAACTGCCCGGCGTTGAAAGTGAATTGCTGCGCGTCTTCAGCATTGATAAAATTTAACCTGAAAGTCTTCACTCCCGGCGCTTCGTTGGTAATCTTTTCGATGCGCATTGGGTATGGCATATATATGTTGCTGTTACACATGGTTTATCTATGTTTTACTAAGTCATTTATTATTTCACATTCATAACTTCTCTAATACTAAATTCTCATCTTCACACCTTCTCAATTCTCTGCTTCCTTTTTTGCAATCCCTTCCAGATGCTCCAGCAGATTCATATCCGCGGGACAAGCCCTGGAGCAACGGCCGCAGCCTGAGCATCCTACCACATTAATTCTTTCGGGCATATACAAGAATTTGTGCATCACCCGTTGTCGCCAACGACGGGCTTGTGTTTCGCGTGGATTATGCCCCGATGTATGCAGCGTGAATAGCTGAAATCCGCACGAATCCCAGCAACGTAAACGACTGCCTTTACTTCCGTGCTTGTCGTCCTGAATATCGAAACAGGCACATGCCGGACAAACATAAGCGCAGGCACCGCACCCCATGCATCGGGCCGATTGTTCTCTCCAGACATCACTCTCAAAAAAAGCTTCTACTTTGGCTTTAATTTCATCGGTATCAAAAACCTTTTCAATTTTTGTAAGGTGGTGTTCTTTGTTTTCGGTGGTTCCGGTCTCGAAAAAAGAAAAATATTTTTCTAAAATCTCTTTCCCTTTTTCGGTGAAAACCTCCGCAATATTGGAACCATTGCCCATTGGAGTTATCAGCATATCGCTCCCTGCTGTATTTCCCGGACCGCCTCCCACCGATGTGCAGAAACAGGCATCATCGTGTTTTGTACACGAAAAGCTGATGATGGTGAGATGTTCTTTGCGCTTGTTGTAAATATCGTCTTTGCAGTCCCAGTTGAAAATGCCGTCGAGTGGAGCAAATCCTGCAGCATCGCATGGCCGGGAACCCCATAATATGGTTTGCGAAATTTCATCAAAAGGGAAATCGGTGATCACTACATCCTTACCCGTTTTTTTGTATTGAAGCAAAACTTCGGTGCGGGGAAAAGCAAGGTGTTTGGCCGACAGTGCAGTTTGAACATGGTCGGAGCAAACTTCGGTGGCCGATTTAATTTTATTAAAAAGAACCTTATTGTTTTTACGAACCGGCGCAACAACTTTTTGCCCAGAGGTCAGCAACTCCTGCAGCAGTTTTTGAAGATTGCTCTCCGTGATGGTATAAGTTTCAGTTTGCATACTTATCGGATAAAATTCTCTTTGTCGTTCGGTTGAAAGGTGTTTAAAACACTTTTGGTATCCATAGAAACGATGTCGGGTCCAAGGCTCGCTTCTATGTCTTTGATCATGCGCCGGGTAATTAAATTCAGAGGTACACCCAGCGGACAGGCAGCTTCACATGAGCCGCAATCCACGCACCTTCCTGCCATGTGCATGGCTCGCATGATATGGTATTCGAAATTGCCCTGTAACGTTGATGGAACCGATATCCACTGAGGCTGGTTCACTTCCACCGTGCAGCGGGAGCAATAACACATAGGACAGGCAGCACGGCACGCATAGCATTTGATGCAGTTGGAAAGTTGTTCTTTCCAGAAGGCAAAACGCTCTTCGCGGCTCATGCTTTCAAATTTTGCCAGTAATTCCGCATGAACTTCCGATGGAACAATTTTTTCCTGTCCCACGTGATTAGCCAAAGCCTCAACACCTTCAATTAAGGATAGATTTTGATCCTGATCCAAAACAATAAAACTCAGATTTTTTCCAGGAAACTGGTTTTCACCTGCCAAACGCACAACCGACCGCATTGTCAAGGGCGTTGCGAATATGGCAATATAAGTGGTATTCTTATATTCAGGTTTTGTAAGATATACTGATAAATTATGACTGCAATGTCTATCGAAAACTAGTCGGTCAACAGCGTTAACGTTGCTGACAAAGGCAGGTCTTCGTTTGTCACCGGTACCCTTTTCGTAACCGATCACCAGCTTTACCTTCCCTGAAGAAAGCAACTCCGAAGCTATTTGATGCAATTTTTCCATCTTAAAAATTTTTAGAACATTGTGACACATTACAATTACGCGCATATCAGGTCCCCCTTTAGGGGATCTAGGGGGCTTCCACCCCCGCCAAATCCCTGTACTCTGTATAAGGTCCCAATTCCTTAATCCTTTCCACGGTTGTATTTACAATTTCGGCCCACTTGGCTCCTTCAGCAGCCGAAACCCAGGAGAACTGAATACGGCGGGTGTCGATTCCAAAAGTCTCGAGCACGCTTTTGAGGACAATCCAGCGGCGGCGTGCATGAAAGTTGCCCGATGTATAGTGACAATCGTTTGGATGACATCCCGAAACGATGATTCCATCAGCCCCCTCGGCAAAGGCTTTCATCAGCAGCATAAAATCGATACGTCCCGTGCAGGGAAAACGCACAATCTTCACATCCGATGAATATTTTATGCGGCTGGTACCTGTTAAATCGGCTCCGGCATAAGTACACCAGTTGCAGACAAAGGCAACTACTTTGACATTGTTTTCCATTTTAATCGTTATTGAGCAAAGCAAAAACTTCTTCTACCATTTGTTCGTTCGAGAAACCCTGGATATCGATCGACTTGGACCGACAGAAAGCCACACAGGTTCCGCAACCCTGGCATAATCCGGGATTCACCTTTGCAACAGTCTTAATTGTTTCGCCGGCACGGTTCTTAATCTCTTCCTTTTCGATGGCCTGGTACGGACAAACTGACTGGCACATAAAGCAACCCACACAGGTTGAGAATACAGGAGGTGCGGTACGGTTCACCACTGCCACCACCGGTTCGCGGGTGAGTTCGTTCTGCGAGAACAAACCCAGGATTTTACTGGCAGCTCCTGAAGCCATAGCAACGGTTTCGGGAATATCGCGTGGTGATTGGCAGGCACCGGCCAGAAATATGCCTGCGGTATTTGTCTCTACGGGTTTGAGCTTAGGATGAGCTTCCACGAAGAAATTGTTTTCGTCGTACGATACATGCAACTTCTGAGCCAGATCGGCAGCATCGTTATGAGCTACACTTGCCGTGGCAAGCACCACCATATCGGCTTCAACTTCCACAGGCATGGCTCCGAGCAAAGTATCGGCCCCTTTTACAATCAACTTTCCGTTTTTCTCATAAATACGCGAAACACGGCCCCGGATATATTTCACTTCGTCTTCTTCAATGGCACGGCGGGTAAATTCGTCGTACATCTTTCCGGCAGCACGGATATCCATGTAGAAAACGTACGCATCGCCATGATGCACTTTGTGCTTGTAAAGCATTGCATGTTTGGCCGTGTACATGCAGCAAATTTTGGAGCAGTATTTTATGCCTTTTGCCGGATCGCGAGAGCCGGCGCAGGCAAGAAACACAATCCTTTCAGGAATTTTACCATCCGAAGGACGGCGTATCTCTCCAAAAGTGGGTCCCGATGCCGAAGCAAGACGCTCGAACTGCAAGCCTGTAATCACATCGGCATATTTACCATAACCGTATTCAGGGAAGAAATCGGTTCCTTTAACCTCAAAACCGGTGGCAACAACAACAGCACCAACTGAACGCTCTATAATCTCGTCAGGTTGATCGAAGCGAATAGCCTGCGTAGGACAGAATTTTTCGCAGATGCGACATTTTCCTTTCTGATAGTAGGTGCAATTATTTTTATCAATTACCGGCTTATTAGGCACTGCTTGCGGAAAAGGAACATAAATGGCAGTTCGGTTACCCAGCTTCTCGTTAAACTCTCCAGGTATCTTTTTGGTAGGGCACTTGGTTGTACATAACCCGCAGCCAGTGCAGAGTTTCTCGTCGATACTCTTTGCTTTTTTACGTATACGGGCTTTGAAATTCCCTATAAAACCATCCAGACTCTCAAGCTCGGCATAGGTAATAAGCTCGATGTTAGGATGCTGTGCTACTTCCACCATACGGGGTGTAAGAATACACTGAGAACAGTCAAGCGTAGGGAAAGTCTCCGAAAGCTGCGACATGTGTCCGCCAATAGACGGCTGCTTCTCAATCAGAACCACTTTATGTCCGGCATTGGCAATATCAAGACTGGTTTGGATGCCCGCAATACCGCCGCCAATCACAAGTGCGGTTTTACTCACAGGCACTTTGATGGGCGACAGGGGCTTGTTGTTCTTTACCTTTCCTACAAGCATACGCACCAGATCGGTGGCTTTGTTTGTGGTGGCTTCCCCTTTTTCGTGCACCCAGGAACAATGTTCGCGCAGGTTCGCCATTTCGCACATATAACCGTTTACGCCGGCCTCGGAGCAGGTTTTACGGAAGGTAGGCTCGTGCATACGAGGAGAGCAGGCTCCTACCACCACACCTGTGAGTTTGTGCTCGGCAATGGCCTGTTTAATCAGCGTTTGCCCCGGATCGGAACACATATATTTATAGTCGGTACTGAAGACAACACCATCGAACGATTCGGCCGATTTTGCAACTTTGTTGCAATCGACTGTACCACCTATATTTTCGCCGCAATGACAAATAAATACTCCTATTCTTGCCATTTTATATTATAATTTAACTGGAACAAAATGTCGTTGTAATCCAAGGTTTTTAGCAGAAATGCCTAATGCGAGGCCAATCGCCTGTGTGATGTAAAGCACAGGAATATCAAACTTTCTGCCGCTGTGTTTCTCAATTTCCTTACGACGCATATCGAGGTTGGAATGGCACATGGGGCAAGCTACAATTATAGCTTCGGCACCACGATCGGCAGCATCAATAAGAATTTCGGAAGAGAGCCGGGTAACAGTTTCAGTTTTCGAAACCGAAAAACCAGCGCCACAACATTCCGTTTTGAAAGCCCAGTTGATGGGCTCAGCCCCCAGTTTTATCATAATCTCATCCATGCCTTGTGGGTCTTCTATCTGTTTTTCATCCGAAATACCCTGGGGACGGACCAGCAGACAACCATAATAACAAGCCACTTTTTTACCAAGTGGCTGAAGCGATTTGCTTTCCAGTCGGGACATTACCGTTGACTGGAGATATTCCAGAATATTCACAATAGAGTCTGGTGTGTTGATTTCCTGATTTAGCAACAGTGAAGCTTTTTCTCTGATTTCGGGAGAATCTTTTATTTCTGTCTGAATATTCCTGAGGCGATTATAGCAGGCTGCACAAGGGACCAGCAAATCACTGTATCCGTCTTTCGCTGTCTGTGCTAAAATTCGCGAAGGCAAAACAACAGCCATATCGTGATCAATGTTGTGCGCGGCTGTTGCTCCACAGCAATTCCAGTCGTCGACTTCATTAAGAGGAATTTCGAGAGAACCAAGCACAGCTCTCAGCGATTCCATATATTCCCGCGAGGACCCGTTTAGTGAACACCCGGGATAAACAGCTACAGACATATTTTTATTCATTTAATAATTACCAGAATTAGTGAACAGGTTTGCTGCCAGTGTCATGCAGCTTAATTTTATTTTTGATGCGTTCGGGCCACAGATGCAACTTGCCTTTGAGAAACATCGAAGGTGCAAGCACCATATCTTTCAGCAAATCGCCCGATGCAAATTTATACTTGAGAATCAGGCCAATTTCAAACAGTCGCCCGTTATTTTTAACCGATGACAGGAATGATTTATGAAAAGCTACAATTTTTCGGGCTTTCGGATTCACCTGTTTCGTTCTCAGGGATTCTTCACGGAGGTAGTCCATAACTTTGGCAGTCTCTATTTCCATGGGGCAGCGGCATAGGCAGGTTTCGCAGCTCAGGCAAAGCCAAATAGCGAGCGACTGCACTGCTTTCTGAACCAGCTTTTCATCGTTAGTCTGTAAATGCCTTAAAATAACGCTGGGCGGAAGATCCATATCGACAGACATAGGGCAACCTGCCGAACATTTGCCGCATTGGTAACAGCGGTTTATTTCAACACCGGTTGAAGCGGCCAGCTTTTTTGTAAAGCTAAGGGTATTGTGTGAATCGCTCATGTTAGTTTGTAGTTATTCCGTTTTCTATGCGACATTATAACAGTAATTGCATAATGGTTGAGAAATTTCGGGCATATTCCAATCAAAAAAAATGTGAATTATCATATAAGAAAGAATCATATTCAGGCGTCTAGGTTAATAGTACTCGTTTTGAATTGCAAGTATATGTTTGCATGGCCAAAATTATTTAATTTTTGTTACTTCCTAATTGTGAATGAAATAACAATGTACAAACGATTGTACAAAATGTGGTTTTAAGAAGAAAATGTGTTTGATTTTTAATTGGATAAAGTCAACAAACTTTGTTTAGAAAAAACCTAATTTGAAATAAGTTTAAATAAGAATTACTAAAATTAGTCATTCAGCAACCAGTTTTACTTGTCATAACTTTTTCTACTATCTCCGGTAATGGGAATCTTCTCTCCCCGAAATTTTGGTTCTCTGTTGATTAATACCTCCATAAAAGCCTTTACACAAGCAATTTTTTCTCTAAAATTTAAATACCTGAGAGAACCGTAATCCGACTGGTCGGCTACTATTCCCCAGGCTTTTACGCCTTTCTTTTCAGCAATATAAAGTGCTCTTCTTAAATGGAATTCCTGCGAAACGATTATCATTTCGTGTATTCCAAAAATATCCTTTGCTCTTACAATGGAATTATAAGTATCGAAGCCAGCATGATCGAGAAAAATATCGTTTGTTTTAACACCCTTTTCAAACAAATAGTTCCGCATATTATTTACCTCATCGTACCCAAGAGAGCCATGATCGCCCGAAAGCAGTAACCGTTTCACTTTATTTTGCCTGTAAAGTTGCAATGCAATATCCAACCTATCCTGTAAAAAGTTTGATGGTGTCCCTTCTTTGGAAACATGCGCCCCCAAAACCAGGGCCACATATGTGGAAGGAAGGTCGTGGACCTTTGAAAACATTGAATTCTTGGATATATGGCTGATATAAATGTTAATTGCATAAATCACAAGAATTAATAGCAGAGTAATAATAAGCAGCGTCCTGCCAATTTTAAGCATAACCTTTTTCTTAATTAAAAACATAAATATAAATCTAAATTTGCACTTTTACTTTTTGGTTTTTCAAACATTTAAATTATGGAATTTCTTATTGTTTTAGCATTCGTAGTTGCTTATATACTCATCATTTTTGAACATCCACTGAAGATAAATAAATCAGGACCTGCTCTAATCGGAGGTGTCATTACCTGGACAATACTGGCTAATTTCTCTGCCGATTTTCATCTTACGAATGAACATCTGATTTCGCATTTAGGGGAAATTTCGGAAATATTGCTGTTCCTGATGGGGGCAATGGCCATTGTAGAATTAATAGATTCTCACGAAGGGTTTGACATTATCGTTAATAGAATTAAAACCAGGCATACTGTAAAATTACTTTGGATTACCAGTATTCTCACTTTTTTTCTGTCTGCAATTCTGGATAATCTTACCACCACCATAGTTATGGTAACTCTTCTCCGAAAACTTGTAGACGATAAGAAAATAAGACTTCACTTTACCGGGTTGGTTATTATAGCTGCCAATGCAGGTGGGGCCTGGTCTCCTATTGGTGATGTAACCACCACTATGTTGTGGATCGGAGAACAAATTTCAGCTTCCAAAGTCATCACCGATCTAATAGTTCCTAGCTTAACTTGCCTGCTGGTTCCGCTGGTTTATTCGTCATTAAGACTTAGAAAGACAGCCACAAAACCTCAGTTTGTTAAGAATAAAGATGAAGAAAAAAGTTCTGACAAGTTCGAAAGAAACATCGTTTTTTTTCTCGGTATCGGGTTATTAATGATGGTACCTGTTTTCAAAACAATCACCCATTTACCACCTTTCATGGGAATTCTACTTGGTTTGGGAATTTTCTGGATTACTATAGAAATTCTGCATCGAAATAAACAAGAGGATATCAGAAACAAATATACCGTAGCTTATACCATCAGAAAAATCGATTTGCCAAGTATTTTATTCTTTGCCGGAATATTGTTGAGCATTTCGGCCCTTCAAACAACCGGAATTCTTGTAACCCTAGCAAGAGTTATACAGCAGGCATTGCCAGGAGATTATCTCCTGAATATTACGATTGGTTTATTTTCAGCAGTTATCGACAACGTTCCGCTTGTAGCAGCAGCCCAGGGTATGTTCGATCTGAGCACCTACCCTACTGATCACTCGCTTTGGATTTTTATGGCTTATTGCACAGGAACCGGTGGCAGTGCTCTGATTATTGGATCAGCCGCAGGTGTTGCTGCCATGGGAATGGAAAAAATAAATTTTATATGGTATCTAAAAAACATTTCCATTCTGGCTTTATTAGGATATTTTGCAGGCGCCATAATGTATATTATACTCTAATTTCAAGACACCTTTTCCCTCAAGATATTGAAACCGGATCACAAAGCCTGAACAGGTTTTTATTATCTTTACATCAAAAATAAATCATATGCGTTTCAACATAGGTGATATAGTGCAATTAAAATCGGGTGGCCCCCAAATGACAGTGCAAAGGATTATTGGATTGGGCGATTCGAATTTTATGATCAAAGCTGCCGATGAATTTTTAAAAACTCAGGGATTCTCTGAGGGCGACGTGGTTTGCCAATGGTTTAATGAAAACAAACTGGAATCGGGAACCTTCAAACAAGATAGCTTAAAAAATATAGTTTAAGCCCCTGTCAATATTGATATTCATGAGTTCTACCGGCTCCAAGGCTTACCGCAATACAATACTTTTTATCATTTGCCTGGCAACAACACTGATTCCATTTATGGGGTCGGCATTAAATCTTGCCATGCCAATAATTGCCAGAGAGTTTTCACTTAACGCCATTTCCCTGAGCTGGGTAATCTCTATTTTCCTGCTTACCTCTGCCATTTTCCCCATTCCTTTTAGTAAACTGGCGGATCGCATTGGCCGCAAAAAAATTTTTATCTCCGGCATTATTATCTTCATAGTTTCTACAATATTCTGCGGAGCTTCAAATTCAGGCTGGATGCTTATATGCGGTCGTTTGTTCCAGGGTATTGGTGCTTCCATGATTTTCGCCACCAATATGGCAATTCTTACTTCGGTTTTTCCGGCAAACGAGCGTGGAAAAGCCTTAGGCATCAATACTGCAGTAGTTTACATATCTCTTTCTTCAGGTCCTTTTATTGGAGGCCTTCTAACGTATTACTTTGGCTGGCGAAGTATTTTTTATGTTACATCAGCAGTCGGTCTGTTAGTCGCTTTGGGACTCGCTCTGTTTGTTAAGGAAGAATGGAAAGAACCGGATCAAAAATCGTTCGACTGGATCGGAACCATTCTTTATGGATTGGGATTGAGTACACTTATGTATGGCTTTTCGAATTTGCCTGCGTTCCAAAGCATGCTGCTGATGATTTTAGGTACTATCTTGCTTATTTTGTTTGTCGGATACGAAAAGAAACTCGATTTCCCTGTAATGCACGTAAGGTTATTCTGGGAGAATAAGGTTTTTGGCTTTGCAAGTTCAGCCTCGCTTATTAACTACGCCGCCACATATGCCATAACATTTATGTTAAGTCTCTATTTACAGTATATAAAGGGATTTTCTTCAAAAGAAGCAGGAATGGTCCTAATTATTCAGCCTTTTGTAATGGCTGTTATGTCGCTTTTTGCAGGGGTGTGGTCAGACAGAACCGATGCGCGAAATCTGGCAACAGGAGGAATGGCTATAATTGTAGTGGGGCTTTTACTTATGTTATTATTGAACACTACAACTCCTTTGTACCTGATAATTGCCATTTCAATTATCTTAGGCATTGGTTTCGGAATGTTTTCATCACCGAATGTTAATGTCATTATGGGCTCAATCGAAAAAAAACATTTGGGAATGGCTTCTGCGACTACAAATACAATGAGGTTGGCAGGCCAGTCGATAAGCATGGGTATTTACATGATGATTATTTCGATTGTGGTTGGAAAAGTGAAAATAACCTCCGATGTTTTACCTCAGTTTATGTCAGCACTTCACATCACTTTTATTGTGATGGCCGTTTTATGCTGTCTGGCAGTTTATACTTCATGGAATGGTTCGCTAGTTTCGTCAAAAAAGTAATACTTTATATTAGAAAAAAGATTAACGAATTATTTTTTTTCTATCTTTAAAATCAGTTACTAACCTTTTACCAACAATTAATGAAACCTTACTTTTTATCTGCTATTGCACTATTTTTTGCTGCAACCTTTATTAATGCTCAAAAAGCTCCATTCAAGCTAGGAAAAATTGAGCCCTCAGAATTATCGGTAAATACCTGTCCGATAGATTCAAACGCCGATGCTTATATTATTGGTGATTATGGCCGATTGTATTTCGAATATGTACAAAACGACGGCGGGTTTAAAACCATTTTACAAAGGCATGTGCGGATAAAAATTCTCCGAAAGACTGCGTTCGACTGGGCTGATATGGCAATTTCACTGTATTATTCGGGTACAAATGAAGAAAAGGTCGATAACCTGAAAGGCAACACTTTTAACCTTGAAAATGGGAAAGTTGTGATTTCGGAATTGGAAAAAAGCTCCATTTTTAAAGAGCAGGTAAACGAACACAGAAGAAATGTTAAGTTTACCTTACCCAATGTTAAAGAGGGGTCGGTTATCGAAATAAGCTATAAAATCAGCTCCGACTTCTGGTCCGTTTCCGATTGGTATTTCCAAAGAACTATACCGGTATTGAAATCTCAATATCAGGTTGAAATACCGGAATATTTCAATTATAAATCATTTCAGAATGGCTATGAAAGTGTAAATACACAAACAAGTATTATTCCTGGCTCAGTTGTGATAAATTCCAAAACAAGAAGTTCTACTGGTTATACCACAACTACATCGTTCGATTCGGATAAAATCTCATTTAATGTTAACGTCTCAACATATACCTCCGAAAATGTAGCAGCTTTCCATGATGAGCCTTATATGAAATCGAGAAATAACTACATTACCTCCATAGAGTTTGAACTTAGATCAGTTCAATTCCCGGGTTCTATGGCAAAAGATTATACCTCCGACTGGAAGCATATCAATACTGAACTTTTAAAAGATGAAAATTTTGGTGTACTGATTACCCAGGGGGGGACTAAAGAAATAACCGATTTATTTGAGAGTATTAAAAATCCGAATGAAAAAGCTCTGGTATTATACAATTTTGTAAGGAAGAACATTCAATGGAATGGAAGTAACAGGCTTTATGCGTCCAAAAGTATTCGTAAAATATTGGATGAGAAATCGGGCAATTCAGCCGATATTAATCTATTATTGGTGAATCTGCTAAAAAAGTCAGGTCTCACAGCATACCCGGTAATCCTTAGCACGCGCGATAATGGTATGATTATCATGGAATATCCTGTGCTTCAAAAACTGAATTACGTTCTGGCTTGTGTTGAACTGGACGGAAAACAGATTCTTCTGGATGCAACCGACAAACAATGCTGTTTCGGATTTATACCCGATAAATGCTTAAACGATCAGGGCCGGATTATTGATGAAACAAAATCGGCGAATATCGACCTGGTTTCGAACCAGAAATACTCACTCAACATTTCGGCTCAGGTAAAATTGGATTCTAATGGAGAAATAACCGGAAATTGGAGTGAAATGAGAAAAGGATATTGCGCCTATAAATCGCGTAAGGAAATTGAAAGGACAAAGGGAGTTGAAGAATATATAGAGAACATCAAAAAAGCTAATCAGGGTTTAACTATTCAGAAGTACGAACTGCAGAACAAAGACAGCCTCAACAAAGATCTGAAACTTATCTGCGATGTAGCTATTTCAGGAAAAGCAGAATCAACTGGAGATCTTTTGATAGTCCATCCCATGCTTTTTGAACAACTGGATGAAAATCCTTTCAAACATGAAAAAAGAAAATTCCCGGTCGACTACAATTATGGGTATGCCAATTCCTATATGCTTCGCCTTGAAATACCGCAGGGATATAAAATTGAATCTCTTCCAAAATCAGCAACGGTTTCTTTACCCGACAATGCAGGAAAGTTCTCCTTCCTCATCGAATCGAAAGATAATGTGGTGCAGGTGGTGCGCAGGTACAATATCAATAAAATTGCTTTTATGCCCGAGGAATACTCCGGACTCAAAGAATTCTATAATCAGATTGTAAATAAAGAGGGTGAAGTTATTGTACTAAAAAAAATCTGATATGAGTTTTCTGAAAGTTTTACTGTTAAATACTCTGATTGTTATTTGTTTGCCTCTGATTCACGGTCAAGCCTATACTGCTTCAACTGTTAAACCTGAGTTACTTAAAAACGCAAGCGGAGTATTCAGAGTTTACGATATGAATTATGTTGTTAAGGATACTGCTAAGGCTGTTTTGAAAGGTCATTATATTATAACTGTGTTGAACAGCAAAGGAGATGTGTTTGGAGAATTTGAAGAGTATTACGATAAATTTTCGAAAATTACCGAACTCAGTGGTCGAATTTACAACCACAACGGAACCATCATAAAAAAACTAAAAACAAGCGACTTTTCCGACTTAAGTGCCGTTTCTAATTCCTCTATATTTGACGATAACCGGTTGAAATTCTACAAACCACTGGTTTCAATTTATCCATACACAGTTGAATATGAATTTACAATTGCATTTGATGGTTATATTAATTATCAGTCGTGGAATCCGCAACGTTATTACGATCTTTCAATTGAGAAGGCCGCTTATTCCTTAACAATTCCAAAGGATTACAAGGTAAGGTATAAACCGTTGAATAATGCACCTATGCCTGATATTACCGAAGATGCAACAACCAGAACTTACTCCATGAAGGCAGAAAATATGCCTGCCTTAGAAAGAGAATATCTTACTTCAGGTTTGCAGGATATTGTCCCAAATGGCATTTTTATACCTGAATATTTCAAAATTGGAGGGGTAACCTGCAAGAATGATACCTGGAAAGACCTTGGGCTCTTTTTCAATCGCCTGAATAATCAGCCCAATAAGTTATCTGAAAAGACTATTGCCGAATTAAACGAAATTAAAAATAAAGCTAAGTCAAAAAGGGAATTGGTCAAGATGGTTTATGAATACATGCAATCGAAAACAAGGTATGTTTCTATACAATTAGGTATTGGAGGGCTGCAACCTTTCGATGCCTCCATTGTAGACAAAACGGGTTATGGGGACTGTAAAGCGCTGACAAATTACACAAAAGTATTACTCAGGCAAGTAGACGTAACATCCATCTATACCCTCGTAAAAGCCCGAAAATACGCACCCAACATTTTTACTGACGAGTCCTTCGATCAGTTCAATCATGCTATTCTTTGCGTTCCGTTTGAAAAAGATACAGTCTGGCTTGAATGTACCAGTCAAACCAATCCTTTCGGATTTTTGGGAAGTTTTACAGATAACCGTCATGTTCTTTTGGTTACTGAAAACGGGGGTGTTATTGCGAAAACCAAAACCTACATTCAGGAAAACAATCAGTTGCTGCGCTCAGGCATAGTTCAGATTAATCCTGATGGAAAAGCAGAAGTGAAAATAAACACAAAATACACTGGATTACAATACGATGATAATATTGGATTATTTTACAAGCCTGCGGATAAACAAAAGGAAGATTTGTACGAAATGATAAAGTTACCGGTCTTTACCATCAATAACTTTAAAGTGTCCGAAGACAGGCTCGAAATTCCTGCTTTAAATGTTGATGTGGACATAATAGCTACAAAATATGCAACAACATCAGGTAACCGATTATTGCTTCCTTTAAATATAATGAATCGCAGCCAGGCGATACCCGATTTGAACAAAGAAAGAAAAAGCAAAATGTGGCTAAGATATAGCTTTATTGATACAGATTCCATAACCTATCGTTTACCCGAAGGCTACTCACCAGAATCAATTCCGGCAAATGTGAACCTCGATACAGAGTTTGGATCGTACTGCTACAAAATTATCAGCAATGCTGACCAGAAAACATTACAATATATCAGGAGCTTTAAATTGCGCGATGGAATATATCCACCTGAAAAATTCAAAGATTTTTCTGCTTTTATAAAGAGCATCAGCAATTACGATAATATAAAGGTTTCTCTGATAAAAAAACTTGATACTTTATAGTTTCAATAAAAAAAGCGGCTCATCGCCGCTTTTTTTATTGAAAAGCTATAGCCTAAGCAGCTACAGCCTATAGCCTAATATATTACTTTCCAGCCTTAATAGCAGCCTGAGCAGCAGCCAAACGTGCGATAGGAACACGGAATGGTGAGCAGCTTACATAGGTTAAGCCATTTTTGAAGCAGAATTCAACAGAAGCAGGATCACCACCTTGCTCACCACAGATACCGATCTTCAGGTCAGGACGGGTTTTACGGCCACGTTCTACTGAGTACTCGATTAACTGACCAACACCTTCCTGATCGATAGTCTGGAATGGATCGGCAGCCAACATTTTGTTGTCGAGGTATTCGTGCAAGAAACCACCGATATCGTCGCGGCTGAAACCGAAAGTCATCTGGGTTAAGTCGTTGGTACCGAATGAGAAGAATTCAGCAGTTTTAGCCATTTTGTCGGCGAGTAAAGCTGCACGTGGAATTTCAATCATAGTACCATACTTATAGCCGATTTTGCTAACACCTAATTTAGCGCAAACTTCAGCGTAAACACGGTCAACAATTTTCTTAGTGAAGTCTAACTCAGAAACATCGCAGGTAACAGGAACCATGATTTCTACGTGAGGATCTTTACCTTCCTTGCTTAATTCGGCAGAAGCTTCGAAAATAGCACGAATCTGCATTTCGGAAACTTCAGGATAAGTAACGCCCAAACGTACACCACGGTGACCCATCATCGGGTTGCTTTCGTGTAATGCTTCGCCACGCTTTTTAATAGCTTCAGCACTAATTCCAAGAGCTTTTGCTAATTCAGCCTGTTTTTCAGCACTTACAGGAACAAATTCGTGAAGTGGCGGGTCGAGCAGACGGAAAGTTACAGGAAGACCATCCATAGCAAGTACGGTAGCCTTGATGTCTTTCTTCACATAAGCAAACAGTTCATTCAGAGCGCTCTTACGTTCTTCAACACCATTACTTAAAATCATCTTACGGAGTAAGAATAATGGCTGATCGGAACCTTCGCCATAGAACATGTGCTCGGTACGGAAAAGACCAATACCTTCGGCACCATAATCGCGGGCAATTTTAGCATCTGCAGGGGTATCAGCATTGGTGCGAACACCCATGGTGCGGAATTTGTCAACCATTTTCATGAAGGTCTGGAAACGTGGATTTTCAGAAGCATCCATTAATTTGAGAGCACCTTGGTAAACATTACCTTTGGTACCATTCATAGTTACTAAATCACCTTCTTTTAAAACGATATCGGTACCAGCAACTTTAGCAGTTTTACCGGCAACATTCACATGTAAGCCACCAGCACCTACGATACAGCATTTACCCCAACCACGGGCTACAAGAGCAGCGTGAGAAGTCATACCACCACGAGCGGTAAGAATACCTTCGGCAGCACGCATACCTTCAACATCTTCAGGGTTGGTTTCTTCGCGAAGAAGAATAACTTTTTCGCCACGACGGTTCCAGGCAACTGCGTCTTCGGCGGTAAATACGATTTTACCAACAGCAGCACCAGGGCCTGCAGGTAAACCCTTTACAAGTACCGAAACTTTCTTTTCTTCAGCAGGGTCGCAGATCGGGTGGAGCAATTCGTCTAACTGAGCAGGCTCAACACGGGTAACAGCTTTCTTCTCGTCGATCAGTCCTTCAGCAAGCATGTCCATAGCCATGTTCAATGCAGCGGTACCGGTACGTTTACCAGCACGGCACTGTAGCATGTATAATTTACCTTCCTGAATGGTGAATTCGATATCGAGCATGTCCTTGTATGCTTTTTCAAGGTTCAAACGGATATTGTCCAGTTCCTTGTAAAGTTCAGGATAACCTTCCTGCATGCTGTGAAGGTGTTTATTCTGATCATTTTTAGTATCATCGTTCAAAGGACTTGGGGTACGGATACCGGCAACAACGTCTTCACCTTGTGCGTTCACCAACCACTCACCATAGAATCTGTTTTCGCCGGTAGCGGGGTTACGGGTAAATGCAACACCGGTTGCAGATGTATCGCCCATATTACCGAATACCATTGCCTGTACGTTAACGGCAGTACCCCAATCATCAGGAATACCTTCGATACGACGGTACGAAATAGCTTTTTTACCATTCCAGCTCTTGAATACGGCTTTGATACCGCCAATAACCTGTTCCTTAGCATCGTCCGGGAATTCTGTTCCAAGAACTGCTTTAACAGTTTTTTTAAACTCTTCAGCTAAAAATTTTAATTCGTCGGCTGTAATGTCGGTGTCCGATTTGTATCCTTTTTTATGTTTGAATTCGTCCAGCATTTCGTCTAAAACCTTACGAATACCTTTTCCGTCTTTGGGTTCGATACCTTCGGCTTTTTCCATTACCACGTCGGCATACATCATAATCAAACGACGATATGAATCCCATACAAAGCGTGGGTTATTGGTTTTTTTGATAAAACCGGGAATGGTAGCAGTACAAAGACCTACGTTCAAAACGGTATCCATCATACCAGGCATTGAAGCACGGGCGCCTGAACGGCATGATACTAATAAGGCATTTTCAGGATCGCCATATTTCATACCCATTACCTTCTCTACCTTAGCCATGTTTTCCCAAACTTCGTCGTACAATTCCTTTGGAAGTTCGCAGTTGTTGGCATAATATTCAGTACATACATCAGTTGTAACTGTAAAACCAGCGGGAACAGGTAAACCCAGTAAACACATTTCTGCAAGGTTGGCTCCTTTACCACCCAGCAGGTTTTTCATGTCTGCTTTCCCATCGGCGTCTTTCGCACCAAAAAAGTAAACTCGTTTAACTTTAGACATTTTGCTTCTCTTTTAATTGTTTGTATTTCAATATAATATGGATTCCTTAAAAAAAATTAAGTAACAAAATTACTGATTTTTTTCATTGGTTTAACCTATTATATATCATAATTCAGCCAACCAGTATTAATTTAGACTAATTTTCAATTGATTACAAACTGAATTAATTAAAAAATAGTTTCTGTTATTTTCACTTACCCCGGGGATGAAATTGAATGATTGCTTCACGAAGATATTCGCGATCGATATGGGTATAAATTTCGGTAGTAAGAATGGATTCATGCCCGAGCATTTCCTGCACAGCTCTCAGATCAGCACCTCCTTCGATCAGGTGTGTTGCAAATGAATGTCTTAAAGTATGGGGACTCACGTTTTTATGTATTCCGGCAAGCTGTGCCAGTTGCTTTATAATGGTAAAAACCATTACACGGGTTAAAGGGCGACCATTCCGGTTAAGGAATATATAATCCTCGTGCATTCTTTTTATTGGCAGATGATTACGACAATTTTCCTGATAATATCTTATTTCGCGAATGGCTTTCGGGCTTATCGGAACTAACCTTTCCTTGTTCCCCTTGCCTATTATCTTTATGAACAGCTCGTCGAAAAAGGTATCGGAAAATTTAAGACTTACAAGTTCCGAAACACGCAAGCCACAGCTATACATGGTTTCAATAATAGCCTTGTTACGATGCCCTTCAGGTTTACTAAGGTCAATTGTCGCTTCCATGGCATCAATTTCGAGAATTGTAAGAACATCGGGCAGTTTACGTCCTATTTTTGGAAACTCGAGCAATTCGGTCGGATCGGTTTCTATTTTATCTTCAATAAGTAAAAACCGGAAGAATGCCCGGATTCCGGATATTAATCTCGCCTGAGTCCGTGCACTTAAATTTTCACTGGAGATGTGGAGCAAAAAGTTCTCGAGTATTTTCAGATCAACATCCTTTGGCGAAACATGAATCTGTTGTTCGTCGAAGTAGGTTAAAAGTTTCTCAAGATCGGCAGTGTAAGCCGAAATAGTATTTGGAGAAACCGCCTTCTCAAGCTTCAGAAATATTAAAAATTCTTTTACTTCATCTTTCCATTCCACACTGAGTTCCTTATGAATTAACAATTAAACTTTAGGGAAAAAACCTGTTAATCTGTATAGTTTATACAAAAGCTTTGGAAAACATTTTTGCAATAGCTATTATTTCACCTTCATTACCAAATTACGTGTAAATGCCGGAAAAGCAAAGTAAAATAATTATAAATTTGTAACAAAACTAAATAAGGTGTTCACTCTAAAACTATACTTGTTTTTAAAGCTTGCTTTTTTAGCATACATGCACCCGGTACATGTTGCTGTTACTAACTTTGAATATGTTTCGAAGGATAAGATGGCAACTATGTCGGTGAAGGTTTTCCGCGATGATTTTGAACTGGCTTTTATTCATAACTACAATTTAACTTTAAATTTGGGAACCGACAGTATTCATCCCGAATGGAGAAAGCATATTGATACTTATTTCAGTAAGATCTTTTCGCTGAAAGCTAATAACAAAACCTTAATTCCGCTTGTTTTACAAAATTATGAAATGACTGATGATGGAATTATGCTTTTCTTTAATGCTCCGATAAAGGGAAAAGTTAAATCGTTGCAGATTGAAAACGCAATTTTACTGGACACTTTCGAAAATCAGACTAATTTACTTATCACCAGCATAGATGGTAAGGAAAAAGGGTATAATTTGAATGTTAGTAATTATAAAATAAGTATTAAGCTATAGGGGTTATAATTTAATCAGAATCTTAATAATGATAAGAACCGAAGATTTTCAATCAACCATTTGAGAAAACCTTCGTCTACTTAAAAAACTGAATTATGAAACATCCATGTGACAAATATACAACAGCAGCAATGGCTATAATGGATGTTCCATGTGACTTTAAAAAAATAAAATAAACACATGAAAAAGGCAATACTTGCAATTCTTTTAATGGGTATAGCTTTGCATTTAAGAGCTACACACAATCGGGCGGGCGAAATTACCTACCGTCAGATTTCGCAATACGAATTCGAATTTACAATCACCACCTTTACCTATACTTTGAGTGCTGCCGATCGTGATCAACTTGAGATCCAATGGGGCGATAATACGGCATCAGTTGCTCAACGTGCCAGTAAAATTGAACTACCGGATTTTTACCGAAAAAACACTTATATCATACGGCATAAATTTCCTGGTCCCGGAACCTACGAAATTGTAATGCAGGATCCTAACCGAAATTTTGGTGTTGTTAACATCCCAAACTCGGTAAATGTTATTTTTTCGATAAAGACCACTATGGTAATAAACCCGGTCCTGGGAGTTAATAACACACCGGTTCTTTTAAATTATCCGATAGATAAGGCAGCCATAGGTCGTACTTTTATCCACAATCCTGCAGCTTTTGATATTGACGGAGATAGCATTTCGTATAAGCTTACCATTTGTACTAAGGAAAATGGAAAACCTATTGAAAATTATTCATTTCCCCGGGCTTCGAAAAAGCTTTATGTGGATTCAATTACTGGAGATCTGATTTGGGACGCACCAATGGACAGCGGTATTTTTAACATTGCCATGAATATTGAAGAATGGCGTAACGGAGTGAAAATTAATAATATCATCCGTGATATGCAGGTTGAAGTTCATAAGTCCAACAATAACCCGCCTGAAAACCCACCTATGAAAGATTTATGTGTAATGGCAGGAGATTCCATACGACTTAACCTTACCAGTATCGACGTGGATAATGACAAAGTAACTCACACTGCCACAGGCGGACCATTTGTCGTGAAAAACTCACCGGCAACTTTTACACCAATTATCTCCGACAGAGGTGTTGC
The DNA here is from genome assembly GCA_023429135.1 of Bacteroidota bacterium. Classification (GTDB taxonomy): domain Bacteria; phylum Bacteroidota; class Bacteroidia; order Bacteroidales; family JAAUTT01; genus JAAUTT01. The sequence goes on along the minus strand of JAEYWD010000037.1, from coordinate 29,980 downwards.
AACTTCAGTTTTTCGCTGGCAAACCGACTGCAGTCATGTAAGAAAGCAACCCTATACTGTAGTTTTGAAGGCTGAGGATAATTATGCACGATTAAAACTTGTGGATATCGACAATTTTAACATTCGCATAATGGCCCCAGGACCTAAAAATCTAAGGGCTGTTCCCAGCAATAACGCCATTTCATTAAAATGGTCGAAAACTATTTGCTCCAATGCCGCTGGATATATGATTTACAGAAGTACTTCTTCGGTGGCTAATGTTACCGACAGTTGTGCAGGTGGTTTAGTTCCCAACAGTGGTTATGAACTTATTGCTACTCTTAAAAGCATTAACGATACAGCATATATCGACAACAACAAAGGGGTGGGGCTGAATCTTGGAATCAACTACTGTTATCGTATTGTAGCTTACTTCCCCGATGGCGCTTTAAGTTATCCGTCAGATGAAGCTTGTTCCACATTAATTCCGGGCAATCCGTCTCTTTTAAATGCCAGTGTGAATGTGATTCATCAGTCTAATGGAGAGGTGTATATATCGTGGGCAAAACCTGTTAAGCTCGATACCATTCCGGCCCTCGGACCTTACGAATACATTATTTATCATTCCAATCAGATTACGGGTAACAATTTCACCCAAATAGCCTCGTACCAGACAGCAAACCTGCTCGATACGTTTTATGTCCATAAGGGCATCAATACAACAGTTTATCCACATGTTTACAAAGTTGAGCTTTATAACAACGCCCCGGGCGACCGATTTAAAATAGGCAATGCCGAGGTTGCTTCCACAACATATCCCAACCTGCTGCCCGAAGATAACCAGGTTCAGATACGTTTTGCCCGTAATGTCCCCTGGCTAAACAATCAATATGTTATTTATCGTCAGAACAAGGTTACACAGGCATTCGACTCTATAGGGTTTACAAACAGCGAAGTATATATTGATAATAATCTCGCCAACAATCAGGAGGTATGTTATAGGGTAAAAAGCTATGGTTACAGAATATTGAACGGTGTACGTTTCAATAATGTAAACTGGTCGCACAGTGCCTGCACTACGCCAATAGATACAACCCCGCCATGCCCTCCTGCACTTACTGTATCTTCTAAATGTGATAGTTCTTTGAACGTTGTAAGCTGGAATAATCCAAATCTTACCTGTGCTAACGATGTAGTTTCGTACAAACTTTATTACAAAAATCAGATTAATTCCGACCTTCAGATGATTGCAGAAATAAACGACGCCAACCAAACAACTTACCGGCACATTTCACCAGAGTCGTTAGCCGCATGTTACCAGGTAACCGCAATCGACAGTTTTGGAAACGAGAGCCAGCCTTCGGTAATAGTTTGCATAGATAGTTGTGCAGGTTATGATCTGCCTAATGTTTTTTCGCCCGATGGAGATCAAATGAACGATATTTTCAAAGCATACAACCCTAACAACTATGTTAATAAGGTTAATATGAAAATATTTAACCGTTGGGGCAAACTTGTTTTCAAAACCGAAAACCCTGCCATAAACTGGGATGGGAGAGATATAGATTCCAAAAAGTTTGTACCAACAGGTGTTTACTATTATATATGCGACGTGTTCGAACCACGTTTGACAGGTATTGAACCGCGAACGATTACAGGTTTTATAACTGTATTTTATGGAGAAAGGGCCAAACCTCTGGAAGAGTAATCTTCCATAACCTATTAATTTAACACTGTAAAAAATGAAGAACTATATAATTCTCCTGCTTATTTTTGGAAGTTTTTTGCCCCCGCTTGCAAGTGCCCAAAACGCGGATAATTTTTTGTTGAAAGCCGGACTACTTGTCAATGAGAATCATTTTAGCGAAGCTAAGGAAGCGATTAATCAAACAACTTCGAAAGACAACAAGCAATATTCCCGAATCATGGCCGATATTCAATATGGTCTTAAAAATTTCCGGGAGGCATCATCCATTTATTCCGAGCTGGAAAAGGAAAGTCCCGGTTCATTTCAGTTACAATTGGCACGTTGCGCTGGAATGGACGGTAATATGTCAAAGGCTATGGAGCATTTGAATGTTTATTTTACCCAAAAAAACAAATTACCTATAAGCAAAATTATCAACGATGAAGCCTTTAAAAACTTTAGAGGCAATACCACATGGGAAAACATGTGGCAAAAAATTGAATATACTGAAGCCGAATTAAAAGTAAACCAGGTGAATGCTGCTGCCGAAAATGGCGACACCCAGTATCTTAGTGGATTACTGGATGAAGCGCTACGGAAATATTCTACAAATTCTGAGCTTCTCTATCAACAGTCAAGATTCTTTTCGGAGCGGAAAATGTACAGTGCTGCCGAAAAATCCATTACTCAAGCCATAAGCTACAAATCAGCCGACGATAAGTATCATTATCTGAAGGCTCAGGTACTTCAAAAAAACGGCAAGACAAAAGAAGCTTTAAACTCTATAAACGATGCCATTAAACGAAACCCTTATAATGCAAAATACTACCTTAGTCGTATCGAACTCAACAAAGCTCTTGGCAATTCCGAAGAGGTAAATAAAGACCTTAAACTTATCAATTTCTGTCTGCCTGATAATTCTGAGGTTCAGTTGGCTCAAATAAAAATTGATGCTGATAAGGGGAATTATATAAATGCTATTGACGGACTAAATAATCTGATTCAAAAAGATCAGACTAACAAAGATTATTATTTGCTAAGAGGAAAGTTAAGCCTGAAAACACAGAAGCTTCAGAATGCTGATGAAGACTTTGGAATGGCGCTTGATTTAAACCCTGAAGATGCTGAAGCCAATCTTGGTAAAGGAATTGCCAAATATAAACTTCAGGATAATTCGGCAGCTTGTTATTACTGGCAAAAAGCAGCGAACCAGGGGAATAGCGAGGCAATGGGTTATCTGAATAAATTCTGCGGAAAATAAAGCTTGCTTAAGCTCACGAGATTTCAATGTCCGAAAACCTTAGCCCTGCATTACAGCATTTACCTTGTTAATTAATTCTTCAGGTTTTATTGGTTTCACAAGATAATCAACTATGCCCTGCTTAAGCATTGACTTTATAATAAGGTTGCTGTTCACTGATGAAATAAAAATAACCGGAATATTCTTAAAAGCAATCTGATGTTTCAATCTTCTTAAAAACACACGGCCATTCATTTGGGGCATTTCCATGTCGAGCAAAATCAGATCAGGTTTCTGAACCTCAGCTATATGGCTAAGTGCTTTTTGGCCATCTTCCATATAAATAATATCGTAGCTATCCTCAAACAATGCTCCGATCAATAGACGCTCCGACTTACTATCGTCAACAACCATAATCGATTTCTTCCCAATACTTTCCGGTACCCTTTTCTTTTTAAACATTTCTATTTACGATTATGCTCAAAATTCACCTTTAAAATACTAACAATTTCTTAATTTCTGAAGAAAGCACAAATATTTCTTTTATGAAAGTAACACTTTCTGCTTAACGATCGTGAGTATTATTTACTTTTGCATTTCAAAAATCAAATAAACTCTTTGCATAAATATTTATCGCATGTCGCATCAGGAAGCCTCTGTTAAATCGATCCTTTTTGCCTTACTGGCAAATTTTGGGATAGCTGTAACCAAAACAATTGCTGCAATTATTACCGGTTCGGGAGCTATGCTTGCCGAATCCATTCACTCATTTGCCGATTGTGGTAATCAGGGTCTTTTGTTTTTAGGGCTAAAATCGTCGAAAAAGAAACCCGACCAGGAGCATCCGTTGGGATATGGTAAGGAAATTTATTTCTGGTCTTTCATCGTTGCCTTGATTTTATTTAGCATGGGCGGCTTATTCTCGGTTTACGAGGGTATTCACAAATTAAGCTCGCACGAAGGCCTTAAAAGCCCCATAATAGCCATTGTTGTTCTTTCTGTGAGTATTGTGCTTGAAGCAGCCTCCCTTTATGGGTGTTTAACCCAAATAAATAAATTAAGACACAACGTCAATCTCTTTACATGGGTTAAGAAAAGCCGTCAAAGTGAATTGGTAATTGTACTGGGAGAAGATATTGCAGCCTTATTGGGGTTGGTTTTTGCACTGGTAGCTGTACTAATGTCGATGATTACCGGAAATCCTGTTTTCGATGCCATAGGAAGCATTGGGATTGGGGCTCTGCTGATCATCATCTCCTTCTTTTTGGCGGTGAAAGTTAAAAACCTTTTAATAGGACAAAGCTCTGATGATGAGACTCGTTTGGAACTTCAAAAGTTTTTGGAATCACGTCCCGAAATTGAAAAAGTACTTAATATTATTACTCTGCAACTTGGAGCTCAAATAATGGTTGCACTAAAGGTTAAAATGAATAAGGTGGAGTCGGTAAAACAACTTATCGAGAATATAAACACTTGCGAGGCCGAACTTAAAAAGAAGAATCCTGCAATTCAGTGGGTGTTTTTTGAACCGGATGTTGAAGATTAAAGTAAAACCCCCATCCGGAAGACGGGGGTTTGGTTAAATCATAAAAAGGTTATAGTTCTGTTATGACTTTATTCATTTTTCAAAAGAAAATATTGCCAGAATTCCTTTATGATCTGAAGGCCACGGAACTTTGGGTGAAAAAATTGAATCATTAAGTTGGTCTGCGTCCCTCTTTCCTTTCAAAATGGTTCCGAGAGGCCCCACAATGGTAACTTTATTAAGTTTCAGACCCTGATTTTTTTGATAGAAAATAAAATCGATACGATCTCTTTCATCGCTCTCCGGGGCCCACGAAAGTTTATTTACATCCACAAGAGGATTATTGCTTGGCCAGGTAAATCCCGGGTGTGCAACCGGATCAGGGAAAAACTCCCGGTATGTATCACAAAAACCTGCATTTTGAAGCATCAATGTGCAAGGCCAGGGAATAATGGCTCCTTTATGATCATAGAGATTCTTTGTGGTCTCGACCCAATCCAGATGTGAGGGTTCGTTAAAATCACCTCCCACAAGAATAATACTCCCCTTTGCCGATTCCCTGGCAGCGTCCCGTATCAGCTCTCCAATCTGATCTTCGCGCCTTGATTTGCTGTTAAAAGATAATACTTCATCGGGCGCAGTCACTGGAGCAGGCATCTTCTTCCAGCTTTGTCCGTCATAACCTCTTGGAAGAAATGCTCCGTAATGCTGATAATCCAAATGAGCTGAATAAAGACATAATTTCTTATCCGTAAGGGTAATACTTGTTTTGAGTATTCCATTAAATCCTTCATCGGGAGAATAAATAAATTTTTGCTCTATAACGGGGTATTTTGTTAATATCCCGCAATCGTTGGTGGGAACAAAGTGAAATGTTACATTCTTTTTACGCAAAGCCGATACCAGCGATACCATAAATTGAGTATTCACTTCACTTAGTGTAACCAAATCGGCACCTGTTTCAATTATTATATCGGCGATAGCTTCAGTACCATTTTCTATTTTTGATCCCGCCATCCAAACATTTAACTGTAATACTTTTAAATCGGCACCACTCTTCAAAGGTTCGGTTAAAACATTCTTACTCTTCGAAGATTCCGTATGGCATGCACACAAAAAGAATAAAAATATGATGAGAAAAGAAAAACGTTGTTTCATGTATTAAAAGGTCATATGTTAAAAATATTCGTTTTTTTAATTAAAAAGATTTGCCGGTTTAACTTTGATTTCAGGTACTTATACCGAGATTATCATATCTTATCTGTTCATAATCGCTCTAGGATAACAAGGTAGAGCATCCATGACAGTAATCATTGAGTTTATATCAAATCTTACGGTCACGGATAGCTCATTTTGGCAATCTTATTAATTAATCAGTGTTTCTATAAATTCAATATCAATATAAAGATCAATTCTTAAGTAACCATATTGTCTGGTTTGCATCGTCTTTTCCTGCAAACTGACGAGTCACAGCCTGTTGTATATTCTCCTGGTTATAATTATATTCAACATCGGGATACAACCAGCGCAACGGCATCTTATCAACAGTTTCATTTCTGTTAGTTGCAGGATTTATAGGAAATTCAGGGTATCCGGTACGTCTATAATCAAAATAAACATTCCAGTCATTTTGAAAAAGCGATGCCAGATATTTTTGCCATATAATTTGTTTGAGCATTCCTTCTTTATCCGAAGGAATCTGAATCTCGGACTTTTCCAAATATGAAGTTATATAGGCACTCGTAAGGGGCATCCCATGAACCCATTTTGAATCGATATTGTTCATTCTGAATTCCATGGAAGCTTTAATACCTTTTTTATAATACTGATCGGCATTACTAATCCAACCCCTTGCTGCAGCTTCGGCCAAAATAAACTGTACATCAGCGTATCCCAGTATAACATACGGAAATCCCTGAGGATAGTCTTTGTTATAATACAATTTATTAATCGGCGAAGCTTTCCCTAATGCATATAGTACCAAGTTATTATCGTTAGGGGCTGAAGGGTCCAGTCCGGCATATGAATCGAATTCTCCTTCAGGTTTTCCTGCAAGAGGATCGGCATAATAGAATAGTCTGTAATCCTGAAGGCTTTTTAGCTTATCTACAACAAAAGATGATGTTATGGCATATACCTCAAATCCTGTCACATAAAAAGGTTTTTTCTCCCCTTCTTTATCCCTGTATACAATTTGGAAATTATCGGAATTGGATGACATAACCGGATTTTGATCTGGATTATTAACTATGGCTTTCAACCTATTTATGATATTCAAATCGCTATCGTTTTCTTTTGCGGAAAGATTGATAAGCACTTGCAGCTTAAAACTGTTGACCATTTTTAACCATTTGGAAGGATTTCCTGAGTAAAAGATATCACCAGAAAGCTTCTGATTATTGTCTATTGCCTTGGAAAATAATACAGATGCTGTATCCAGGTGGTTGAGTATAGAGACCAGAATATCTTTTTGGTTATCGTATTTAGGCTTATAAACCCCCGATTCTCCCAACAGGGCATCGGAATAGGGAATATCACCAACCTGCATGGTTAAATTGAACAGCTTAAAACATCTGAAAAAATGACCAGCGGCTCTATAAGCATCAATGTTATTTCCAGATCTAACAGCAACCTCTTCCATCTTTTTTACATTTTTCAGGGTGGAGTAGATAGAATAATCTATTCGGGTAAATTTATTGTACTGAATGTCGGAAATAGCTCCTTCTGTCCAAATAATTTCCTTTTGAAGGAGAAAAGGGAACATGAAGTTTTTCCCGGTACCTGGTCTCAAAGAAAGTTCTATACCGGTGAGCAACATAGATGCGTCTCCTTGGGTAGAAACATCGGGATTTGTGTTTATTTCGTCGAATTTGGAACAGGATGCACCCAATAAGAGGAGTAAACAGAATATTAATATGATGGTATTTGTTTTCATAATTTGCCAGTTTTAATTTATAAACTTAATTTGATGTTGAAACCCACATATCGTTGAGAAGGAGATGGAAGGTTCCCGGAACCTGAGTCGGGATCGTCGAAACGGAAACCTTTAGTCCAGATAAAGAGGTTTTGACCTATTACGCCAACACTCAAATTTTTCATTCCTATTTTTTTACAAACATTGGTAGGAAAATTGTAATTAACTGCCAATTCTCTCAGTTTAAAAAAAGTTTCTGAGAAAAATAACTCACGGGGCCTTACATGTGGATTTCCACCATCGTCACTCCCATAGCCACACCAGGATCCCATATAGTTTGTGTAAGGAACTTCGATATCGTTTTTGGCAAATACACGATTGTCCGAAACAATATTACCCGATCCGTCGCGTACTAATTCCCCGGAAACTACTTTGACACCCTCTCCAATATAATTTGTTTTACCATTCACTACCTCATCATATCTCCATTTATTGTCGCTGTCAGGATGTGAGCCTGCTGCCCATAATCCATATTCAGTATCCGAAAAAGTCTCCCCACCTACCCTGCCATCGAAAGTCAGATAGCATGTCCAGTTTTTGTATGTCAGTGAATTGGCTAATCCCCAAATCCAGTCAGGATCACTGTATCCAACTTTGTCCGAAAAGAAATTACTTTTTTTCGGATATCCATCCGATCCTATAACAATATTCCCATATGGGTCGCGTTCCCAATCCCTTGTTCTGTTAACATCGTACCGCGCACCTTCTTTAATGTATATTTTTTTGTCGGTATATACCGGATCCAGTTTATCGTAATACCAATGATTATACGACCAGTTAAGCACGATTTCCCATTCCAGTTGGCTGCGTTTTACGGGGGTCCCTTTCAGGGTAATTTCCATTCCTCGTTGAACATATTGTTCGTCAGTATTTGTTTGTTTACTATTAAAGCCTGTTGCCGGCGATAAGGAGGTATTAACCAGAAGATTATACTGCAACCTGTTAAAGTATGCATAATCAAGGTTAATACGGTTATTGAGAAAACGGATATTGGTTCCCAGCTCATAAACCCGGTTGGATTGAGGATTTACATCTTCACCCCGGATGGTTGAAGGATAGTATTCGGCGTTCAGGGTATTCCAGGCATTGGTAGAAATACTGTATGCCTGGTTCAGGTCGAAAATGCCAAGGTCCTTTTTTGAAACTGTCCACGATGCCCTTAATTTCCAGAAACTGATTAATTTTGGCAAATCGAAAACTTCGGAAACAATAGTACTCAAAGCAACCGACGGATAAAAATAGGATCGGGTAGATTCCGGCAAAGTAGACGACCAGTCATTTCTACCTGTTAAATCCAGATAATAGGCGTTATTCAACGCAAACGACAGTTTTCCGTAAAGGCTGTTTACCTGTTTTTTCTGAAAGCTGCTCGATGCCTTAACCGGATCTACGGAAGCATTTAAAGAATAGAAACCTGGAATTGATAATCCATTTGTAGTATTGGCCTGTACATACCTGTACTGATAATAATATACAGAGCCTCCGCCTAATGCATCTATACCAAACCTGCCAAAGGTTTTATTATAGGAAATTATTGCATCATTGTTCAGATTCATGGAATATTCCTGACCTGTCAAAAAAGATCCTTTACCATTCCTGTTATAACTTTTGGCCCGGCGCTGAGAATACCTGTCAGAGTATGTATCAATACCACTTCTAAATAAAAATTTAAGTCCAGGCATTACAGTATAATTAGCCGTAAACTGTCCGGTATTGACATCAATTGAATGCGGATTCAGTACCTCATAACATAGAAAATACGGATTATCGTACCATCCTGTTTGGTAATACTTTTGCTCTTTATCTTTAATTAACCAGTAATCTTTCCATTCTCTGACATCGAAATCGGGACCATTCCAGATGGTAAGAAGATAAATATAAGAACCATTTCGGCCATACCCGTAATTAGGCTGATTAGGAGTTTCTCGTTTCGAATAATTCCATGAAGCATCTAAGGTAAACTTATCGGTAAGATTTATATTTCCACTTAAGTTGAAAATATACTTGTTCGATTTGGTGTTTGGTGCTTCACCTTTATTATATACATGCGAAAAAGATCCCCTCACTGAACCAAACTTGGTAGATTGAGAAATGCTAATATTGTTATTGGTTATTAAACTTTGCTCCAGGAAATTTTTCAAATTGTCCTTTCCTTTTGATACCAGGGGCATTTCTATCATTGTTCCGGTCTTTGGATCTACCTGAAGGGCAGTTGTTCCCATATCAAGGTGGGGGCCCCACACAAATTCTCCGTCGTAAATTGCCTGGTTACCAACACCAGTACCATAACTCTTTTGTGTTTCAGGAATCTTTAGAAATCCAGCTCTCATGATAGTGCTTGAATTTACATCCACAGTAAAAGAATTTTTTTCCTTTCTTTTGGTGGTAATCATAATAGCACCATTACTACCTCTGTTTCCGTATAAGGCCGAAGCAGTGGCACCTTTCAGAACACTAACATCTTCAATGTCATCTGGCGAAATATCATCGAGCGAAGTATTATTAGTAGGAACTCCGTTAACCACAATAAGTGCGTTGGAACCTCTGAGCTTAATACTTGACGACTCAAAGAACTCAGTAGTATTCTGAATTTGCAAACCGGCTACTTTACCAGTAAGACTGGTTGTAATACTTTCGCCTTTTACTCCGGTAAACGTTTCTCCTCCTAACTTCTGAACAGCATATCCTAACGATTTTTCCTCATGCCTGATACCAAGAGCAGTAACAACAACCTCTTTCAACTCTTCAATGTTGGGGATCAATTTCATATCAATTACGCCCTTTCCACCTGTTGTAACCTGCTCAGTATTGTAACCAACATACGAAAAGGTTAGAGTAACATTTGGTTCCGGAATATCAATGGTATATTTTCCACTAACATCGGTAATGACTCCGATGGTGGTTCCTTCCACAACAATATTAACTCCAATGAGAGGTTCCCCGGTAGAAGCATCAGTGACTGTTCCCGTTACTTTTTGTTGCTGACGGGCTCCTGCTTCACCCTGATTTTGGGATATATCCCGAAATATAAATATTACCTTGTCTTTAATCTCATAATTCAAATGCTGGTCTTTTAGAGCAAGATCAAGAATCTTGTTGAGAGGCTGATTTTTAATATTCATTGAGATTCTTTGATTGTCGTTCAATTCATCATTGTCGTACCAGAAAGAGAATTCACTGTTTTTACCAATTTCTTTTAACAGATCTTTAATTGTAGCATTTTCAATGCTGAAACTTAATTTTGTTACCTGTGAATAGCTTGTCATGGCTGTAATTCCAAGGGTACAAACTACCATTAAAAACAACGAAATTTTCATAATCCTGAGTAATTTGTAGTAGTCACAAAAGAGCATGAATCGCCCTTTGAATGAATTTTTTTTCATACTTTTGAATAGTTTTGGTAATTAAATAAAGTCGTTTGTTTGTTGCCAGATTGCAAATCGGGAAATGTGTCACCATTTTCCGATTTTTTCGTTTTGTTCTAAGATGTGTTCATACTGTAATTTTAAGTTATTTGGTTTTTTTGATGTTTTGTTGTAACAATATGGTATCGTTGCTTAATACATAACTGAAGCGACTGTATTTTTTCATGATATCAAGCGTTTGAAAAATGTTTTTGTTTTTATCTATCAAACCGGAGAAAACCCTGTTGTTTAACGATTCTGATGTTATCCTGATATTTACATTGAAGTTTCGTTCGAGTTTCTTGACAATGGAAGAGAGTGGTTCTTTTTCGAAGTAGTATTTACCGTCCTTCCAGAGAGCCAACAGCTCAGCATCTATATATATTTTTTCAATAACTCCCGTACTTTTACTGTAAATTGCCTGTTGATTGGGAATCAATTCAATTGTTTTGTTAACGTTAGTGCCTGATTTTCCGGATAAACCCACAGAACCTTCTATTAAGGTTGTTTCTATTGTATTTTCATCTTCATAATTCTTTACATTGAACCGGGTTCCAAACACTCTTATTGTTATCTCTCCCGTTTCGACCATAAAAGGATGTTTCCTATCCTTTTTCACATCAAAATACCCTTCACCTTTTAGAATTACTCTTCGAAAATCGCCTTTGAACCTGCTGGGATATATTAAACTTGAGCCTGAATTCAGATAAACTATCGTGCTATCATTTAAAATAACCTGCGACTTATTTCCATAAGGACAGTGTGCTTCCACATAAGTTTCGGAAGATGATAGATTTCCCTTCACAAAAAAATATGATATAAGCATTAACGCAGCAATTGAGGCCGCTGTACAATATCGCCAAAGTTGAACTCTTCGCTGATATTTTCTTTTAATCATCCCACCTTGGATTTTCGAAAAGACCTTAAGCTTCAGATTTGAATGGTCTTCCTTTCCCCGGATAACCGAATTCCGGATCAGATTGTAAGTTTTCTTATTTGTATCGTTCTCTTCAAGCCAGGAATTTAACTTTGATTTCTCTTCCTCAGAAACAGAACCATCTAGAACAGCAGTTATTATCTCCCAAATATTGTTGTCTTTTTCCGTCATAATAAATCTTTGTCGGGTTAAAGACGGGAAAAGATGAAAGTATACCTAAATAATTCTGAAAAAAAGAGAAAATTATTTGTTACATTCAGATTAACAAATAATTAAAACAACAAAAGATATTTCCTAATGACTTCGCCAATTTTTTTAACAGCTATTACCATTTGGGCATTTACTGTTCTTTCGGAAATGGACATAACTTCAGCAATTTCGCGGTATTTAAGTCCCTGTTCACGGCACATTATATATATCATCCTGCATCGTGGAGGCAGCTCTTCAATAGTTTTTTGAAGTATTTTATCAAGTTCGTTGTTTATAAGTTGAGTTTCCGGACTATTCGCTCCTGACGGAATCTCGATAGACAAATCAAATATATAATCAGGTTCACGGCCCATCTTGTCCAAATAATCAAAGGCTTTGTTCTTGGTAACAATAAAAACAAACGAGTCAAAATTGCTTATTTCCTTCAGTTTTTTACGGTTGTTCCATATGTTAAGAAATACATCCGACACTACTTCCTGACAAACATCTTCTGATTTTATAAAGAAACTGGCAATCCGGAAAACCTTGGAGAAATACAAATCAAACAGCTCAGTAAAAGCCTCAGAATCATCTTCAGAGACTCTGTTCATCAACTGTTTGATGCTATGAAGGGATTGCATTTTATCAATTAGTTATGAACAAACATAATCAAAAATTAATGAATATTCGAATTAATATATCACAACAACTACGTAATTAATACTATAAGAAAAGGATGTTCAAGAGAACTCAACTCAGCAGAATTGGGATCAGTTATGCTATCCTTGTTTTCAGGTTGTGTATAAATTAAAAAAGGGGCCACAAGCCCCTTTTTTTTACTATATCTTAATTATTTCTAACCTTTGAAACCAAACATAATTGCCACACAACCACTTACAATTTCAGTTTCTGGTTTAGTGGCAGAACTAACTGGAACTTTAACAACAATTTTTAACTGCTGACTCGATTCGAGTTTAAAATCCCAGATTTTCGACATCCCGTGGTCTTTGTTACTGTAAAGAACTTTTTTATTCGCATCAATAACTTTAAATTCAACGTTGGCAAATACTTCACTTCCACAAACGGCAATGCGATATTCCTGGCCCTCATAAAAAGTTTTATATAATTCAGCTTCCTCACCTTCAGTTAAAACGGCAGCATGATAGTTACCATCGTGAATATAAGGAATCAGTTCAAGTTTACAGATTTTTTTGGCAAAACTTTTACATTGGCCGTTTGCCGAAAAGTTTACGGTTATTAAAAACAAAAATACTACAACCGGTAAGATTTTCTTCATGACTACAAATTATTAGAGCGTATAATTGGTTCTTATATTTTTTACTTTATTACGCAATTCCACAAAAATACTTTCATTTATGTTGGAGGAAGATTCTGATTTAAGGGTAGTTACCTTCGTATTTTCATCAAGAACTGGTTCTATCTTCGAAGACTTAATAATTATCTTGTCGTAAGTAGCCTTAAGATCCTGCATTTCAGTAATAATTGCAGCTACATCTTCGTTTGTTTTATTGCTCTCGAGAAGTTTCATTACCATATCCAGCGAAAGCTTTTGATCAACAATACGTTCAACAATTTTGGAGTCGGCCGAAAATTTATCACCCACCAATTGGGTTGCAATATAAAGTCCTTCAACCCAGCCTCCTACCATAACAATAGATGAAAGTGCCTGACGTTCATTTTCCTTTAAAAACGAGGTAGACGACATGAAAGTTTCAGAAATTATATCCAATATCACATCCCGGTTATTAATATTTTCTTCCAGACGATCGATAGTTGTTTTATCAATTGCATCGAGAATACCTAAACCATCAGCCATTTTCTTTGAGGCATCCATATAGGAAATGGTAATCTGTGCCTGATCGAATAAACTTGCATAACTCAGGTCGGTGGTATAAGCACCAAGGTTTAGGGCCATACTCTTGTTGGTAGTATATTTAGAAGTATTGCCCGTGGGATTCAGAAGCTTTTCGTCAAAAGTTGCTCCCGACGACTTGATTAACATAGCTGATTCCAAAGGAGATGGAAGCGAATAGAAAATTTGTTTGGCGGTACTGATGTCTTCAAAAATATCCTGTTCCAGGTCTGCTGAATCGATTGCCAGATTATTTGAATTATCTCCTCCACCCGATTTACAGGAGGTTGCTACAACAAAACAGGATATTAGAAACAAAGAAGAAACTTGTGAAAGGTACTTTTTTTTAAACATAACCTTTTGTGTTTTGGTAATATAGTTGGGCTTTGTTATTATTATGTTCGAGTAAAGTTAATACATTTTTTTAAAATACAAAATCTACAAATTTTGGATTTCCTCTCTATTACACAAAATGGGAATTTAATATAAGTGTAAAGTGGTTTAATTTATCTTTATCCGATAATTTTATGATTATTCTATGAATTACATACTGGTTGCCGGAGTTTTAATATTAGCCTGTCAGGTCGTAATTATCATTATTCTTGTTAATTCAAAAAAGTACAAACAGGAACTGCTAACGCTTGTGCACGAGAATCTGGAAAAAGATATCCGAAATGAGTTTCTTATCAACAGAGACGAATTTTCCAGACAAAATAAAGATCTTCGCAATGAGGTTCAAGTTCATTTCAAGACCTTTAGCGAAATGATCAATCAAAGTATAATCAGCATTGGAGAACAGCAGCGTATACACCTGGAAGCATTTGCTGTGCAGTTGAAGAATTTTCAACTGGTAACAACTGATACAAATAACAAAAATCGCGAACAACTGAATGGATCTCTCAAATCGTTCGAAGATTCTCTTCGGGTAAACCTGAGAGACATGAATGAAATGCTGCGTGTGAAGCTCGACAGTAGCAATATAGCACTTAACGATTTAACCAAAACAATCGATTTGAATCTGGAAAAGCTCAGAGAAACAATGTATACTCAACTGAAAACTTTACAAGAAGAAAATTCTAAAAAGCTTGAAGAAATGAGGAATACTGTCGACGAGAAATTGCAGTCGACACTAGAAAAACGGTTGAGCGAGTCGTTTAAGCAGGTTAGCGAGCGATTGGAGCAGGTACATAAAGGCCTTGGCGAAATGCAGGTACTTGCCAACGGCGTTGGCGATCTAAAAAAAGTATTGTCGAATGTTAAAACCAGAGGAATTTTAGGTGAAGTACAACTTGGAAATATTCTGGAACAGATTTTAACCAAAGATCAGTATGTTACAAATGTTATTACCAGGCCCGATTGCCGCGAAAATGTAG
The DNA here is from genome assembly GCA_023429135.1 of Bacteroidota bacterium. Taxonomy (GTDB): domain Bacteria; phylum Bacteroidota; class Bacteroidia; order Bacteroidales; family JAAUTT01; genus JAAUTT01. The sequence goes on along the minus strand of JAEYWD010000037.1, from coordinate 14,799 downwards.
AATTTGCAATAAAACTTCCAGGGAAAGAAGATTCAGGAAAAGAAATATTATTACCTGTCGATTCCAAATTCCCCCTGGAAAGTTATTACAGCCTTCTCGAAGCTTACGATACAGCCGACAGCGCTTGTATTCAAACTGCCATCAGATCACTCGAGACTACAATTAAGAAAGTAGCCCGCGACATTCGGGATAAATATATAGAACCACCTCATACCACCGATTTTGGAATCATGTTTTTACCTGTTGAAGGTTTATATGCCGAGGTTGTTCGCAGAACCGACCTGTTGGAAATACTGCAGCGCGATTATAAAATCATTATCACGGGACCAACAACACTGGCTGCCATTCTGCATAGCCTCCAGATGGGATTCCGAACGCTGGCAATTGAAAAAAGATCCAGCGAAGTGTGGAAAGTTTTGAGTGCCGTAAAAACTGAATTCGGTAAGTTTAACGAAGTTCTAAAAAAAGCCCAGGAAAAGCTTAATCGGGCCAGTGAAGATATTGACAATCTTGTCGGTACAAGAAGCCGGCAAATTCAGAATAAACTGAAAAATGATACAGCTCTCCCGTCAGCAGAATCACTAGCACTGCTTTCCAATAACGACGAACTACCTGAAGAAACTGAGAATGGAAAAGAAACTTCTTAAAAGAAATTTCTCTTCCTGAAAATCAGTACCCCGAGGGTTGTAAATGCAACTGTCATACAAAGTATTATGACAAATGCATAAGGATTGTCTTCCATAAAGTTTGGAACATTCATTCCATATATACTTGCGACCAATGTGGGGATCATTAAAATAATGGTGATGGAGGTAAGTTGCTTCATCACAACGTTCAGATTGTTTGAGACTACTGAGGCAAATGCATCCATCATACCACTCTGGATGTCGCTGTAGATATTCGACATTTCAATGGCCTGCTTATTTTCGGTAATAACGTCTTCCAGCAGATCCTCGTCTATTTCCTCCAGATTCACAAGTTTCGATCTCTGAAGTTTGTAAAGCAATAATTCATTCGATTTAAGAGATGTCACAAAATACACAAGACATTTCTCCATTTTGAGAAGGTTGTGCAGTTCCTTATTTCGCGACGATTTCAGGAGGTCCTGTTCAACCTGATTTGTCATGCGGTTAATATCCTTTAAATATCTGAGAAATGAAGTTGCGGAACAGAAAAACAGTTGAAGCACAAAATTAGCCTTATCGGTAAGCTTCAGGTTACGGTATTTGGGGTTGAACAACAATTCCCGCACTACTTCATTGTCGTTATTGCAAATAGTAATAATTAGATTGTGCGATATTAAAACGCCAAGCGGAACCGTATAAAAAGGTAATCCGTTTGTCTGGCTGTGAACCGGGATACGGAGAATAATCATTAGCCAGCGGCCTTCAACTTCGCTGCGCGATCTTTCATCAATATCAAGAATATCGGTAATGAATTCTGAAGGAACCCTGTAGTAATTTATCAGTTTTTCTATTTCTTCCTGTGAAGGACTAATAACATTAATCCATGTATTTCTTTCAAAGCGGCTAACCTGTACCAGCCCGTTATCTTGTTTCCAGATTGTAATCATGATAAATATAATTAAAAATTGATGCTTGGAATATATAAACTACGGGGCGGAATTGTTTATAACAATTCCTGCATCAACTTCGGTATTTATCCCGGCTGCAGTATAACAATACTTTTTTGCGTAAAATGATTACCTGATTTGAAAATAAGATCTGACTTGTCATGAGCATCCGTTTTTAATCCCGGAGGCTCAATAATTATATGGAGCTCCGGTTTTAGTTTTTGTTAATGTTTTTACAATTCGCAGGGCCTTCGTCCATATGAAATTTAAATTGGTTTTCGCTGCAAATATAATCACATTTCGACAAGTTGATTCTATATTAAAAAAAAAGAGGCAACCAAAATTGATTGCCTCTCCCATTTTAGAGTAAAACCTAATCAACCAAATCCTTACGAAGCATTTGAACCATCGAACTCACTTCGGCAAGTTGCTTATAGGTAACATCCATATTTTTTTCGTCGACCACAAATGAGTTGTACGAAACCGAAAGTTTATTGAGATGCTCCAGATACGGATCTACATTTTTATCGCCTTTATATTTGCTAAGTAATTCAATCAGGTTCTTGAGTGAACTTTTCTGGTCGGCAATCCGCTCAAGTAACTCAATATCATTTTGTTTTTTATTTACCATGTTGGTGGCAATGTACAGTGCTTCGGTCCAACCGCCAAGAACAACCAGAGCAGCAGAGCTTGCACGATCGCTGTCTTTCAGATATGTTTCGGCAGCAGTATAAAGTTCGTTTGCAATTTTAACAAGTGAATCCTTGTTCGATACATTTTGTTCAATTCTCTTTACTGAAAGAGAAAACTTATCGCTAGGGATTCCTAACTCGGTAGCAAGCTTGTGCATGGCTTTCAAATAATTACCTGCAAACTCAATTTGTTCGAAAGCACGGGAATAACTCAGATCGACAGCATAAACTCCAAGGTTTACAGCTTTTTCGCCGCTTATCTCATATTCACTTGCCTTTTCGTAAGGATTGAGCAAATTTTTATTGAAGGTTGCATTTATTGTTTTAAACAATGTATTCATTTCAACTGAAAGATACATGTTGTAAAAAATGCGAATACCACCATCTTCGATAACTGCTGAATCTAATAAAGCTACAGAATCGGCTTGGGTTTCACTGTTTGTTCCGTTAGGTTGTTGGGTCGATTTACATGCAGTAATAACAAGTAATCCGCATAGAAGAGTCGACAAAAAAATATTCTTTGCCATAAGGTATTTGTGTTTAGTAAAATAACGTCCTAAAAGTAAAAATTTTTTTTATTACACAATAAAATAGACGATTTTATTTTACCAAACCCGAAATTGCCTTAAATCTTTCATTACCTGCATGACGGCATAATTCGAACAATAACGATTCACTGGTGGTTATTACCGCTCCCTCCTGACGCATGCGGGCTATAGCAATTTCTTTATCATTTCTGTTTCGGGAAGAAACACAGTCTTCCACAACTACAGGTATATTACCCTGTTCCAGCAGGTCTTCCATGGTTTGTAAAACACAAACGTGTGTTTCAATCCCGGCCACAACAACAAATTTTCTGCGGAGCCATTTCATTTGATCGTTAAAGAGTGGCTCATCCAAACAACTAAACGATATTTTTTCAATAGAATTGAACCCATGAAATAAATTTTTGACCGGCTCAATTGTATACCCTAAGCCTCGTGTGTACTGCTCGGTAACTACCAAAGGAATATCGAGAAACTGTAAACCCTGAATCAGAATTGAAATCCGCTTTAATAAATTTTCCTTTTCGTACATGTGAGGAAATAATTTTTCCTGAACATCTATGATTACGCCTAATGTATCGTCTGCCTGTATTCTCATGGTCTTATTTTTTTAAATAATCTGATGCATAATTTTCGGAGAGATAATTATCATAACTTAAACATACTTCAGAGGCAAAATCGACGCCTGTTTGAATAATATTTTTCCATGTTTCAATTTCCTGATCCGGTAATTCCTCCCGAAAAATGTTATTCTTCAATAAACAAAAGGCTATACCGGCATTAAAATTATCACCAGCTCCAATGGTGCTTAATGGTTCAATATTTTGGGCATCAATGTGAAATTCGTGTTTATTACTGTAAAAATCGACGCCTTCTTTGCCTCTGGAATATACAAGTATTTTTGAAAAATCGTTGAGCTTATGAAATGCATCCCTGGCATTTTTAACATCAAAAATATTCTCAAAATCTTCATCCGATCCTTTGACAATGTCAGCTAATCCTAAATTTTCTTTAATATAAGGTAATAACTCATTTAATTGATGTAAATGCGCTTTTCTGAAATTCGGATCATAAATAATAATTGCTCCCTGTGATTTAGCTTCTTTAAGTATCCTGATCAACACTGATCGTATTTCAGGAGCGATTCCAAAATAGGATCCAAACATCACAATATCTCCTTGTTGAATATCCGGTATCGCAATCTTTAATCTTTCTCCCGGATAAAGTTTATAGAAATTATAGGTCGCTTTCTGGTGTTCGTCAAGAAATGCAAGAGCAATTGCCGATTTGCCATTATTATATCGGTAAATAAAACTCGTATCAATTGAATTTTCAGTTAAAAAGGAGTGTATAATTTCTCCGACCTGATCGTTAGCGAATTCGCTGATAAATCGTACCGGAACCTTTAACCGTCCCAGACTTACAGCAACGTTCAGCATAGATCCACCAGCTTTTGCAGCAACCGGGACATTGTTTCTGAAAACAATATCCATTACTGTTTCGCCGATCGTATAAACGCGTCTCATTCACCTACGCTTTTTCTGCATTACGCGATTTTTCTCCTAAATAACCTCCATGATGTCTCTTTGCGTAATCCGAATTACTGAAATTAATACGTTTCATCATGGTAACCACCAAGGCATCGCCAATCACCGTCATAACAGTAGTGGAGGTTGTTGGAGTTAATCCCAAAGGACAAACTTCGGCAGGTCCACCGGTTGAAATACAAACATCCGCAATTTTAGCAAGCTCGCTTTCAATATTACCTGTAATTACTATTTTAGGAACATTGGCATACAAGCGCTTCGAAAGCTCAACCAATTCCAGTATTTCTCTTGTTTTCCCGGAGTTTGAAATAAAAAGCAAAACATCATTTTCCTGCAGCACACCTAGATCGCCATGCTGGGCATCAGCCGGATGCAGAAATACAGCAGGTGTACCGGTTGAACTGAAGGTTGTTGCAAGATTAATTGCTATCTGACCAGCCTTTCCCATTCCCGATGCAATAATCTTCCCCTTATTCTGATGCACTTTATTGAAAATAATATCCAATGCTTTTTCAAAACTGTCGTTAATGGGTATATTAAGAATAGCCTGTGCTTCCGACTTAATAATAGCTGAAATGTCTTCTTTCATATCTTTATATTCAAATTATGCTTGTGTTTTAATAACCGACTTATCTTCCTCTTTTGCGGCTCAAAAATATACACATTTTTAAAGAGTACCAAGAGAACAAAATAATGAAGAAAATGAAAGGAATGAATTAATGAAGAAATGATAGCATGTAATTAGTTCATTTTTGGCTGTTTAGTCTATTTAATTCAAAAATTTAAAACACCTCACCCTAAACTTAGGCGAAGCCGATCTCACCGAAGGTAATCCCTCTCCTCCAAGGAGAGGGACTTTGAAGAGCTACGAATTTAATTTTGTGGGGTTTTTCTCCCCTCTCTTTCAGGAGAGGGGCTGGGGGTGAGGTCGTTAAGACTTTGAATTATGAGGTTAGTCTTTTACAAACATTACAGGTTGAAAGTTTTGGTGATAACGAATAATACCTGATGGATAGGTCATTGTTGGACATAGATATCCATTTCGGAACATTTGATTCTTAGAGATTTTGTACTGACAGATTCCGGATCTAATTATTAAATTTGCAGATTCAAAAAAAATTCCAGAATGAAAGCAATGCGACTCACCGGGATCAATGCCATGAGCATGTTCGATACACCCGACCCTGTAATTTCGAATGATGACGATGTGTTGATCCGTATGACGCATGTGGGCGTTTGTGGTTCCGATGTTCACTATTATGCGAATGGGAAAATTGGCAAACAGATGGTGGAATATCCTTTTACCGTGGGTCATGAAGGGGCCGGTATTGTAGAAAAGATTGGATCGGGAGTAAAAAAAGTTAAGCCTGGCGACAGAGTTGCCATAGATCCCGCGATGCCCTGTGGAGTATGCGATCAGTGTAAGACTAACCGTCCGCATACCTGCCGGAAGCTCAGGTTTTTAGGATGTCCTAAGCAGGCCGAGGGTTGCCTTTCGGAATTCATCGTAATGCCCGAAGAAAGCCTTTTTCCATTACCTGCCGAAATTTCGCAGGATGAAGCCTCTCTTTCCGAACCCCTGTGTGTAGGTTATTACGGTGTAACACTAGCCGGATTGAAACCAGGTGCAAATATTGGCATTCTGGGATCGGGCCCTATTGGAATGAGTGTTTTGGTATCGGCGCTGACTAAAAATCCGGGAAATATTTTTGTTACCGATAAGCTGGATTACCGCTTGGAGATCGCCAAAGCCAATGGTGCATCGTGGACTGGAAATCCCAATAAGATGAGTATTGAAGAAAAAGTTAAGGAATTACAGCCTGAAATGCTCGATGTGGTTTTTGAATGTTGTGGCAAACAGGAAGCCATTGATCAGGCAATTAATCTTCTTAAACCTGGAGGAAAATTAATGATCGTAGGAATTCCTGAAGTTAACCGTTACAGCTTCTCGGTAGACGATATGCGGCATAAAGAAATCTGCATCCAGAATGTGCGACGCCAGAATGGTGTTGTGGAAGAATGTCTGGATCATATCAAAACCGGTAAAATAAAAATGCACAACTGGGTAACTCATCGTTTTCCTCTCTCAAAAACCAAAGAAGCATTCGACCTTGTTGCCAACTATAAGGATGGGGTATTTAAAGCAATGATTGAGATCTAAATATTACCCAAAACCAGGGCAGGATCAATATCGGCACATTTAAAATGGCCCAGCGGACAAGCCTTATAACCATGTAATCCGCAAGGTTTACATTGAGGAGATGGTGACGCCTCTGCTATCCTGGAGTTTTCGCTTAAAGGTCCAAACCCAAAATTAGGAGTTGTAGAACAAAATACAGCCGTTACCGGCGCATTCATGGACGATGCAATATGTAATGGCGCCGAATCGTTAACATAATTCATCCTGGCCAACTGCATATAAGCTGCCGATTGCAGAAAAGAAAGCTTTCCGGCCATGTTTACTATATTTTCAGAACCACTTCCGTTTTTAATGGATTCACAACTATCAAAATCGGCTTTACCTCCAAGCAGATATACAGTATACCTGGATGACACCAATCTAATTAATTCAACCCAGTATTTTGCAGGATATTGCTTTGTAAACCATACCGATGTGGGTGAAATTGTAATGTAATCTCCCTGGGGTACTTTATCAAAATCATTTCTTGAAGGATATAACCTGGGCATCTGCCGTTCATGATTTTTAACAATATCCGACAAAAGTGAAAGGTTGCGGTCAATTTCGTGAATATTAACTTTAGTTTGATCGATAATGTGCTGATACCGTTTTGTAAACAGAAATGACAGTGGATTTTTATTGAATCCAATTTTAGTGCGGGCTCCTGAGAAAACTGTAAAAACTCCGGTGGCCATAAATCGCTGCAAATTAATAGCGTAATCGTATTTTTCTCTTCTGATTTGCTTTAACAGAGATAGCATTCCTGCATACTTTTCCTCCTTTTTATTCCATATATATAACTTATGAATATAAGGATGATTTTCAAACAAGCCTTCATTTCCTTTGCGTAATAAAAAGTCGATACGGCACGCAGGAAATTCGTTCTTTAACTTCTCGATAACAGGAGTTGAGAGAATAACATCGCCAATAAAAGCAGTTTGTATGATCAGGAACTTAGTCATTTCTATATTTTGGAAAAACGCAAAACTATAATTCTAATTTGAATTAAAAGTAGTGATTTTTACCAAGATCTTGCAAACCTCCACCTTGGCAGCATTATTTAAACTGACTAAAAGACTTACACCATCAGCACGAGCTTTCCCTTTGTATGCCCGCTTTCAATCTGCTTATGGGCTTTTGAGGCTTCTTCAAGGGGAAATACCTGATCAATATGCACTTTAAACTTCCCCTCTCCTATCCAGGACGTTAATTGATTAAGATTTTTAACATTGGGCTCAACAAAATGATAACTGAAAAGTACCTTATGTTTTTCTGCTTTCTCCTGATTTACCTGCCCCAAAATAGAAACAAGCCGCCCGCCTGGTGCAACAAATTCGTAAGCCTGATCTAGCATTTCCTTTCCAACACAATCAAATACCACATCGAACTTATCAGGAAATCTTTGTTCAATTTCTTCTTTAATTTTTCCTTCGGAATAGTCGATAAAATCATCGGCACCAAGAGAAATTGCATAGGCAATATTCTTTTTACTTGCTACGGCTACAACGGAGGCACCAACATTCTTGGCAATCTGAATAGCATATGACCCAACGCCTCCGGTGGCTCCTAAAATTAATACTCTTTCATTTTTCATGAGTTTACCCTTCTGAAGTAACGACTGAAATGCTGTTAACCCGGCAAGCGGAACTCCGGCAGCTTCTTCAAACGACAGAGACTTTGGCTTATAGGCAAGAAAACTCTCGGGAAGACAAATATACTCAGCATAGGTTCCATTTTTAATGATTTTGCGTCGGGCATAGGCAAAAACCTCTTCACCCGGATCGAAACGGCTGGCTCCGAATCCGTTTTTTTCGACAATTCCTGCTACATCCCAACCTAAAATTACCGGCATTTCAATGGGCATCCTTCCCTTATACAGTCCCGAGCGAATTTTATAATCAACCGGATTTACTCCCGCGGCTTTGATCCGAACCAACACCTCACCTTCTTCAGGCTCTGGTTTGGGAACATCAGCAATCTCAAGCTTATCGGTACCGCCAAAATCATTAATAATTACAGCTTTCATTTTAGGTTACTTTTATGAATAGTTTTTTATCGACAATCGTTAACTTTAAGTTGAAGTTTTCAACTCGTTATTTACCTATACAAACAACCGTTAAATTTGTTGAAAGCTCAAAATGTAGAACGCACAGTGCGGTTAATTGTATTTAAAGAAAAGTTATGAAAAAGATTCTATTACTTATTTTAATTTGTTTTTCAACAATTTACCTAAATGCTCAGGTTGCTGTAAATCCGTTTATAAAAGATATGCGATGGGGAATTGATTTCCAGATTCATCTTACCCTGAGTAACGATTCGGCAATCTCGGTAGATGTAAAGGATTTATTTCATACAAAAACCTCATCCGACAGTATTTCGGGAGACTTTGTTTATTACCCTGTTATGCTTGCAAGCGAGTTTGTCGATCAGCTTAATCAGAATAAAATTAATATCAGCAAACTAAAAGATGAAAATTTGCAGACTGACAAACCCATATCTCTGTGGAGCACGTTGCATACTTCAATTGGCGGAGGATGGATTCATTTTCTGAACTGTATGCTTTATTCGCTCGAAACAAAATATCTCGATCCCACTGCACCATTAATGGTACGACCGAAAACTGACTGGAAACCCAACCCCGTTACCCAAACGTACTTAAGAACCAGGAACTGGAAATACTATATTCCCGTAGAGCAGAAAAATGCCCATAAAGAATATAAATTAAAGAAAAAAGAAGGTCAATTAAATAATCTACAACACGTTCCAAAAGATTGGGTAAAACTTTTTCTGAAAACATCGCAGAAAGAGTACGAAAAAATGAAAAGAAACGGAGAATATAAAAAGACTTCCAAAATAGATCTTGTTAAAATACTAATAGGAGCCAACTATTTAGGCAAAGCCCAGATCAGCTATATTCAGACGATGGTGCAGAAAGCCATTTTACAGTATTCGTTCAATCGCCTGCCCAGTATCATTGTGTTCGACGATATTGAGGTAGCTGTTGCGATGGAACTCGATGAGAAAGGCTATCGTATGGAAAGAATAGTCTTCAGAAATTATGATGAACTATCGCCCGAAGCTAAATATAGCAAAGAACAACAGGTAAGAAACACTATCCGGAGCATTAACCTGTTAAATCAAAAACTTTTCGAACAGAAACTGAAAAAGTATTATCAATAAGAGAAAAACTCCTTATCCCTGCATCAGAAAAATAGCGGGTCGTTTGTGGATTTCGGGGAGTTTATTCTTCCATTCCTTAGCGGTTGCCGTTTTTATAAATTCAGTTTCCAGGGTCAGATCTACGGCAATGCAAATCCTGGTAGCAGGATTGCAGGCTTCCGTCATATCCTTCAAAAGTTGAAGATTGCGATACGGAGCTTCGATAAAGATTTGTGTTTGATGTTCTGTTTGCGATCTTTTTTCAAGTTGACGAACCTTCTGCATTCTTTCTTTCGACTGTACAGGCAGATATCCGTTAAAAGCAAAATTCTGTCCGTTTAAACCCGAAGCCATCAGAGCCATTATTATGGAAGAAGGCCCAATCAGCGGCACCACCTGAATACCTTTCTGGTGAGCCATTTGAACTATTACATTTCCCGGATCGGCAATACAGGGAACACCCGCTTCCGACATCAGACCTATATTATTATCTGTAGCAGCATCCAGATAATGAATCATTTCCTGAGGCTTTACATGTTCGTTCATCACATACAACATCAGCTCAGGTATGTTAATTCCGAGTTTAAGGCTGCTGATAAACCGGCGGGCCGTGCGTTCTTCTTCAACAATAAAATGTTTGATTTGCGAAATAATCTGCAACGATTCTGCATCCAGATAATTCTGGGTTTTGCCTGTTCCCAGAGGTGTGGGTATCAAATAGAGTTTTCCGGCCACGCTTTTTTCGGCAAATTTAACAAAAGCAAGATTAGAAGTAAAAATTTGTTATAATTGCAGCAACGATTGTTATAGAATAAAAAGCATTTTGAAAGTCACATTTCTTGGTACCGGCACTTCGCAAGGCGTTCCAGTAATTGCCTGCCCCTGCCCGGTTTGTCATTCCACCGACGAACAGGATAAACGCCTGCGAACTTCAGTTTTGATTGAAGCACACGGATTAACACTGGTTATCGACTCCGGTCCCGATTTCAGACAGCAAATGTTGCGGGCTAATGTTCAGCATCTCGATGCGATCCTGTTCACCCATGAGCATAAGGATCATATTGCCGGCATGGATGATATCCGCGCTTACAATTATATCCAGCAAAAAGCAATGCCGGTTTATGCCGAAGTTAGAGTTCAGAACGCTCTTCGACAAGAGTTCTCGTACGTTTTTGCTGAGGAAAAATATCCCGGAATACCCGAAGTGGAATTTATAACTTTAAAAAACAAAGAATTCAGCATCGGAAGTCTGAAGATAACTCCCATACGGGCCATGCATCTGAAGCTTCCGGTATTTGGGTTTAAAATCGGAAATTTTGCTTACCTCACCGATATAAATTTTATTTCAGAAGAAGAAAAAGAGAAAATCAGAAACATAGATTACCTGGTAATTAATGGTTTAAGAAAAGAAAAACACATATCCCATTTCTCTCTAGACGAAGCTGTAGAGCTGATTAACGAAGTTGGTGCAAAAAATGCTTTTATAACCCACATCAGCCATCAGATGGGTTTTCATAAAGAGGTTCAGAAAAATCTGCCTCCACATATTCGGTTGGCTTACGACGGATTGTTGCTTGAAATTTGAAAGTTTAACAAGCCATTAATCCAGATAATCCTATTGAATAAGGCTCAAAAAAATGAAGGTTCGACCCCGCTGGGGTCGTATCAAAGTCAATCAATATTTCTATAAACATTTGATACCTCCGGTATCAATTACAATATAAATCCTTATTGAATAATTCTATTCCCATCAAACCTTTTAAGAATTATTTCATTTTTACATTTTAACGCTAAATTTTCAATTTTACTGCTGATTTTTAAAAATAAATCGTTTCTTTGCTGTAATAATTATAAAATAATTCGAAATTTCTTTAAAAAAAGAAGTAAACGAACAACTAAACTTAAATTTGATAAAATTAAAAAATATGAAATTATTCATACCCGACAAGTACAAACCCCTGCTCGATTTAAAACAAACCGAAAAAGCAATTAAAGTCGTTAAAGACTTCTTTGAATTGAGCCTGGCATCGGAATTACGTTTGCGGAGAGTTACCGCCCCATTATTTGTGCTCAGGGGCACAGGTATAAACGACGACCTGAACGGCATTGAACGACCAGTTGGCTTTCCCATTAAAGATATGAACGATTCGGTTGCCGAAGTTGTGCACTCGCTTGCCAAATGGAAACGCATGATGCTTGCTGATTACAATATTGAAATGGGTTACGGGCTGTATACCGATATGAATGCCATCCGCCCCGATGAAGAACTGGACAATCTTCACTCCTTATATGTTGACCAGTGGGATTGGGAACGGGTGATGTCTAAAGAACAGCGTAATCTCGATTTTCTGAAGAAGATGGTGCGCGGCATTTACGACACCATGAAGAGGACTGAATATACTGTATATGAGAATTTCAGCCATATTACTCCAATTCTTCCCGAAGAAATTACATTTATCCATACCGAAGAGTTACTTGCTCAGTATCCAAATCTGACTCCCAGAGAAAGAGAAAATAAAGCTGCAGAAAAGTACGGAGCAATTTTTATAATCGGAATTGGCGGCGATCTTGGAAATAACACCATCCACGATGGACGCGCCCCCGATTACGACGACTGGAGTACGCCGTCGCAAAATGGCTTTAAAGGATTAAATGGCGATATTGTAGTGTGGAATCCTGTTCTGAAATCGTCATTCGAATTATCGTCGATGGGTATCAGGGTTGACAAGGATGCTTTATTACGTCAGTTGAGTATTGCCAATGCCGAAAGCCGTAAAGATCTTTATTTCCATAAACGTTTGCTCAACGATGAACTTCCCCTTTCGATAGGTGGCGGTATTGGGCAGTCACGTCTTTGCATGTTCTATTTAAGAAAAGCCCATATCGGCGAAATTCAGGCAAGTATCTGGCCAGCACAAATGGTTGCCGAATGCAAAAAAAACAGCATATTTTTGATGTAACCTGCGATAAACCGTAGATCTTTGACGGTAAATTCAAAACATTGGAATAAGAAATCATTGAATTCATAAAATAAAAAAGAGGCAAATGCCTCTTTTTTATTTATTTGTGCGGGAACAAAACTACTTCACCAGGTTAAGTCAGACAGAAACCGAGGTGTTTATGGTTTAAAACACTAGAAAAATGAAAAAAATTATCAGTACAAAAAATGCACCTCAGGCAATAGGTCCTTATAGTCAGGCTATTGAGGCGAACGGAATGCTATTTATATCGGGACAGATACCCCTTGATCCCGCTACCGGCGTTTTCGTGGAGGGAGGAATAAAAGAACAAACCGTTCAGGTTTTAAAAAATATAGTTTCAATTCTCGAAGCTGCGGGTATGAATTACAGCAATGTGATTAAAACCACAGTATTTCTGACCGACATGGCCAACTTTAAAGAAATGAATGAAATTTATGCCAACTGTTTCAAAGAAAACCCTCCTGCCCGGTCTACCATTGCCGTTAAAGCTTTACCATTAAATGCGCTGGTAGAGATTGAGACTATTGCGATGAAGTAAAAAACAGGCAATAGACTATAGGTTGCAGGCTATAGTTTAAGAAGAAAGAAGGAAGTCCTGGAAACAAAAAAGCCACCCGACATGAGTGGCTTTTTATTTTATCATTAAACCGGAAATTATTCCGATACAATTTCGAAATCAACTTCGAGAACAACTTCTTTATGAAGTTTAACCTTAGCCTTATAGCTGCCAACTTCTTTGATGGTATCGGCATTGATAAGACTGATGTTTTTGCGGTCAACGTCATAGCCTTTTTCTTTCAGCGCTTCAGCAACCTGAATAGTGTTTACCGAACCAAAGATCTTACCTGTTGTACTGGTTTTTGCGCCAATCTGAAGTTTAATACCCTTCATTTTTTCAGCTATTTGCTGAGCTTCGGCTTTGATCTTAGCTTCTTTATGAGCACGTTGTCTGGTGTTTTCAGCCAGAACTTTTTTGGCCGATTCAGTGGCGGTTGTGGCTAATCCCTGTGGAATAAGGTAATTACGCGCATAACCATCGCGAACTTTTACAATCTCGTCTTTCTGACCGAGATTTGCCATATCTTGTTTTAAAATTACTTGCATTGTATTATCCTCCAGATCTTATTTCAACATATCGGTTACATATGGCAGGAAAGCCAAATGACGAGCCCTTTTAATAGAAGTGGCAACTTTGCGCTGGAATTTCAGCGAGGTACCGGTAAGACGACGAGGAAGAATTTTTCCCTGTTCGTTCAAAAATTTCTTTAAAAATTCAGGGTCTTTGTAATCAACATATTTGATCCTGTTCTTTTTAAAACGGCAGTATTTTTTCTTCTTAACCTCAACAGTTGGAGGCGTTAAATATCTGATTTCTGATTGATTCGTACTCATTTCTTATTCCTCCGATTTCTTTTCTGCTTGTTTACTTCTTTTCTTTTCGGCGTATTCAACGGCATATTTATCCATTTTCATAGTTAAAAAGCGGATAACACGCTCGTCGCGACGATATTCTGTTTCCAGTTTTCCGATAGCTTTACCATCAGCTTCGAATTCGAGCAGGTAATAAAAACCTGTCGATTTTTTCTGGATAGGATAGGCCAGTTTGCGGAGGCCCCAATCCTCTTCGTGCACAATTTTACCACCTTCTTCGGTGATAACGTGCTTAAATTTAAGTACCGCTTCCTTCATCTGAGTATCAGACAAAACGGGAGTTACAATGAAAACGGTTTCGTAACGGTTTAACATACTGTTTATTTTAATTATTAAAAATTAGGTCGCAAAAGTAGAAACTTTTTTAATATGCACCAAATGAAGGTGAAGAATAATTTGATTTAGTAGTAAGTAGTTAGTCGTAAGTCGTAAGATAAATGAAAAATGGCAAATACAAGTCGATAGTCGATGGTCCATAGCTGAACAGCCAGTATTCAAAAATAGCAAATACAAGTCGATAGTCGATGGTCGATGGTGGCTATGTTGCACAGAAATGTAGATTTGATTTATGTTTTTTAAGGCTGAAGGCCTTGGATAATACAGCCCAGGGCAAAGCGAAGCGGCGCCCTGGGCTAATCAAGCAGAATTATTTTTTGCGGCGTGAAAAAACGTTAAAAAAGGCTCTATGCTTA
>JAEYWD010000016.1 GCA_023429135.1 Bacteroidota bacterium | reverse complement strand
ACAAGGTAATCTATGTCGAGGAAAGGATCGTTTACTGCAACAACTTCCACATCGTTTCTTTCCTGAGCTGCACGAAATACCAAACGGCCGATTCTACCAAAACCATTGATACCTACTTTAATTTTTGTCATAGTTAAATATATTTATCTGTTGATTAAAGAATTAAATTGTTTTTATAAAAAGAAGTACAAAATTAACACTAAAATGAATACGTAGGTTTTACTTTTTCATTTTTTTGGAAGAAAATAATTAATTATGAAGGAAATTAATAATTGAATTCCGAAGGGTTTACTGCATCTTTATTGGGATTGAAGGTGTCGACTACCCGTCCGAACCGATAACTTACAAAAAGTGTAAGAAAGAACTGATAATTTTGTTTGGTAGCCATGATCGGAAGTTTTGTGAAATACCCTTCAGCAATTGCCCCACCTTCAATGGCATGAATTACCTGGTCGAAACGGCTAAATTCAAAGCTTATACCTCCCTTTAAGAAAGCTCCCGGCCGAGGTTTGATCTCACTAAAACCTTTAAAGAAAGAGGCTTTTCCAAGGATATTGTCAGCTTTGTCAATATCAAATTTTTCAATATTAATCTGCTGGGTACCAGGTTGGGTTACTTCGTAATAAACAGGTTTAAGCAATGCAAGAGAAGGACCGGCAGTATAAAAACGGCGGATGGAGATTCCTCCGATATCAAATTTCTGAAAAACTTCTTTCTGCTGTCCAATCCCGGGTCGAATTACAAATACGTTGTTGAGCTTCCCTAAAACATAACCCCGTGAGCTGGGGTTAAATTGGCTTAGTTTGCGGTATTCCTTCGGATGTTTGAGGCTTACAATTTCGATATCGTAAACGGTTTTTTTGAATGCATCTATTCGTTTCGAATATCGTCCATTTAAGCCAATGCCATTAGAATTCAAAAGAATAGCAAGTGATCTTTCGTTACGATAAAATATTTTCTTTTGCTCATCCAGTTCGCCTTGGGAAAATGCAAACTGAACAGCAAGAATAGTTAATACAAAATAAAAAATTACCTTCTTCATGAAGTATGCATTGTCTTTTGCAAACTTAAGAAAAAGATAAGTTATTATAAGTAAGAAAAGGAGATTTTTTAATTACCCGAAATTATGAATTGTTTTGTACTTTTTCAGTCTTCACCTGAGAATAGGCAGGACATTTCTTTCCACCCTGACACGAACTGAAAACTACTACAGATAAAACAACTGCTGCGAGGATAATAGTAATTTTTTTCATTTTAGATAATGGTTTAATACAAATATAAAATTAATTTCAAACATTCTTTACCGATGTTGATTTCGCACTTTTCGCATATGCCGGACAAATTTGGTTATTACAGGAACTCATCACCAAAACGCCACTAACAACAAAAAAGCCTATCACTAGTTTTTTCCAACCACACTTAATCCTTTTCATAATATTTTTTTCTTTACACCTCAATGTACGAAATAAATCGATAAAAGTTCGCAAGGTGTTAGGTAAATTTTTTTATCGTACAAACTTTAAAAAACGATTTGCACAAGTTACTTTTACAGTTAAAAATGGTTGATACTTTACTTCAACATCGTTCGGTAAGAAAATACCAAAGCACGCCAGTAGCTGATGAGCTTTTGGACTTGATTCTGGAAGCTGGCATCCGCGCCTCCAATACCGGAAATATGCAAACGTATAGCATGATTGTTACAACAGATTCAAATCTTCGGAATCAATTATGGGAAGCACATTTCAAGCAGAACATGGTTCTACAGGCTCCGGTCCATATTACTTTTTGTGCAGATTTCAATCGCTTTTCCAGTTGGTGTGTGCAACGAGATGCCGTTCCGGGTTTCGACAATTTTCTGTCTTTTTTTGGGGCTGCAGTTGATGCTCTTTTAGTATCGCAAAATGTTTGTATTGCGGCTGAGGCCAATGGTTTGGGAATTTGCTATCTAGGCACTGCTGTTTACAATGCCGATAAATTGATTGATATATTGAATCTACCTAATCTGGTAGTACCTGTAGCTTCCATAGTGTTGGGGTATCCTGAAGAAATCCCGGAGTTAACGGATCGCTTACCATTGAATGGTGTGGTGCATAAAGAAGTATACCAAGATTATTCCGCTGAAGATATTGACAATATTTATCGCGGTAAAGAATCCCTGACCTTTTACCAGGATCTTTTAAAAATAAATGATAAGGCAACCCTTGCTCAGATATTTACTGATAAGCGGTATACCCAAAAAGATAATATCTTTTTTTCGAAGAAATATATTGAAGTATTAAAAAAACAAGGTTTTATGAATAACAATTAGTAGTTATTCATAAAACCTTAAACTCAATATTTAAGGATTGGGCAATTGATTTCAGGTCTTCAACTACCTGCGGAATGAGTGTTATTCCCAATGCTTTGATTCTGGCTTCACTTTCTCTTTCCGGATCTCCGGGTATCAATACTTTATCCTGACCGACAGCAGGTTTTGCATTTCTGAAGGTTGTGATCCATTCGTCCATGCTTTGTTTAAATTCCTCAGCGGGACGGAAAGCATCAATTCGCATTGCTCCAAAAAAGTGACCAAGTCCGTCTCCTACTTTTTTCTCCAGAAGAGGCAGATAAGCTACCATGGGAGGAACAAAAGGTCCAAAATTAGCTCCCGATAAAACGCTTGAGAAAATGTCGACAATGGATCCGAGGCAATAGCCTTTGTGACTCCCGTGTTCCCTGTCACCACCAAGAGGAAGCATGGATCCTCCCTTCTCAAGAATCGTAGGATCGTCAGTTGGATTACCCTCTTTATCCTGTGCAAATCCCATTTTCATTTTCTCACCTTTTTTTGCGGCAATCGTGAATTTTCCCCTGTTAACTGGAGTGGTTGCAAAATCGGCAATAAAAGGAGGCTGATGCAAAGCAGGAATTGCTACAGCAATAGGATTTGTCCCGAGCATACCTTTCGCGGCATATGTTGGAGCCACCAGAGGACTGGCATTGGTCATCGTCATGCCAATCATATCATGTTCGAGAGCCATCATGGCATAGTAGCCGGCAATTCCGAAATTACATGAATTCTTAACAGCAACCCAGCCTGTACCAACGGCATTGGCTTTGGCAATTGCGGTTTCCATAGCCATTTTGGCTGGAATCATACCTAAAGTATTGTCACCATCAATAACAGCGGTTGAAGGAGTTTCGTGAACGATTTTTACTTTAGGAATTACGTTTATCCGTCCTGCTTTCCAGAGTTTGAAGTAATCGCCCAAACGGATTACCCCATGAGTGGAATGCCCTCTGGTTTCTGCCGCCAGAAATACTTTGGCACTTTCTAAAGCATGGCTTTTCGCGAAACCCATCTTTTCAAGGACATTGGAAGTAAATTGCAGGAGGTATTGATACGAATACATTATAATTAACTGTTATTTCTGTTTACATAAACCGTGTTGGCCTGAGCTGTAGGCATAATAAGCATATCGCTGATATTTACATGTGGAGGACGTGAAATTGCATAAAAAATTGCATCTGCAACGTCTTCAGCATTTAACGGTGTAAATCCTTTGTAAACCTGGTCGGCCCGCTCTTTGTCGCCATTAAATCTTACAAGGGAAAATTCTGTTTCGGCCATTCCGGGAGCAATACTTGTCACTTTAATATTATGATTCAGCAAATCGATTCTCATTCCCTTCGTCAGAGCATCAACGGCAAATTTTGTGGCACAATAAACATTGCCTTTCTCATAGACTTCCTTACCTGCAATGGAGGTTATGTTTACAATATGACCCGAATTACGGGCAATCATTAAAGGAGTAACCTTACGTGTAATATAGAGTAATCCTTTAATATTGGTATCAATCATTCTTTCCCAGTCATCAATGTTGCCTTCCTGAATATGATCCAGTCCAACAGATAAGCCTGCATTGTTAACAAGAACATCAATCTTTTTCCATGCTTCAGGTAAAGTATCGATGGCATTGGATGTTTCTTCCTGATTACGTATGTCGAAATTGAGAATAAGAACGTCGGATTTATATTTTATACCGAGTTCATTCTTAAGTTCCTCCAGTTGTTTTAACCTTCTTCCTGTGATAATTATGTTGAACTTATTCTCGGCCAGTTTCTGAGCTGTAGCCTTCCCAATTCCGGCAGAAGCTCCTGTTACCAATGCTATTTTTCTCATAGAAAATTTAATTAAGGCCACAAAAATAAATATTTTAATCAACCTAACCGAAAAATCATGCAGCTTGTAAACATTACTTTTTTTATACCTTTACGCCCTCAATATTTTAGGTATGCAGCAAACAGGCAAAAAGGCACAAGTGAAAGATATGTTCGACGGAATAGCCCATAAATATGACTTCCTGAATCATTTTTTATCGCTTGGGATTGATAATATCTGGAGAAAAAAGGCACTAAAGAATCTTTCGGTATATAAAAGTCCGAGAATTCTTGATGTTGCAACCGGTACTGGAGATTTTGCCATTGCCGCACTCAAATATAATCCGTCTGAAATCATAGGTATCGACCTTTCGCCCGAGATGCTTCGAAAAGGTCAGGAGAAAATGAAAAGGAAAGGATTAGACCATATCATTAAACTTGAAGTTGGGGATTCGGAGAATCTGCAGTTACCCGAAAACTCTTTCGATGCGGTTACTGTCGCTTTTGGTGTTCGTAATTTCGAAAATCTTGAAAAGGGTTTAAGTGAAATGTTGCGGGTTTTAAAGCCTGATGGCAAAGCTATAATATTAGAGTTTTCAAAACCTCATGGGGCCTTTTTTAAAGGTCTGTTTAATTTCTATTTTTTTAACATTTTGCCATTTTTAGGAAGGATAGTTTCGAAGCATAGTTCGGCTTACACCTATTTACCCGAATCTGTGGATGCATTTCCTGCCGGTTCAGATTTTATTGGTATTATGACTAGATGTGGCTATGGTTCCGTGAATTTCAAATCTTTAACAGGCGGAATAGCAACTATATATACTGGTGTAAAATAAAGCTAAAGGATGTTCGTTTTTAAAAATAAAAAAGGCTTGCGTCATCTCTTCTTCATAATATCTGTTCTGATTGTTTCGAATATTCAGGCTCAGAAAGCTAAAGTTCTCAATTATACAACTCAGGATGACAAACCCATTACCTTTGGGTTTTGCGTGGGTTTGAATTCAATGGATTTTATCATTAAAAATTCACCGAGCAGTTTTTCCCCCGATTCCATGTTCGCCGACATTAGCAGATCCACCCCGGGATTCCACATTCAAATTATATCCAATTACAGGCTGGGCGAATACTTTACATTAAGGTTTTTACCTGGCATCTCGTTTGGACAGCGAGATTTTAATTTCTTTAAGAAAGGAAGTAATAATGAGTACACTCTTGTGAATGAGAAGCATAAACTCGAATCCAATTACCTTGAATTCCCCATACTTCTTAAGTACAAAGCAAAAAGGTTAAATAATTTCAGACCTTACTTAATCACTGGGCCTAACCTCAGAGTCGATTTAGCCAAAACCTTCAGCGAAGACGATGAAGTTTATCTGGATCTAAAACGTTTCGATTTGTATCACGAGGTTGGTGTAGGTTTCGATTTCTATCTTCCTTATTTTAAATTAGGTATAGAACTAAAATATTCGTATGGCTTTTTTGATATGCTGGAGCGACGAAATACTACTCATCCCGAATTTCAGAATGCGATCGACAAGCTGAATTCTTCTCTCTTTTTGCTTTCTTTTCATTTCGAATAAAGCCATGCAGAATAAAATTCAATTAACACTTTCGCCCGAAGAAGCTGCTTTTGATGAAAGAATTAAAACGGCTGCAGCTAAATATATGGGATTGGACGAAAATACCTTTAATTGTCGTATCTCACGTAAATCTATCGATGCCCGATCCAAAGACATTAGAATAAATTTATGGCTCGATATTTTTGATTTATCTCAGAAGAGTTTCCCGCACGAAATTAAGTTTAAGTTCGAAAATGTATCTCGGTGTTCCGAAGTTCATATTATTGGTGCCGGACCTGCGGGTTTGTTTGCTGCCTTAAAGTGTCTTGAGGTAGGATTAAAGCCCATTTTATTTGAAAGAGGAAAAGATGTGAGTGAGCGTAAGAAAGACATCGCCCAAATTTATCGTCAGCATTCGGTGCTTCCCGATTCCAATTACTGTTTCGGAGAAGGTGGTGCTGGAACTTTTTCAGATGGAAAATTGTACACCCGTTCCAATAAACGAGGAGATATCGAGCGTATTCTGCAACTTTTGCATTATCATGGCGCTGCTGATGAGATTTTGTATGAATCGCATCCACATATTGGAACTGATAAATTGCCTGAGATTATAAAAAGAATGAGGCAAACCATTTTGGAGTGTGGCGGTGAAGTTCATTTTGACTCAAAATTGACTGACATAGTAATAGAAAGCAATGTAGTTAAAGGAATTGTAATCAACCAATCCGACTTGTATAAGGTGCAATATCTTGTTTTAGCAACGGGGCATTCTGCAAGAGACATATATTATTTGCTTCACAAGAGAGATGTAAAACTCGAGATGAAACCTTTCGCAATGGGTATTCGGGTGGAGCATCCACAAAAATTGATTGATGATATTCAATATCACAACTCTAAAAATTCTTACCTGCCTGCGGCTTCATATTCGCTAACAACTCAGGTAAATAATCGTGGTGTATATTCGTTTTGCATGTGTCCCGGCGGATATATTGTTCCAGCGGCCACATCATCGAACGAAATTGTTGTAAATGGAATGTCGTCATCAACCCGTCATACTCCCTATGCAAATTCGGGAATTGTTGTAGAAGTTCATACTGAAGATTTGGAGAAATATTTTAAGCATGGAGATCTGGCAGGACTGGTCTTTCAGGAAGATATTGAAAAAATGGCTTTTATAAACGGGGGACGTGGGCAGATAGCTCCTTCACAACGTTTAGCTGATTTTGTAAAAGGCAGATTATCTTCTTCTTTACCCGAAAACTCATACATTCCAGGTTTACTTTCCTCGCCGGTGCATTTCTGGTTACCAGAAAATATTGGCAAAAGGCTGCAGCAGGCTTTTAAGGATTTCGATAAGAAAATGAAAGGTTTTCTTACCAATGAAGCTCTCGTGGCCGGAGTTGAATCCAGATCGTCGTCGCCGGTGCGGATTCCGAGAGAGCCTGATACCTTTCAGCACGTAGTTATAAAAGGACTATTTCCATGCGGAGAGGGAGCCGGTTATGCAGGAGGAATTGTATCATCGGCAATGGATGGCGAAAATGTGATATCTAAAATTAAGGTGCTTCTATAGTTTTTCTTTTAAGTTCTGATAAAATAATTGCTGTTGCAACAGATACATTAAGCGATTCACTCGACTTTTCTGTATTTCCAAAGCGTGGTATTGTAATTTTATGTGTTGCAAGCTCAATTAATTCATCTGATAGCCCTTTCGATTCGTTTCCCATCATCAGTATTCCATTGTTCGGCAGATTGTTTTTATAGATGTTAGTCCCTCCCAGAATCGCGGCGAAAACCGGAAGATGTTCATGTTTTTGCTTTAAATCCCTTATTGTTTCAAATAAATCGGTGTAGATTAATTTAACTCTGAAAACAGCACCCATAGTCGACTGTAATACTTTGGGATTTAAAAAATCGACAGTTGCTTTGCTGCATAATATTTGTTTTATGCCGAACCAGTCAGCCGTACGAACAATTGTACCAAGGTTTCCGGGATCCTGAATGTCGTGCACGGCAAGAGTCAGCTTTTCCTTGTATGAAAAAATATCCGAATAAAACTCATCTCTGATTACTACTTCAGCAAAAATTCCCTGAGGAGTTTTCTGGGTCGATATTTTTATGGCTTCATTTTCACTTATCTCCATCTTCTCAATACTTAATGAAAGATTCTTCGGAATATTTTCTTTCATTTTTTCTATGTAAAAGAGAGTTTTAACCTGGAATTCCGATGCAAGTGCCTCCAATACCATTTTTTCGCCTTCAACCAGAAAGGCTTTACTTTCTGTACGGCTTTTTTTTTCGGAAAGTGAACTGAGATATTTTATTTTGTTTTTACTTAGCATAGTTTTTGATTAAGATAATTTCCAATTGCTATTTTTGTAAAAGTATCACGATTTTCTCAGGTTTGAAAAATTCCCTACGCCATAGCATTTCTTTTGCCACCCTGACCGGACTTATACTTGCGGCGCTATTATCATCTTGTAACCCTACAAAATATGTTCCTGCCAATAAAAAGCTTCTGAATAAATACCAAATAGAAGTAAGTGATAAATCTGTCAAAACCGAGACCTTAAAAAGTTATATTAAACAAAAACCTAATAAACGAATTTTTGGTTGGATAAGATTCCATCTGGGTTTATACAATCTTTCAAACATAAAAAAAGATAAAGGTATTCACAAGTTTTTACGAAAAATAGGAGAGGAGCCGGTTATATTTGATCCATATCTTACTGAAAAGTCGTTGACTCAGTTGGATATTTACATGAAGAACAAGGGCTACTATAACGCTAAAATTTCCGACTCTGTTTATTTTAAAGGGGGAAAGGCCAATGTTTATTACAATATTGACCCGGGGAAGCCATACATAGTAAGAGATATCAGTTATTCAATTAAAGATACAGGTATTCGGCGCGTGTATTTTGCTGATACTACAAATAATTTAATAAAGCGAGGCGAGAGGTTTGATAAGGATGTGGTCCTTCAAAATGAAAGAACACGCATTGAGCGTTTGATGAAACTGAACGGCTATTATAATTTTAACCGCGAGTATGTATTTTTTAACTGGGATTCTGCATTTCATAAGGTGAATGTTGAAGTTCAGATTGAAAATCCTATGAATACCATTACCGGAAAAGAAAGCAATCACAGACAATATAAAATCAGAAATATTCATGTAACAAGGATACCTGATCCATCAGATCCGGTTGATTACAATTCCTTAAACAAGGACACTGTTGAAGCAGGGAAAAATATTTATCTTACTGATATAAAGAAACTAAGAATCAATCCAAAATCTTTCGTACAGTTTATTTATATCCAGTCAGGAAGGTTTTACAACGAAGCATCCATTGAGGAGACCTATACTCATGTTTCGTCGCTTAACCTGTTTAAGCTTGTAGATATTAAATTTACCGAACTGAGTAGTTTACCCGATACTAGCAATTTTTTATGGCTCGACTGCAATATAAGGTTAAGTCCTGCAATAACTCAATCCTATTCTGCCGATCTTGAAGGTACCAATTCTTCCGGAAATATTGGAGGTGGTGTTCATTTTAATTACAGACACATTAATCTGTTTGGTAATGCCGAAGTTCTTGATCTGAAAGTCAGAGGGTCAATTGAATTTCTAAAGGAAAGTAATACGGCCAAGTATGCTCCTGGTCAGGAATTCGGGATTGAAAGCAATATAAAATTTCCAACGTTTTTGATTCCAGCACGGAATTTGAATTTTATTAAGAAGTATAATCCCAAAACATTATTATCGCTTTCTTACAACTACCAGGACAGGCCTGAATTTATCCGCACAGTTGCCAATATCGGTTTTGGTTATAACTGGAAACAATCACGCTTTCAGGAGCATATCTTTCGTCCATTTGAAATAAATTTTGTGGATATAAAAAAACCATCAGATGATTTTCAGAAACTTATTTCGGGAACTTATCTTGAGAGTAGTTATCGCGATCACCTGATTACCAACATGTCGTATTCATATATTTATAATAGTCAAAACATCAAAAAAAATCGGGACTTTGATTACTATAGGTTAAATATTGAATCTGCAGGAAACACATTATCATTATTTAATTCGAAATATAATCAGGTACAGGATTCTATATCATCTTATTATAAAGTTTTAGGAATTCAATATTCCCAGTATTTAAAAACTGATTTTGAATATAAATACTACAATATTATAAATACTACCAATAATGTTGTATACAGGGTATTTGCTGGTGTTGCATACCCTTATGGTAATGCCAGGGCAATACCTTTTGAGAAGAAATATTTTTCAGGTGGAGCAAACGGACTGCGAGGATGGCAGGCCCGAAGCCTTGGCCCAGGAACCTCTTCGGAAGATACTACAAGCAAGGCTAGATACCCTAACAGTACAGGTGATATAAAGATTGAACTCAATTTTGAATACAGGTTTAAACTTTTTTGGAAGCTTGAAGGTGCTTTCTTTATGGATGCCGGAAATATCTGGGCTATCCGTAAGGAGGATAACCGCGAAGGAGGATGGTTTCAGCCAAATACATTTTACAAGGAATTAGCTATGGACTCGGGTCTGGGCTTCCGCTTCGATTTCTCCTTTTTTATTTTCCGCACCGACATAGGGATGAAAATGAGAGACCCTTCGCGACCCGAGGGTGAAAGATGGATTTTGGGAAACCGGAAACTTGTCAGGGACGACTTTGCATTTCAAATAGGTATTGGTTATCCTTTCTAAAAATGAAAATATCTAGGAATCTAAATAATCTTAAAGCTTATTTTACATTCTCCAAAGGAGAGCGAAATGGAATTATTTCTCTGATAGTATTATTGGCCCTTGTATTAGCTGGAAATAAACTGCTTTCAGGCTCCAATTCAAAAGAAGAACCTGGAAATTTAAGTGAATTGAAAAAGCAGGTTGATTCTTTATTTGTAAAATCAGATACCCTGCATGAAGCATCTCACAAACTGTCAGCCAATCCATCAGAAAGCAAACCTGAAATATTTAAAGAACGAAAAAAGATTCTTTTAAATAGCTGCGATTCTGCTTTGCTTACCCAGTTGCCGGGAATAGGCCCTGTTTTAGCATCAAGAATTATAAAATACAGAAATCTTTTGGGAGGTTATTATTCTATTAATCAGCTTAAGGAGGTGTATGGATTGAAAGAAGAAAATTTTGATAAGGCTAAAAACCAGATCATTTTAGATAAGAATGATATAAGTAAATTCTCCTTGGATACGGCAAGTTTTAAAACAATGGTAAGGCATCCTTACATTGGAAAAGATATGGCCTGGAAAATTATCAACTTTCGAAAGGAATTAAAGCAGGAATATATCAGTAAAGAAAATTTTACAAATCATAAAATTGGAGATTCGGCACAGTGGACCAAGCTTGAGCCATACATTATTTTGCAAAAAAATGCAGTCTCAAAATAAATTATAGCACATTATTCTTTAATTTTGTTAAATAATGTTTGTAGTGTGAAATTGGATTAATATATTTGCGGCTCATTTAAAAAAACGTTGTTAAATTATGATTATTGTTCCAGTAAAAGAAGGCGAAAACATTGAAAGAGCTTTAAAGAAATTCAAAAGAAAATTTGAAAAGACAGGCACAGTAAAGGAATTAAGAGACAGACAAGCTTTCACTAAGCCTTCTATCCGTAAAAGAGAACAGGTTAAAAAAGCTGTTTACGTACAAAAGTTACAGATAAAGGAAGAATAGAGATTAGCATTCTTCCTGGTTTTCCGGTTTAAGATAATTATTGTGCTCATGGAAGTTGTGGATCAATTTCTTCAATATTTGAGGGTTGAAAAACGGTATTCGCCGCACACCATAATTGCTTACCGTACCGATTTAGAACAATTTTGTGCTTTTGAACCTATAAATCAGGATCAACAAAGCCTCATTAATGTTAATAGTAAGGTTATTCGTGGCTGGATAATTTCACTCATTGATAATAATGTTACTAACAGATCGGTTCATCGGAAAATAACTTCATTAAAATC
The DNA here is from genome assembly GCA_023429135.1 of Bacteroidota bacterium. Lineage (GTDB taxonomy): Bacteria > Bacteroidota > Bacteroidia > Bacteroidales > JAAUTT01 > JAAUTT01. The sequence continues at coordinate 16,025 of JAEYWD010000016.1, read as the reverse complement.
ATTTTACAGATTTCTGCAAAGGAAGGAACTGGTTAAAAGTAATCCTGCGAATAAAGTTATTGTTCCCGGATTAGAAAAACGTCTTCCTGAATTTGTGTCGCAGAAAAACATAAATCTGTATTTAGATAATACTTTAGGTGGAGAAGAAAACTTTTCGACCTTCAGGGACGTTTTGATTCTTGAGTTATTTTACGACACGGGAATACGTTTGTCGGAGTTAATAGGTATCAGGGACCAGGATGTTGATTTTCAGAATCTGAGTCTTCGGGTTACTGGGAAGAGGAATAAGCAAAGAATTATTCCTTTAAGTATTGAATTGGTAAAAACACTCAAAAGATTTATTCAAATAAAGAAAGAATTCTTGGAAGGTGTTGAAACTAGTTACCTTTTTGTAAACAATAAAGGAGAGAAATTGTATCCAATGTTTGTTTACAGGTTAGTAAAGGACCATTTATCGGCTGTAACAACAGCAAGCAAGCGTAGCCCTCATATTTTGAGGCATTCGTTCGCTACACATATGTTGAATAACGGAGCCGATATAAATTCAATAAAGGAAATACTTGGTCATGCCAACCTTGCAGCAACACAGGTGTATACACATACCACATTTGAAAAATTGAAAGAGATATATAAACAGGCTCATCCTAGAGCCTAAAAAATTGGAGGTACTTATGGATATTAAATTTAGCGCTGTGCACTTTAGTGCGGATAAAAAACTGATTCAGTTTATAACTGAAAAGGTTAATAAGTTAGGCCATTTTTTTGAGGGAATTATAGGTGCCGAAGTTACTATGAAACTTGAGAATACTCAGGAGTTGGAAAATAAGATGGTAGAAATACGTTTACTGGTTTCAGGTTACGATTTGTTTGCAAAAAAGCAAAGTAAAACTTTTGAGGAAGCTGCTGATGATGCGGTAGATGCATTACGCAAACAAGTGCAAAAGCACAAGGAAAAACTCAAAGGTTTGTAAAAAAAATAAAAAAAAAATACGCGACGTGTGAGAATTTAGAAAATTTTCATACATTTGCGAACCCAAATCGAAAAGGGTACACAATATCAAAAGACGTTCTTTGTAAGCATTGCCGAAGTAGCTCAGTTGGTAGAGCAGCTGATTTGTAATCAGCTGGTCGGGGGTTCGAGTCCCTTCTTCGGCTCAAAATATAGGATCAACTATTATGTGTCGGTTGTAAGTTGAAATTCCTCGTCTATAATTCTTATATACGAAAGTTCACTAAAAACGATTCAAAAAAAACGGGGAGATTCCAGAGCGGCCAAATGGGGCAGACTGTAAATCTGTTGTCTACGACTTCGGAGGTTCGAATCCTCCTCTCCCCACAGTTTTTAAATAATAGTTCTCATATTTTGAATTTGCTGAGTAATGAAAACCCTTTGGTATTTCAGCGAAGTTCTTTATTTTTTTATGCGGGAGTAGCTCAGTTGGTAGAGCATAACCCTTCCAAGGTTAGGGTCGCGGGTTCGAGCCTCGTCTCCCGCTCTTTTTTTCGCTGATGTAGCTCAGGGGTAGAGCACTTCCTTGGTAAGGAAGAGGTCATGGGTTCAATTCCCATCATCAGCTCAATGTATTTTGAATCAGGTAAATTTAAAAATACTAATTATCAAAATTATCAAATTATAGGAATATGGCTAAAGAAAAATTTGACAGGTCGAAACCACACGTCAATATCGGAACAATAGGTCACGTTGACCATGGAAAAACAACTTTAACCGCTGCTATTACCATGGTATTAGCTAAGAAAGGTCTTTCTGAAGTAAGATCTTTCGACTCTATCGACAATGCTCCGGAAGAAAAAGAAAGAGGTATTACTATTAATACCGCTCACATTGAATATCAGACAGCTAATCGTCACTATGCTCACGTAGACTGTCCAGGTCACGCTGACTACGTTAAAAACATGGTTACAGGTGCAGCCCAGATGGACGGTGCTATTATCGTAGTTGCTGCAACTGACGGTCCTATGCCACAAACTCGTGAACATATTCTTTTAGCTCGTCAGGTAAATGTTCCTAAGATTGTAGTTTTTATGAACAAGGTTGACATGGTTGAAGACCCTGAATTACTGGATCTTGTTGAAATGGAAGTTCGTGAGTTATTAAGCTTCTATAAATATGAAGGTGACACTGCTCCTGTGATCCGTGGTTCTGCACTTGGTGCATTAAACGGCGAAGCACAGTGGGAAGATAAAGTAATGGAATTAATGGAAGCAGTTGATACCTTTATTCCAATTCCTCCACGCGAAAACGAAAAACCATTCTTAATGCCTGTTGAAGACGTATTCTCGATCACTGGTCGTGGTACAGTAGCAACTGGTAGAATTGAAACTGGTGTTATTAATACTTCTGAAGAAGTTGAACTCGTTGGTTTAGGTGCTGAAAAGAAAAAATCAGTTGTTACTGGTGTTGAAATGTTCCGCAAGATTCTTGACCGCGGTGAAGCTGGTGATAACGTAGGTCTTCTCCTCCGTGGTATCGACAAGAAAGAAATCAAGAGAGGTATGGTTCTTGCAAAACCTGGTTCTATTACTCCTCACACAACTTTCAAAGCTGAAGTTTACGTATTGAAGAAAGAAGAAGGTGGACGTCACACTCCATTTCACGATAAATATCGTCCTCAGTTCTACCTGAGAACACTCGACGTAACCGGTGAAATTTCGTTACCAGAAGGACGCGAAATGGTAATGCCTGGCGATAACGTTACAATCACTGTAACTCTTATCTACCCAGTTGCTATCAACCAAGGTCTCCGTTTCGCTATCCGCGAAGGTGGTAGAACAGTTGGTGCTGGTCAGGTTATCGAAATCGTAGAATAAAATATTTTGTGATTGAGTGTGAGGGTGAGTGCCTTATGTGTGAATGTAAATTCATACCATCACTACCACACTCAAACACTTTTTACGGGTGTAGCTCAATTGGTAGAGTAGCGGTCTCCAAAACCGTTGGCTGGGAGTTCGAGTCTCTCCACCCGTGCATATTTTTTGGAAGCAAATGAAAAGATTAGTAAATTATTTTCAGGAGGCATATAAAGAGTTGGTGCATAAAGTATCCTGGCCTACCTGGGGTGAACTTCAAAGTAGCGCAATAGTTGTGATGGTTGCATCAGTAGTTATTGCCCTATTGGTTTTTGTTATGGATTTTAGTTTCCAGAATGTTTTGGAACTAGTTTACGATATGTTTATTTAATTACTTATTACACCATAACAGGAAATGGCTGAAGCTGAAAAAAAATGGTATGTTTTAAGGGTTGTTGGTGGTAAGGAAAAGAAAGTTAAGGAATACATCGAGAACGAAATTGCTGGCTTAGGTCTTCAGGAGTATGTTACCCAGGTGTTAATTCCTCAGGAAAAGGTATACCAGATCAGGAATGGAAAGAAAATCAGCAAAGAAAGAAATTTCTTTCCTGGTTATATTTTGATTGAAGCTATTCTCATTGGCGAAATTCCTCATATTCTGCGCAATATTCCTAATGTTGCCGGATTTCTTGGTGGTAAAAACGACGATGCTGTTCCCCTCCGCCCTTCAGAAGTAAATCGCATACTTGGAAAAGTAGATGAATTGACTTCAAAAGATGAAGAATTGAATGTTCCTTTCTTTGTTGGTGAAACTGTAAAGGTTACAGATGGTCCTTTCAATAGTTTTACCGGTGTAATTGAGGAAGTGAACGAAGAGAAAAAGAAACTGAAGGTTATGGTTAAAATCTTCGGTCGAAAAACTCCGCTCGAGCTAAGCTTTATGCAGGTTGAGAAGGAGTAATTATTCATTTGTGTTACGCATTCTTAAATATTTCTGTAGTTAAACCTAAAGCTTCCATTGGATTAACTGCATCATAAAAAGTAAAAAAATGGCTAAAGAAGTTGCTGGTATTATTAAATTACAAATTAAAGGAGGAGCAGCCAATCCTTCACCACCAGTAGGGCCTGCATTAGGTTCCAAAGGGGTGAATATTATGGAGTTCTGTAAGCAATTCAACGCCCGTACTCAGGACAAAGCCGGGAAGGTAATTCCTGTGCTTATTACTGTTTATTCGGATAAGTCGTTCGATTTTGTCACAAAAACTCCTCCTGTTGCAATTCAGTTGCTTGAGGTGGCTAAACTTAAATCCGGATCGGCTGAACCTAACCGTAAAAAAGTAGGATCAGTAACCTGGGATGAAGTAAAAGCAATTGCATCGGATAAGATGCAGGATATGAATGCCTTTACGATTGAGTCTGCAATGAGTATGGTTGCCGGAACAGCCCGTAGCATGGGTATTACAGTTGAGGGAACACCTCCTTTTCAGAAATAATAAAACTTGGTTTTAAAATGGCAAAACTCACTAAAAACAGGAAGTTAGCTCTCTCTAAAGTTGAGGTTGGTAAAGTATACAAACTCAGCGAGGCTACTGCAATGATTAAGGATATCAGTACTACCAAGTTCGATTCTTCAGTTGATTTAGATGTTCGTTTGGGAGTAGACCCACGTAAGGCCAATCAAATGGTTCGTGGTGTTGTTACTTTGCCTAACGGAACCGGTAAGACTGTTCGTGTACTTGTTTTATGCACCCCTGACAAAGTAGCCGAAGCTACTGAAGCTGGTGCCGACTATGTTGGACTTGACGAATATATCGAAAAAATCAAAGGTGGTTGGACTGACGTTGATGTAATCATTACTATGCCTTCGGTTATGGCAAAAATCGGTGCCCTTGGTCGTATCCTTGGTCCACGCGGTTTAATGCCAAACCCTAAAAGTGGTACTGTTACCATGGAAATTGGTAACGCAGTAAAAGAAGTGAAAATGGGTAAAATCGACTTCAAAGTTGACAAATTCGGTATTGTTCACTCTTCTGTTGGTAAAGTATCGTTTGAACCAGAAAAGCTTGTTGAAAACATTAAAGAGTTTTACAACACGATTATCAAACTCAAACCATCTGCTGCCAAAGGTACTTATGTAAAAAGTATTTACTTATCCAGTACTATGAGTCCGGGTTTAAAAGTAGATCCGAAATCTGTAGAGGCTTAAGAGTTATTTCCGAATGAAGCATGTATCATGAAAAAAGAGGATAAAAGCAAAATTATTGACAGCATTTGTGAGGAAGTTGCTAATTATAAGAACTTCTACCTTGTAGATATTTCGAGTCTCAATGCCGTTGACACAGTTAATCTCCGTCGTAAATGTTTCGACCGCCAGATTAAACTTGTGATGGTAAAGAATACCCTTTTCAGAAAAGCTCTGGAAAGAGTTGACGGGGTAGACTATTCCGAAATCTACGGAGTTCTTAAAAATGGCACTACCATAATGTATTCCAATACAAACAATGGTCCTGCGAAACTTATTAAAGAGTTACGCGCTACCAAAGACAAACCTGTATTGAAAGCAGCTTATGTTGAGGAATCTGTGTATGTTGGCGATGACCAGTTAGATGCGTTAGCCAACTTCAAATCTAAGGAAGAACTTGTTGGCGACATTATTATGTTGCTGCAATCACCTGCTAAACGGGTTATTTCTTCCCTTCAATCTGGCGGTTCAACAATTGCCGGACTTGTTAAAACATTATCAGAAAAATCAGAGTAATTATAATCATTTTAAATTAATAGAAAAATGGCAGATTTAAAAGCGTTTGCAGAACAATTGGTTAATCTAACTGTAAAGGAAGTTAACGAATTAGCAAAGATTTTAAAAGAAGAATATGGCATCGAACCAGCAGCAGCAGCAGTAGCTGTAGCAGCTCCGGCAGCTGGTGGTGGAGCCGCAGCAGCCGCTGAAGAAAAAACATCTTTTGATGTTATTTTGAAAAGCCCTGGTGGTGCAAAACTTCAGATCGTAAAATTAGTTAAAGAATTAACCGGATTAGGATTAAAAGAAGCTAAAGAACTTGTTGACGCAGCTCCAAAACCAGTAAAAGAAGGTGCTTCGAAAGAAGAAGCTGAATCTCTTAAAAAACAATTAGAAGAAGCAGGAGCAGAAGTTGAACTTAAATAGTCCTAAACGGATAATCAGATACAGGTTTAGAGTCTCATTTTAACACTTTGGGATTCTAAGCCTTTTTGTTGTTATACATTTAAAGTTCACTTTTAATTCTTATTACATGTTGCAGAATAAACCTGAAAGAATAAGTTTTGCTTCAACAAAGAACCAATTGGCATATCCTGATTTTCTGGAGATCCAGTTGAAGTCTTTTTACGACTTCTTTCAAATAGATACTCCTTCAGAGAATAGGAAAAATGAAGGACTGTATAAAGTTTTTGCTGAAAATTTTCCTATCACCGATACGAGAAATAATTTTGTTCTCGAGTTTATCGATTACTTTATTGATCCTCCCAGGTACTCCATTGAAGAGTGTATTGACAGAGGGTTGACTTATAGTGTACCATTAAAGGCAAAATTAAAACTTTATTGTACCGATCCGGAACATGAGGATTTTGATACTGTTATTCAGGATGTATACCTGGGTACTGTTCCTTACATGACTCCCCGCGGTTCGTTTGTTGTAAACGGCGCCGAGAGAGTTGTGGTTTCGCAGTTACACCGGTCACCAGGTGTATTCTTTGGTCAGAGTGTACATGCCAATGGTACTAAATTATATTCAGCACGTATCATCCCGTTCAAAGGTTCGTGGATTGAATTTGCCACTGACATCAATAGTGTGATGTATGCATACATCGACCGCAAGAAGAAACTTCCGGTAACCACACTGCTTAGAGCAATCGGATATGAAGCTGATAAAGACATTTTAGCTATTTTTGACCTTGCCGACGAATTTAAAGTTTCCAAAACAGGTTTGAAGAAAGCTGTGGGCCGTAAACTGGCCGCCCGTGTATTGAAGTCGTGGATTGAAGATTTCGTGGATGAAGATACCGGTGAAGTTGTTTCTATTGAGCGTAATGAAATAGTGATTGACCGTGAAACAGTTATTGAAAATGATCATATCGATCAGATTGTTGACTCGGGCTCACAAACCATATTGTTGCATAAGGAAAATCAAAATCTTTCCGATTTTGCAATTATCTATAACACACTTCAGAAAGACCCCTGTAACTCTGAAAAGGAAGCTGTATTGCACATTTATCGTCAGCTTCGTAACTCAGAGCCACCCGATGAAGCTACAGCACGCGACGTAATCGATAAGCTTTTCTTCTCTGATAAACGTTACGACCTTGGCGACGTTGGCCGTTACAGGATTAATAAAAAATTAGGACTTAACGTTTCAAGTGATACCAAGGTTCTTACCAAAGAGGATATCATTGAAATTATTAAATATCTTATTCAACTGATCAATTCCCGGACCGATGTGGACGATATTGACCACTTGAGTAACAGAAGGGTAAGAACAGTAGGCGAACAATTGGCGAACCAGTTCAGTGTGGGTTTAGCCCGTATGGCAAGAACCATTCGTGAGCGTATGAATGTTCGCGATAACGAAGTTTTTACCCCGATAGATCTTATAAATTCAAAGACACTTTCGTCGGTTATCAATTCATTCTTTGGAACAAACCAGTTGTCCCAGTTTATGGATCAAACCAACCCATTGTCTGAAATGACTCACAAGCGTCGTTTGTCAGCCCTGGGTCCCGGAGGTCTTTCCCGTGAACGTGCCGGTTTTGAGGTTCGTGACGTTCACTACACGCATTACGGACGTCTTTGTCCAATTGAAACTCCTGAAGGTCCTAACATCGGTCTTATTTCGTCTTTATGCGTTTTTGCGAAGATTAACGTTTTAGGATTTATCGAAACTCCTTACCGTAAAGTAGGAGGTGGGATAGTGGATCTTTCGAACGAAGGTGTTATTTACCTTAGTGCTGAAGAAGAGGAAGAAAAAGTTATAGCACAGGCTAACGCTCGTGTTGCCGATAATGGAGATTTTCTTGATCAGAAGGTAAAAGGACGTTTCAACGGCGACTTCCCTATGCCTGAAAAGGAAGAAGTTCACATGATGGACGTAGCTCCTAATCAGATTGCTTCAATAGCGGCTTCATTAATTCCCTTCCTTGAACACGACGATGCTAACCGTGCTTTGATGGGATCGAACATGATGCGTCAGGCAGTTCCGCTGCTCCGTCCTGATTCTCCAATTGTTGGTACCGGTATTGAGCACATGGTTGCGAAAGACTCCCGTTTGCTTGTTGTTGCAGAAGGCGATGGCGTTATTAATTTTGTTGATGCCACTGAAATTGTAATTAAATACGATCGTACTGAAGATGAAGAGTTCATTTCATTCGATAGCAGTATTGTACATTACAAGCTTCCTAAATTTAAAAAGACAAACCAGAATACTACTGTAAACCTTGTACCTATTGTAAAAAAGGGGCAGAGGGTTACAAAAGGTCAGATTCTTACCGAAGGTTATGGTACTCAGGGCGGTGAACTCGCTTTGGGAAGAAATCTCCGGGTTGCTTTCATGCCCTGGAAAGGGTATAACTTTGAGGATGCTATCGTGATCTCTGAAAAAGTTGTTCGCGACGATATCTTCACCTCAATTCACATAGATGAGTATTTGCTCGAAGTTCGCGATACCAAACGTGGTTTGGAAGAGCTTACCAGCGATATCCCAAATGTGAGCGAAGAAGCTACCAAGAATCTTGATGAAAATGGTTTAATACGTATTGGTGCTCAGGTTGAGCCCGGCGATATATTAATCGGTAAGATTACTCCAAAGGGAGAATCCGATCCTTCTCCTGAAGAAAAGCTCTTAAGGGCGATATTCGGCGACAAGGCCGGCGACGTGAAAGATGCCTCGCTTAAGGCACCCCCATCATTGTTTGGCGTTGTTGTGGACAAAATGCTGTTCTCACGTGCTATGAAGGAGAAAAAAGGCAAAACCAATGAGAAGGGCATTCTTCAGAAAATTGATGATGACTTCGAAAAGGCTTATGCCGACCTGAAGGTAAAACTGATTGATAAATTATTCATCCTTGTGAATGGTAAAACATCGCAAGGTGTTAAGGATGGAAACGGCGTTGAAGTAATTGGTAAGGGTGCTAAATTCACCATGAAACAGTTACAGGAATTGAACTATGAAAATATCAATCCTACAAAGTGGACAACCGATAAACAAAAGAACGATCAGATTCGCGACCTTCTGCACAATTTCATGATTAAGTTCAAAGAAATTGATGCGGTTCACAAACGCAAAAAATACAATATTACGATTGGTGATGAACTACCTACTGGTATCATTCAGTTAGCCAAAGTATTTATTGCCAAGAAACGTAAGGTGAAAGTAGGGGATAAAATGGCAGGACGCCATGGTAACAAGGGTATTGTTTCGAGGATTGTGCGTGAAGAAGACATGCCATTCCTCGAAGATGGTAAACCGGTTGACATTGTTCTGAACCCTCTTGGTGTACCTTCCCGTATGAACCTCGGACAGATTTACGAAACTGTTCTTGGGTGGGCCGGATACGAATTAGGAGTAAAATTTGCCACCCCGATTTTCGACGGAGCTTCTATTGAAGATATTAATCACTGGACTGATAAAGCTGGCATTCCACGCTTCGGTAAATCGTACCTCTATGACGGTGGAACTGGTGAACGTTTCGATCAGCCTGCAACCGTAGGTGTGATCTACATGCTCAAATTAGGCCACATGGTTGACGATAAGATGCATGCCCGCTCAATTGGACCATACTCGCTTATTACACAGCAGCCTCTTGGTGGTAAAGCACAATTCGGGGGTCAACGTTTTGGGGAAATGGAAGTTTGGGCACTCGAAGCGTTCGGTGCAGCCAATATCCTCCAGGAGATCCTCACCGTTAAATCCGACGACGTTGTGGGACGTGCCAAAACATACGAAGCTATTGTTAAGGGTGAGCCAATGCCAAGTCCGGGAGTTCCCGAATCGTTCAACGTATTGTTGCACGAATTGAGAGGCTTGGGATTAAGCATCAATCTTCAATAAAAATATTTACCTGTCGCACCTCTTAAAGGGTGGGGCAGGTTTTACTTTTAACCAGGTAAATAAGAATAATATATGTCATATAGAAAAGACAGTAAGGTTAAGGCCAGTTTTACAAAAGTAACCATTGGGTTATCTTCTCCTGAAGAAGTGCTTGAGCGCTCTAGCGGGGAAGTGTTAAAACCGGAAACCATTAACTACCGTACCTATAAACCAGAAAGAGATGGACTGTTCTGCGAACGCATCTTTGGACCTGTAAAGGATTACGAATGTCACTGCGGTAAGTACAAGAGAATCCGTTATAAGGGTATCGTGTGCGACCGTTGCGGTGTTGAAGTAACAGAGAAGAAAGTTCGTCGCGAACGCATGGGTCATATCAACCTGGTTGTACCGGTAGCTCATATCTGGTATTTCCGTTCATTACCCAATAAAATAGGTTACCTTTTAGGATTGCCTACCAAAAAACTCGACGCCATTATTTATTATGAGCGTTACGTGGTTATTAATCCCGGTATCAAAGCTGCCGATGGTATCAAAGCGCACGATTTTCTTACTGAAGAAGAATATCTTGACATTGTTGAGACTCTTCCCAAGGAAAATCAGTACCTGGAAGATACCGATCCAAACAAGTTTGTTGCCGATATGGGAGCTGAAGCTCTTTACAAACTTTTGGAAAGGATTGATCTTGATGAATTATCGTACGAATTAAGACATAAAGCAAATAACGAAACATCTCAGCAGCGTAAGAGCGAAGCTCTGAAACGTCTGCAGGTTGTTGAGGCATTCCGCGAATCAAAAGGAATTAACCGTCCTGAATGGATGATTCTGAAAGTTATTCCTGTGATTCCGCCCGAATTGCGTCCGTTAGTTCCGCTGGATGGTGGTCGTTTCGCGACTTCCGACTTAAACGATTTATATCGTCGCGTAATTATCCGCAACAACCGTTTGAAAAGGCTTATCGAAATCAAGGCTCCCGAAGTAATTCTCCGTAATGAGAAACGTATGCTTCAGGAAGCTGTAGACTCATTGTTCGATAACTCGAGAAAATCCAATGCAGTTAAAACAGATGCAAACCGTCCGCTGAAATCTTTGAGCGACAGCTTAAAAGGTAAACAAGGCCGTTTCCGTCAGAACTTGTTGGGTAAACGTGTCGACTACTCTGCACGTTCGGTTATCGTCGTAGGTCCTGAATTACAGTTACACGAATGCGGTCTTCCAAAAGACATGGCTGCTGAGTTGTACAAACCATTTATCATCCGTAAGCTGATTGAAAGAGGTATTGTTAAAACAGTAAAATCGGCCAAGAAAATTGTAGATCGCAAGGATCCTGTTGTTTGGGATATCCTTGAAAACGTACTGAAAGGTCACCCTGTTTTGTTAAACCGTGCTCCAACACTGCACCGTTTAGGTATCCAGGCTTTCCAGCCAAAACTTATTGAAGGCAAAGCTATTCAGCTCCACCCGCTTGTTTGTACAGCGTTCAACGCTGACTTCGACGGGGACCAGATGGCAGTTCACCTTCCATTAGGAAATACTGCTGTTTTGGAAGCTCAAATGCTGATGCTTGCTTCACATAACATCCTCAACCCTGCTAATGGCGCCCCTATCACTGTTCCTTCGCAGGACATGGTTTTGGGGCTGTATTATATTACAAAACAGCGTAAGAATACGCCTGAACATCCTGTAAAGGGTGAAGGAATGCGTTTCTACTCTCCTGAAGAAGTGATTATTGCTCACAACGAAAAGAGACTGGACTTACACGCTATTATCAAGGTGAAAACCGACGATCTTGAGGATGGTCAGATAGTTAAGAAAATAATCGAAACCACCTGCGGACGCGTGATGTTTAACGAATTTGTTCCGAAGGAAGTTGGTTATATCAACGAAGTTCTTACTAAAAAATCACTTCGCGATATTATCGGTAAAGTGTTGAAGAGAGCTGGTACAGCGCGTACCGCAAAGTTCCTCGACGACATTAAACATCTTGGATTCCAGACTGCATTCCGCGGAGGTCTGTCGTTTAACCTGGATGACGTAATTGTACCTGCTGACAAAGAAATTTTGGTTCAGGAAGGTTACAAACAAGTTGATGAGGTATTGAATAACTATAACATGGGTTTCATTACCAACAACGAACGCTACAATCAGATTATCGATATCTGGACGCATACAAATGCCAAGTTAACGCATATTCTGCTGAACAAGATTTCGAAAGACAAACAAGGTTTCAATCCTGTTTACATGATGCTCGACTCTGGTGCTCGTGGTTCCAAGGAACAGATCCGTCAGCTTTCAGGTATGCGTGGTCTTATGGCGAAACCGCAGAAATCAGGTGCTACAACCTCCGAAATTATCGAAAACCCAATTCTATCGAACTTTAAAGAGGGCCTTTCGGTTTTGGAATACTTTATCTCAACCCACGGTGCTCGTAAAGGTTTGGCCGATACGGCTCTTAAGACTGCCGATGCTGGTTATCTTACCCGTCGTTTGGTTGACGTATCTCAGGACGTGATTATTAATGAGCCTGATTGCGGTACGTTGCGCGGCCTGGTTGCAACAGCCATTAAAAATAATGAAGAAGTTGTTGAGTCGTTGTACGAAAGAATTCTTGGTCGTACTACCGTTCACGATATCTATCATCCATTAACCGGCGAACTGATTGTAGCTTCAGGTGATGAAATCACTGAATCTATTGCTGAAAATATTTCCAATTCACCCATCGAGCAGGTTGAAATTCGTTCGGTGTTAACCTGCGAATCGAAGAAAGGTGTATGTGCCAAATGTTATGGCCGTAACCTTGCTACTGGTCGCATGGTTCAGAATGGTGAAGCTGTAGGTGTTATCGCAGCACAATCAATCGGTGAACCTGGTACACAGCTTACTCTTCGTACATTCCACGTTGGGGGTACTGCTTCAAACATTGCGTCCGAATCGAGTATCACCACCAAATACGAAGGTGTTGTTGAAATTGAAGAATTACGTTCGATAGACCGTGTTGATGAACTGAATAATCCTTATCAGATCGTTATCAGTCGTTTGACTGAGTTACGTATTATTGATAAGAATACCGGAATCACCCTTCTTACTCACAACGTTCCTTATGGTTCGAAACTGTATGTAAAGAATGGTGATGAGGTCAAAAAGAATCAGCTTATCAGCGAATGGGACCCATATAATGCAGTTATTATCTCGGAAATCACCGGTAAGGTTGAATTTGAAGCTTTACAGGAAGGTGTTACCTATCGCGACGAATCGGATGAACAAACCGGTTACCGTGAAAAAGTAATTATCGAAACCAGGGATAAGACCAAGAACCCCATGGTGCGAATTGTTTCGCAAACTGATGATGTTATTAAATCGTACAACCTTCCAGTAGGTTCTCACATTGTTGTTTCAGAAGATGAAGTGGTAAAGGCTGGCGATATCCTCGTGAAAATGCCCCGTGCCGTTGGTAAAACCGGTGACATCACCGGTGGTCTGCCCCGTGTTACGGAGTTGTTTGAGGCCAGGAATCCATCCAATCCGGCTGTGGTTTCTGAAATTGACGGTGAAGTTAGCTTTGGTAAGGTAAAACGTGGTAACCGTGAAATTACAATTACCTCTAAATCGGGTGAAGTGAAGAAATACATGGTGCCGCTTTCAAAACAGATACTGATCCAGGAGAACGACTACGTGAAAGCTGGTACGCCACTTTCCGAAGGCGCAATAACTCCTTCCGATATTCTTGCAATTAAAGGTCCTACTGCCGTTCAGGAGTACATCGTGAACGAGGTACAGGAAGTTTATCGTATGCAGGGTGTGAAAATCAACGACAAACATTACGAAGTAATCGTTCGTCAGATGATGCGTAAGGTAGAAATTATCGACCCGGGTGATACCAAGTTCCTCGAAAAACAAGTTGTGGACAAATGGGAGTTCATGGACGAAAATGACTTTATCTTTGGTAAGAAAGTTGTAATTGAACCAGGAGATTCCAATCTACGCCCAGGTCAGATTATCACCGCCCGTAAATTACGTGACGAAAATTCACTTCTGAAGCGTAGAGATGCTAAGGTTGTTGAGGCACGCGATGCTGTTCCTGCTACTTCGAACCAGGTGTTACAAGGTATTACTAAGGCAGCACTTCAAACCCAGAGCTTTATCTCGGCAGCTTCCTTCCAGGAAACCACCAAAGTACTCAACGAAGCTGCAATCCACGGCAAGGTCGATACACTCGAAGGTCTGAAGGAAAATGTTATTGTAGGTCACCTTATACCTGCAGGTTCGGGTCTTCGTGAATACCAACGCCTCGTTGTTGGCTCAATGGACGATTACGAAAAATTAGTATCGTCGAAAAAGGCTGATCTTGAAGCTGTAATTGAAGAAGACGAAATTATTTAACGGTATGGAAGAGAACGAAGCAAATCAGCAAATTAATATTGAGCTGAAAGAGGAGATAGGACAGGGGACTTACTCGAACCTTGCTATCATTACTCATTCATCCTCCGAATTTGTTGTTGACTTTGTAAGGATCATGCCAGGTCTGCCTAAAGCAGAAGTTAAATCCCGGATCATCCTTACACCGGAACATGCAAAACGTCTTCTTATGGCTCTAAAGGATAATGTAGCCAAGTATGAGGCCGCTTTTGGGCCGGTAAAGGTAGATCAGGGACCTCCCACTTTACCGCTAACATTCGGCGGCCCGATTGCTCAAGCATAATATAAAAACAAAACCCCGGAATTTCTGGGGTTTTGTTTTTTATAACTATAAATTGGGATTTAATTGTTGCTAATCATTCAGTTAAAGTCTACTCTTATTTTATTTCATTCAATTCAAAAGGACAATCCAGAAGGCTGGCATAATCATCACCGGACTCGAGCATATCCTCATCGCCACTATTGTAAAACCAGGTAATTTTAACATCTTTTTTATCTTTAATATACATGCTCTCAATTGTCTTAAATATAAACAGCACCAGCTTACTGGAACTTGTATTAAAATAATCAAGACGAACGGATAAGGTTATTTTATCTGTGTTCTGGTTCTTCAGTTCCTTTACCCAATCAATTACCTGCCCGTAAAACTTCATAGGATTTTCAGGATAAGATGTCCCTTCAATTTTTAAATCACCAGTTGTCTTAAAATGAACAAGAGGCGTTTGCTCTCTTATATTGGCAGGAAGATAAAGGTCGGTCATAGCGCAGTTATGTTCGTTGTAAATTAAACACTCTGCGACATTTTACTGATTTTTGACGGTTTTGTTTCCAATCCTGGGATTAATTTTTCGGGAAGTGGCATAATCACCTTTTAATATTTTTGTAGTTCATTAATCTCAGTCATTTCACTGTTTAATTTATCTTAGATGAAATATTGACGATTAAATGACAATCCGAACAGATCAGATACATTTCAACCCTTTAAAGCATCATCTTTTATTTGTGTGTTCTATACTAAAGAATATTTCTGTATCCGAGAGAGTGTCTTTCGTGGAATTAATCAAAACCATCAACTCAAATTTTGTTGATGTTTATATAGGACCTTATTCACCGGAAGAAATTAAGGAGAAATTGGTGAATGAATTTGCGAGGCTAAAGATTTATACCGGTAGTGAATATGTCGAATGGTTGGGAAAAATCGGATATCGGACCATAGCACTTGAAGATGGTGCGAATTGGATATTAAGAAAAAGTGAAAATAAGGAGGCATTTGTGCATGTTCACCCTTCGCGTATTCCACCATTAACAGTCAGGGTTCATGGAAATGCCTGGAAAACCATTGTTGGTTTATTGTTGATGTATCCTGAGTATTTGACGGAGTCTCCTGATCTAACGCAAACAAATACATTCAGAAGGGGGTTCCTTAATTTGTCGCCTGTTAAAGGAAATGAGAACATGAAAAGAGTGATGAACGTTTACAACCTGATTGTGTCTAAGGTTTTCTGAAGTTTTTATACCTAAAGTCTAACATCTTATTTAAAATCCTCCTAAATTACACCGCCTCCTTAAATTTCTCTTTCGCATTTTTGGATTTATTATATATTTGCCAATCTTAAAATTAACCACTTCTACGATGAATGGACTGAAAATTATAGTTTTAGCCAAACAAGTACCTGACACCAGGAATGTTGGAAAAGATGCTATGAAAGCCGATGGTACTGT